>JBATPI010000142.1:0-9019 GCA_049291415.1 Paracoccaceae bacterium | reverse complement strand
TTGGTCAGAACCTTGTCGCCATACTTGGCGTCTGGAAGGATCTCGCGCTTTTCGGCGGCGTGACGACGGGACATCTGTTATCTCCTCACTTCGGACGCTTGGCGCCGTATTTCGAACGACGCTGGCGACGGTCTTTGACGCCTTGCGTGTCGAGAACGCCGCGGAGGATGTGGTAACGCACGCCGGGAAGGTCTTTGATACGACCGCCGCGGATCAGCACGACCGAGTGTTCCTGCAGGTTGTGCTTTTCACCGGGGATATAGCAGATGACCTCAAAGCTGTTGGTCAGACGCACCTTGGCGACTTTCCGCATGGCCGAGTTCGGCTTTTTCGGGGTGGTGGTGTAGACGCGGGTACAAACCCCACGCTTTTGCGGGCATCCTTCCAAGTGCATCGACTTGGATTTCCGCACGTTCGGCTCCCGCGGTTTGCGGATAAGCTGTTGGATCGTCGGCATTCACATTCCTCGTTTCGATACTCGCCCCCCTTTGCCGTCGGGGGCACCGCTTCTCGACGTGCCTTGCGCGAATCGCAAAACACGAACACCGCACCCACCCCCGGCAAGGGATGACGCGGTGGGAGTCCAGAGGATCGGGGCGGAAAGCCCGGATCGTGACCACTTCAAGCGCTCTGACCTAAGCTACGGATCGCGCGATCCATGTAGCAAGGTGAGCCGGGCTATAGGGGGAGTCGCCGGGGTTGTCAACTGGCCGCCCTGCCCTGCGACAAGACGTGATCCGCCCCGGATCGCGCCGCTGTCAGGCTCGCGTCAAACGGCGGCGCAAAGCGTGTTCGCGCAGCAGGGTAAAGACCCCTGCCCCGATCACTATTGCCGCTCCGATCAGGGTCCAGCCGTCCGGCAGAGTGTTGAAACTGAAATAACCCAGCACAATCGCCCAGAGCAGCGAGGTATAGCGAAACGGCGCGACCAGCCCGATATCGCCATGCCGCATCGCCAGAACAGAGGTCAGATAGCCGACGATCAAAAACAGCCCCGCGCCGATGATCTTGGTGGTCTGGCCATCGCTCATCGGGTGCCAGCCGGTGATGGCAGTGCCGATCCAGCCCATCGTCATCACCGCCACCGCCGCGCCCAGGGCGACCAGTGCCGAGGGCACATGGCCCTGCAGCGGCCGCACCGACAGATCGCGCACCACCACGCAAAAGACCGAGCCCAAGCCCAGCAACGCCCAACGGTCAAAGCCCGCAGTGCCGGGGCGGATGATGATCATCACGCCGACGAAACCGATCAGGATCGCCGTCATCCGCCGCCAGCCGATCCGATCCTTGAAGATCAGCGCTGCGCCCAGCGTGATGGCCAGCGGCAAGACCTGCAGAATGGCCGACAGATTGGCCAGATCCATATGCAACAAGGCCACCAGAAACGTCACCGTCGCCACCACATCGGCCAAGGAGCGCAGCGTTATCAGCCGGGCATCCCTTGCCGCCATCCGGTAGCGATAGGCCCCGGTGGCCGCGCCCAGAAGGGCCAGGCCAGCCACCGCGATCACCCCGCGCAGGGCGATAGCCTGAAACAAGGGCATGGTCTCGGTCACCGCCTTCATGAACGTGTCATTGATGGTAAAGGCGGCCATCGACATGCACATGAACAGGGCACCGCGCAGATTTTCCGACATCGCCCCTCACAGCCTGACTGGTGAACCCTGCATCGCTAGCAGGCCGGTCGTCAAAGGGAAAGACAGCGCGCGGGTCAGCGATCCGCGGCCAGACTCTGCTGCGGGAAATGCGCGGCCAGCAGGCCAGCATCATGCCAGACCCCCCAGATGAACGGCGAGGCGCGGCGGGTCAGCCAAGGCAGACCCAAAAAGTACAGGCCCGGAACCTTGCTGACGCCACCCTTGTGATCGGGGCGGCCCTTTTCGTCAAAGGCGTCCATCTGCAGCCAGCCATAGTCCAGCCCATAACCGGTGGCCCAGATGATCGCGCCGATCCCTTCCTTGGCCAGATCCAGCGACAGGATCGGGTTAGCCACGCACTCAGGATCCGGGGCGATCTGGCGAGCTGTGGGGTCTTCGGGCAATTCGGTCCCGGTGGCGGCAAGATAGGCGTCAGCCTCATCCAGCGTCGCCAGATAGTTGGCATCGCCCGCCGCCAGATTGCGCGCCAGATCCGGTGCCACCTTCAGCACACCGTTTTCATAGGCCCCGGTCCTGCCCAACAACGTCATGCCCCACGCCGCCAGAGCGCGGAAATCCACGGTCCGGCCACCATGCGCGCCCGAAACCGCAATCGTCACATGCTCGGTCCCCGGCGCCATGGTCGGCGCATCCCATTTGCCCAGAACGCCCAGCCACCAGACAAAGTCCCGGCCACGGTAGCGGATCGGCGGGCGGTCATGCGGGCCGACCGACAGATAGACCTTGCGGCCCGCGCGCAAGAGTTCATCCGCGATCTGCACGCCGGATGACCCCGCGCCCACCACCAACACCGCCCCTTTGGGCAGCTGATCGGGGTTGCGGTAGCCCGCCGAATGCACCTGATAGATGCCCGCAGTCTCGGGCACCGCAGTCGGGATGATCGGCTTTTGGAACGGACCGGTCGCCACGACCACATTTTTCGCCTCAACCACACCATGTGAGGTTTCAGCCCGAAAACCGCCTGCATCACGCGCAGTCATCCTGGTGACCGTGACGCCGCAGCGGACCGGCGCTGCAATCTGGCGCGCGTAATCTTCCAGATAGCTGACGATCCGATCCTTGGGCGCAAAGGCAAAGGGATCAACGCCCTGAAAGCTCATATTGGGAAAGCGGTCATGCCAGGCCGGGCCGTTGGCGACCAGCGAATCCCAGCGCCCGGTGCGCCAGCGTTCCGCAATTCGGTCTTTTTCCAGCACCAGATGCGGCACGCCGCGCTTGCCCAGATGCTCGCTCATCGCGATGCCGGCCTGGCCGCCGCCGATGATCAGCGTGTCAATGGATTCAACGGTCATTCTGGGCGCTCCTTGCGTGGCGAGCTGACTGGTAATTCCTATATTCCAGACATTGGATAGGGAAAATCACTATCTGGCTTGGCTTTGATTAGGAAAAAGCTTTTCAGAGAAACCGCTAGCCGTCCCCACCCGCAGGAGGGCAACGGTAAGAAAAACCCCCGCCGACCTTTCGGGCGGCGGGGGCTGTTTTCATTCAGTCACTGAGGCCAGCACAGCGATCAGTCGCGGCTTTCCATAGTGTCCATCTCTTTGATGTCCACTTCGGCCACTTCAACCGGCGCAGCCAGGGCGGCAGCCTGTTCGGCCTCGTCTCGGCGCGCATCGATCACGGTCTGGTCGCGGTCGACTGCGATCTTCTTGACACGGGCCGTTGCCCCGCCGGTGCCGGCTGGGATCAGACGGCCAACGATCACGTTCTCTTTCAGGCCGACCAGTTTGTCCCGCTTGCCCTGGACCGAAGCTTCGGTCAGCACCCGCGTGGTTTCCTGGAACGACGCCGCCGAGATAAAGGACCGGGTCTGCAAGCTGGCCTTCGTGATGCCCAGAAGAACCGGCTCGGCCTTGGCTTCACGCAGGCCGCGGTTGCGGGCCTTGGTGTTTTCCTCGTCCAACTCGATCTTCTCAACCTGTTCACCTTTCAGCAGCGTGGTGTCGCCGCTGTCCAGGATCTCCAGCTTTTGCAGCATCTGGCGGACAATCACTTCGATGTGCTTGTCGTTGATCTTCACGCCCTGCAGACGATAGACGTCCTGCACTTCGTCGATCATATAGTTCGCCAGCGCCTCAATCCCCAGGATCCGCAAGATGTCATGCGGGGCCGGGTTGCCGTCCATGATGTAGTCGCCCCGCTGGACAAAGTCGCCTTCCTGAACCGGAATGTGCTTGCCCTTGGGGATCATGTACTCTTGCGGCTGCAGCGTCTCATCCACCGGTTCCACGGTGATGCGGCGCTTGTTCTTGTAGTCTTTGCCAAAGCGCACATAGCCGTCGGCCTCAGCGATGATCGCGTGATCCTTCGGACGGCGCGCTTCGAACAATTCCGCCACGCGAGGAAGACCCCCGGTGATGTCCTTGGTCTTGGCACCCTCGCGCGGGATCCGCGCCACCACGTCGCCCGGACGCAGTTCTTGCCCGTCTTCGACCGACAGAATGGCGTCAACCGACATCGAGTAGCTGATCGGCGCGCCGGCCTCATTGCGGACGGGCTCGCCAGTGGCGGGGTCCATCACAATGATTTCCGGCTTCAGATCGTTGCCCTTGGGCGCGGAACGCCAGTCGTTCACGATCTTCTGCGTCATGCCGGTGGCTTCGTCAGTGTCTTCGCGCACCGAGATGCCCGAGACCAGGTCCTTGAACCGCGCCACGCCGGTCTTTTCAGCAATGATCGGCAGGGTGAAGGGGTCCCATTCGAACAGCTTGTTGGCGCGCTTGACCTGGGCACCGTCCTTGACGTGCAGCTTGGTGCCGTACGTCAGTTTATGGACGGCGCGTTCCTGGCCCGCATCGTCGATAATGGCAATCGACATGCTGCGGCCGACAACAATCTGATCGCCGCGAACGTCGGTCAGGATGTTGGCATTGCGGAACTCAACCCGGCCTTCCTGGCTGGCTTCCAGGAAAGACTGCTGGCCGCCCTGCGCCACGCCGCCGATGTGGAACGTCCGCATCGTCAGCTGGGTGCCCGGCTCGCCAATCGACTGGGCGGCGATGATGCCGACCGCTTCGCCGATGTTGACCAGTGTGCCGCGGGCAAGATCGCGCCCGTAGCACATGGCACAAACACCTTCTTCGGCTTCACAGGTCAGCGGGCTGCGGATACGAACCGAAGCCACGCCCGAAGTGTTGACCATGTCGGCCTTGCGCTCATCGATCAGCTCGCCACGCGAGACGATCACGGTTTCCGTACCCGGTACCATCACATCATCGGCCGCGACACGGCCCAGAATGCGCTCGCCCAGGGGCGAAATCACTTCACCGTCATTCACCGCCGCAACGGCAGTGATGGCGTTATCGGTGCCGCAATCGACAGTGCGCACGATGCAATCCTGCGCCACGTCCACCAGACGACGGGTCAGATAACCCGAGTTCGCCGTCTTCAACGCGGTATCCGACAGGCCCTTACGGGCGCCGTGGGTCGAGTTGAAGTATTCAAGAACGGTCAGACCTTCCTTGAAGTTCGAGATGATCGGCGTCTCGATGATCTCACCCGACGGCTTGGACATCAGGCCGCGCATGGCGCCCAGCTGCTTCATCTGGGTGACCGAACCACGGGCCCCCGAGTGGGCCATCATATAGACCGAGTTCGGTTCGGCTTCGGCACCATTGGCATCGTATTTGACCGCCGAGATGGTCGACATCATCGCCTCGGTGACCTTGTCGTTGCACTTGGACCAGGCATCGACAACCTTGTTGTACTTTTCGCCCTGGGTGATCAGGCCGTCCAGATACTGCTGCTCAAAGCCAGCGACCTGCTCTTTGACCTCATTCACGATGGTCCACTTGGTGTCGGGGATCACCATGTCGTCCTTGCCGAAGGAAATCCCGGCGCGGAAGGCTTCGGTAAAGCCAAGCGTCATGATCTGGTCGCAGAAAATGACCGACTCTTTCTGGCCGCAATAGCGGTAGACGGTGTCGATGACGGTTTGCACGTCTTTCTTGCGCAAGAGTCGATTGACCAGCTCAAACGGGGCCTTGATGTTCAAGGGCAGCAGATTGCCCAGACGCAGGCGGCCCGGCGTGGTGTCGAACCGTTTCCACACGATGTTGCCAGCCTCATCGACCTGACGAAGACGCGCCTTGATCTTTGAGTGCAGATGCACCGCACCGGCCGCCAAGGCGTGCTCGACCTCGTCGATGTCAGAGAAGGCCATGCCTTCGCCAACCATGCCCTTACGCTCCATCGTCACATAGTACAGACCCAGAACCATGTCCTGTGACGGCACAATGATAGGCGCGCCGTTGGCCGGCGACAGCACGTTGTTGGTCGACATCATCAAGACGCGCGCTTCCAGCTGGGCTTCCAGCGAGAGGGGCACGTGGACGGCCATCTGGTCGCCGTCAAAGTCGGCGTTGAAGGCCGAACAGACCAGCGGGTGCAGCTGAATGGCCTTACCTTCGATCAGGATCGGCTCAAACGCCTGGATGCCCAGGCGGTGCAGCGTCGGCGCGCGGTTCAGAAGAACGGGATGTTCGCGGATGACTTCATCCAGGATATCCCAAACCTCGGGACGCTCTTTTTCAACCAGCTTTTTCGCTTGTTTGACGGTGCTGGACAGGCCCTTGGCCTCAAGCCGCGAATAGATGAACGGCTTGAACAGCTCTAGCGCCATCTTCTTCGGCAGACCGCACTGGTGCAGCTTCAGCTCCGGTCCGGTCACGATGACCGAACGGCCCGAAAAGTCGACGCGCTTGCCAAGCAAGTTCTGACGGAAACGGCCCTGCTTGCCCTTAAGCATGTCAGACAGCGACTTCAGCGGGCGCTTGTTGGTGCCGGTGATGACGCGGCCACGACGGCCGTTGTCAAAGAGGGCGTCTACCGCCTCTTGCAGCATGCGCTTTTCGTTGCGCACGATGATATCGGGCGCCCGCAACTCGATCAGCCGCTTCAGACGGTTGTTGCGGTTGATGACCCGGCGATAGAGGTCGTTCAGGTCCGAGGTCGCAAAACGGCCCCCATCCAACGGCACCAAGGGGCGCAGTTCCGGCGGGATCACCGGCAGAACGGTCAGAACCATCCATTCGGGGCGGTTGCCGGATTCCAGGAAGCTCTCGACGATCTTCAGGCGCTTGATGATCTTCTTGGGCTTCAACTCACCGGTGGCTTCTTTCAGCTCTTCACGCAGATGATCGGCCGTGGCGGCCAGATCAATCGCGGCCAGCATTTCGCGGATCGCCTCAGCGCCGATATTGGCGGTGAAAGCATCAGCGCCATACTGGTCCTGCGCGTCGAGATAGTCTTCTTCGTTCATCAACTGGCCATAGGTCAGGTCGGTCAGACCCGGCTCGATGACAACGTAGTTTTCAAAGTAGAGGATGCGTTCCAGATCGCGCAACGTCATGTCCAGCATCAGACCGATGCGGGAGGGCAAAGACTTGAGGAACCAGATATGCGCAACCGGAGCGGCCAATTCGATATGGCCCATCCGCTCGCGCCGCACCTTTTGCAGCGTGACTTCGACACCGCATTTCTCGCAGACAACGCCGCGATACTTCATGCGCTTGTACTTGCCGCAGAGGCATTCGTAATCCTTGATCGGCCCGAAGATACGGGCGCAGAACAGGCCATCACGCTCAGGCTTGAACGTCCGATAGTTGATGGTTTCGGGCTTTTTAATCTCCCCGAAAGACCATGACAGGATCCGCTCTGGCGAGGCCAGGCTGATCTTGATTTCGTCAAAGGTCTTGACGGGGGCAACCGGGTTGAACGGGTTGGTCGAGAGTTCCTGGTTCATTTCCAAATCCTTGAAAGAGGGCGCGGGAAGGTAGGATGGGCAATATTGCCCATCCTACGAATGAGGTCCGACCTCACTCTTCCTCCGCATCCAGGAGTTCCATGTTCAGGCCGAGACCGCGGACTTCCTTCACCAAAACGTTGAAGGATTCCGGCACCCCGGCTTCGTAGTTGTCTTCGCCTTTGACGATCGACTCGTAGACCTTGGTCCGGCCTGCCACATCGTCCGACTTCACCGTCAGCATTTCCTGCAAGGTGTAGGCGGCACCGTAAGCTTCCAGTGCCCAGACCTCCATCTCACCCAGACGCTGACCACCGAACTGCGCTTTGCCGCCCAGAGGCTGCTGAGTGACCAACGAGTAAGGCCCAGTCGACCGCGCGTGCAGCTTGTCATCGACAAGGTGGTGCAGCTTGAGCATGTATTTCACGCCCACTGTGACCTTGCGCTGGAACTGCTCGCCCGAGCGGCCATCGAAGACCACCGATTGGCCCGATGTGTCGAACCCTGCGCGGATCAGCGCATCGTTCACATCGGCTTCCTTGGCGCCGTCAAAGACCGGCGTGGCAATCGGCACGCCCTTGGTGACATTGCCGGCCAGTTCCAGGAATTCGTCCTCGGTCCGGTCGGCAAAGGCCTCCTCGTACGTCTCATCTCCATACGCCAGACGCACCGCTTCGCGCACCGGGGTCAGATCGCCCGAGCGGCGATAGTCCTTCAGCGCCTCATCGATCTTCAGGCCCAGACCGCGCGCGGCCCAACCCATATGCGTCTCAAGGATCTGGCCCACGTTCATACGGCTGGGAACGCCAAGCGGGTTCAGAACCATATCAACCGGCGTGCCATCAGCCAGGAAAGGCATGTCTTCCATCGGCACGACCTTTGAGATCACGCCCTTGTTGCCATGCCGTCCGGCCATCTTGTCGCCCGGCTGCAGCTTGCGCTTTACCGCGACGAACACCTTGACCATCTTCATCACGCCCGGAGGCAGATCGTCGCCACGGCGGACCTTTTCCACCTTGTCGTCGAACCGGTTGTCCAAGGCGCGCTTTTGCGCCTCAAACTGGTCGTGCAGGGCTTCGACATCCTTGGCGCGGTCTTCTTCGGCCACAGCCAACTGCCACCACTGGCCACGGCTCAGCGTGCCCAACAGCTCATCATCAATGGTCGATCCGGGCTTGATGCCCTTGGGGCCCTTGACCGCAGCCTTGCCCATGATCAGCGTCTTGAGGCGCGCATAGATGTTGCGCTCCAGGATCGCCAACTCATCATCACGGTCGCGCGCCAGACGCTCGACTTCTTCGCGCTCGATCTGCAGGGCGCGTTCGTCCTTGTCCACACCATGGCGGTTGAACACGCGCACTTCGACGATCGTGCCGAAAGCACCCGGAGGCAGCCGCAGGCTGGTGTCGCGGACGTCACTGGCCTTTTCACCAAAGATGGCACGAAGCAGTTTTTCTTCCGGCGTCATCGGCGATTCACCCTTGGGGGTGATCTTGCCCACCAGAATGTCGCCCGGCTGAACCTCGGCGCCGATATAGACGATGCCAGCCTCATCCAGGTTGCGCAGCGCCTCTTCACCGACGTTCGGGATGTCGCGGGTGATCTCTTCCGGCCCCAG
>JBATPI010000141.1:0-20345 GCA_049291415.1 Paracoccaceae bacterium | reverse complement strand
CCCGCACATAAGCGGAATATCGGCGTGGTGTTTCAGCATTACGCGCTGTTTCCCCACATGACGGTGGCGAAGAATGTCGCCTACCCGCTGCGCCAACGCCGGGTGCCAAAGGCCGAATCCGCCCGGTTGGTGGCGCAGGTGTTGGCCAAGGTGCATCTGGAGGAATTCGCCCATCGCTACCCGTCTGAGCTGTCCGGTGGTCAGCAACAGCGCGTCGCGCTGGCCCGTGCGATGGTGTTCGACCCGACGGTGCTTCTGATGGACGAGCCCTTAGGTGCTTTGGACAAAAAGCTACGGGAATCGCTGCAACTGGAGATCCGCCGGATCCACCGCGAATTGGGATCAACATTCGTCTATGTGACCCATGATCAGGAAGAGGCGCTGGTGCTGTCTGACCGGATCGCGGTTTTCAACAAGGGCCGGATCGAACAGGTCGGCACCGGGCATGAGCTGTATTCAGACCCAGACACCCTGTTTGTCGGCCAGTTCATCGGCGAAAGCTCGATCCTGCATGGCGCGCATACGGTTGCGGGCGGTGATACCGCGCTGGACATCGGCGGGGTGGCCATCACAGCCCCCGGCACGCCGAAAGGCCCGGGCGCGCAGGTCGTCCTGCTGCGGCCTGAGGATGTCACCGTGCAGGCCCCCGGCACCGGTGCCGCAGAAGGCCGGACAAACGTGCTGCAAGGCACGGTGCGCGAGGCGATCTATCTGGGATCGGCAATGAAATATGAGGTGCTGTTGGCCGACGGCACCCCGGTCATCGCGCGGTCCACCATCGGCGGCACCAAATTTGGCATCGGTGCCCTGATTGAACTGGCATGGCTGCCGACAGACGGCCGATTGCTGACCGATGACGGTTCGGTCGGCGGGCATTGAACAGATGAAAACGGGGGATTCGATGAAGAACGGCGATGTCTCTTTCTGGATGGCGGATATCGGCGGCGTGCCGAAATATCGCGCGCCTTTGCCTGGCGATATTGACGTTGATGTCTGCATTGTGGGCGCAGGCTATACCGGCCTTTGGACCGCCTATTACCTGACAGAAGCGCAGCCTTCGCTGACGATCGCCATCGTCGAGCGGGAATTCGCGGGCTTTGGTGCGTCAGGCCGCAACGGCGGCTGGTGTTCCGGCGAATTCGGTTGGGACCGTGAGCGATACCTTTCAACCGGCACCCGCCAAGGCGTGATCGACATGGAGCGCCAGTTGCGCGCCACGGTCGCCGAGGTGAAACGCGTGACCGAGAAAGAAGGCATCGACTGCGACTTCCTGATGACCGATTGCCTGACCTACGCCTGCACACCCGCCCAATGGGACCGGCTGCGCGAAGGGTATGATGAGTCCATGTCCTGGCAGGTACCAAAGGATCGGCTGGAACTGATCGACGGGGCCGAGGCCGCCTCACGTATCCATGTGCCGAATGCGGTAGGCGCGCTGGTTCGCCACCATGTCGCCCGCGTGCAGCCCGCCAAACTGGCCCGCGGTCTGGCCGATGTGGTCGAGCGTCGGGGCGTGAAAATCTATGAACAAACCGCTGTGACCGGCATTGCCAAGGGTCAGGTCACCACCAATCGCGGCACCGTGCGGGCCCCTCGCATCATCCGCGCCACCGAAGGTTTCACCCACGGCATACCGGGCAATGAGCGGGAATGGATCCCGATGAACAGCGCCATTATCGTCACCGAACCGGTGCCCGAGGCGATGTGGAAAGAGATCGGCTGGGACGGTTATCAGCTGTTGGCCGATGCCTCGCACGCCTATTGCTATGCCCAACGCACCCGCGACAACCGCATTGCGATGGGCGGGCGCGGGGTGCCCTACCGCTATGGCTCAAAGACCGATACCAACGGCCAGACCCAGCCTGAGACCGTTGAAAAGCTGAAGGAAATCCTCTACCGCATGCTGCCCCAGACCCGCAGCCTGCGGCTGGATCACGCCTGGTGCGGCGTCTTGGGCGTGCCGCGCGACTGGTGCGCCACGGCGGGGCTGGACAAGCAGACCGGCATCGGTTGGGCCGGGGGCTATGTCGGTCTGGGCGTCTCGACTTCGAACTTCTCGGGCCAGACGCTGGCCGATCTGGTGCTGGACCGCCAGACCGAACGCACCACCCTGCCATGGGTCAACCGCAAGCCCCGCAAATGGGAGGTGGAACCCTTTCGCTGGCTTGGCGTGCATGGCATGTACCGCCTCTATCACATGGCTGACCGGCAAGAGGCAAAAGGCGGCGGCCACAAAACCTCACGCCTGGCGACGGTCGCCAACTGGCTGACCGGGCGTTAGCCTCATTTCACTGCGGCCAATGCTTCGGCCATTCTGACCATCAGGAGTATCCCCATGATCGATCTATCCGTGTTCACCAGCCTTGCCGATATCGACCTGGGCGCGCTGGAAGATAAACCCACCACCCTGACTCCCGGCCAGAAAGAGGGTGCGAAATCGCTGTGGACCTCACCCGACGGATCGCTGGATATCGGCGTCTGGGAATGCACACCGGGCCGGTTCACCGCCGACCGCTCTGCCGCCGCCGAATTCTGCCATTTCCTGCAGGGCAAGATCGTGATGACCCATATCGACGGCACCAAAAAGACGCTGGGGCCGGGCGATGCGATCATGCTGCCAAAGGGTTGGAAAGGCATCTGGGAGATCGTCGAGCATACCCGCAAGATCTATGTCTTTGACAGCCACGCGGGCTGAAATCGCCACATTCCCAGACGCCAATGACTGATGGCCCGGTGGAGGTTCCACCGGGCCATCATCTGAGAAAACCGTCTTGCAGGTCAGACCGGAGGACGACCCCGCACAGCGCGTACGATCATGGCGACCACAAACAAAACGATAAAGATGACGAACAGCAGTTGCGCCATTCCGGCCGACGCACCGGCAATGCCGCCGAAACCAAGGGCACCGGCGATCAGCGCGACGACAAGAAATGTAAGGGCCCAGCCAAGCATGATGTTTCCTTTCGCGGTAAGGTGTTACGTTGATGGTGTTCTGCAGGGACAACGCATCAGGGGCGGACCGGTTCCCGATATGCCCGGGATTCTGCCAGGCCAGGATCATGAGCCAGCAAGAAAAAGGGCGCGCACATGGCACGCCCTTTGTGATTTGGCCGAAATAGGGCCGCTCTGCGCCTGACCCTCAGAGGCCACGAAACCAATCATCGACTTCGCGCTCGGCATCGGCTTTGGCATGGCCATACTTTTCCTGAACCAGCCCAACCATTTGATCGCGCTTGCCCGCGGCACGGTCCAGATCATCGTCGGTCAGCTCGCCCCACTTTTCGACGGCCTTACCCTTCAGCTGCTTCCACTTTCCTTCGACTTGATCCCAGTTCATGTCAGTCTCCTTACAAAGGGCGCACATCTGGCGCCGGACTGACAATGAAACGCGCGCAGGCGGCAATTCGTTCCCTTCATGGGCAAATCATTCTATGCCTCAGACCATCTTTTTTGGAGTGGCAGGCGGTGCGTTTTGGCCCCGGCGATAGTTGAGCACATAGCTTCGCAGTGCGCGCGCCAACGGTCATCAGGGTATTTTTCGCAAGCGAAAGTGGGACGATCGTTTAACGTCCTGACGGATCTTCCGCCAGATCCTCTGTGCTGCTGTCCTCGGCCTCTGCCAGCGGCGTCTGCTTGAAGCGCAGTCGCATCACATAGCGCCCGCCCACTTCCCCTTGCTCTAGCGCGCCCCCCAGTTGCTGGGCAAAGGCGGTCACCAGTTGGGTGCCAAGACCGGTATTCATCGGGTCAATGTCGCTGGTGTTCACAGTGCCCTGCACCGACAGATTGTTGATAATCTCCAACACGGCCATGCCTTCTGGTTCCTGCTTCAGCCGCAAGTCGATCACGGCTGGTTCGGCGCGGGTGCCGACGGAATGTTTTATCGCATTGGTCAGGGCTTCGGTCATCAGCAAAGACAGCGGAACCGCCTGATCGGGCACCAGCCGGATGTCGTCAACATCTGTCACCACCCGGAAATTCCTGTCTCCGCCAGACGATAGCGTGGTGATCTGCCGGACGATATCGGTGAACAGCTCTGCCGCATGCACATCCGTCATGCCCGAGGTCTGGTAAAGCCCGCGATGGATGGTTGCCAGACTCATCACCCGGTCCTGCAGGCCCTTCAGCAGTAACTTCGCCTCGGGGCTGGTTGCCTTGCGCATCTGGATATTCATGATTGATGCGATCAGTTGCAGGTTGTTCTTCACCCGGTGATGCACCTCGCGCAGCAGCACCCGCTTTCTATGCACCGTGTCCTCCATGCGGGCCTCACCATGGGTGATGGCTTCGGTCATCGTCAGATAGGCTTCGCCCAATTGGCGCAGCTCTGCCGGTGCATCGTGGAGGTGGATGGCGCGCAGGCTGCGATCGCCTTTGGTGAAGCTGCGGATCGACCGGTTCAGCACCCGCACATGGCGTGTCACCAGCCGTTCAGAGGCAGCAATGGCGACCAAAAGGCCCGCCAGCCACATCATCATTGTCGGCAGATAGGCCCAAATGCCCGTCATTCCGGATTGCCGCGTTGCCGACGACTCCCACCTGCTCATCAGATACAGATCACCAGGCACGATCGGCACCACCACATAGGTGCGGTCCTCTCCGGTCAGCGAGGTCGCTTCGAACACCTCGCCATTGGTATTCACCAGACTGGTCAGCGGACGAGAGGCGGGCACCTGGCCCTGCGCCTCAGTCAAATCAACGCTGGAGGTCAGCATGGTCCCGTCGCGGTCAAAGGTCCACAACGACAGCAGATTCCGGTCATACTTGCCAAAGATATTGCGGTTCTCACGCAGGGTATTCAGGGATGCATGGGGCACTGAGATCGACACATAGCCCAAATACTGCCCGTCAGCATCAACCACCGGATGCGAGATGCCCAAGACCGAAGTGCCGGAAATTGGGGCATTCCGATTCACCACGAAATGCGGCTCTTTCGCGGCAACAATCTCATCAAAAAGGGGATTGTTCGCGAAATCAACTGACTTGCCCGAAGATGAACAGCGCATTCTGCCGTCCACCGGAAAGAACCCGACCAGAGAGGCCAGCGGCTCTGCGCGGGCAAACTGACGCATCAGAGTAGAACAGGCGTCGTCGTTGTCGATCACCGGCACAACAGCTTCGGCCAGACCCGCCGCCAGACCGCGGGCGCGCAGGATCACCGCCGTCACCTCATCAGCGGCGCGCAGGGTGGCACCCATCATCGCGGCCTCTTCCGAGGCGGTCACTTCGCGGGTCAGCGCATTGGTCTGGATCACCGCAAGCACGCCGATCGGTATCAGTGCCAACGCCAACATCGCAGCAAAACGCACCGGCAGGCGCGTCAGGAACGGCGCAGAGGGTCGGCCCATCAGGCGGCCTGCATGCCTGACCGCGCCATAACCGCTTGGCTGGCCTGATCCACGCCGTCCAGAACCTGCTCGCCTTCGGCGAGGCCCATCAGATCGGCCAGACGTTTGCGCGCCCGCGAGGTGCGGCTTTTCACCGTGCCCACCGCGACGCCCATCATGCCTGCCGCCTCTTCGCAGCTGAACCCCGAAGCGCCAACCAGAACCAGCACTTCGCGATGCTCATCCGACAGCTGGTCAAAGGCGCGCTGAAAGTCGTTATATGCCAGCTTTCCATCATGGTCGGGTTTGACAAACAGGCCCTGTGCATGGATTCCATCGGGGTCGGCCACCTCGCGGCGGCGCTTGCGCAGCGACGAATAGTAGGTGTTGCGCAAAATCGTGAACAGCCAGGCCTGCAGGTTGGTGCCGGGCACGAATTTGTCGATATTGGTCCAGGCCTTGACGATGGTATCCTGAACCAGATCGTCGGCATTCGCCATGTTGCGCGTCAGGCTAACGGCAAAGGCGCGTAGCGGCTGCAGATGGTTGGTCAGTTGGTCGCGGACGTCGGCAGAGCCGTCCATCATAGCTTGCCTCCATCGGTCTTCTGGCGCAACTGTTCCAAAAGCTGCTTAAACCGGTCGGGCACCTCTTCTTGCAGCGTCTCATCATAGATGCGCTTCAGGTTCTCATCAATCTGCCGCTTCATAGCGGCCTTTGGTTTTGTGTCCATCGGGTCAGAATACATATTATTTGCCTGCATGTCATTCTTGTGGGAACCAAACGCAGGTGCCGCGCGTTTGGTTCCCGAAAAAAGACGTTGTGGGAGAAAATAATCATGTCGACCCAAACCCAGCCGGATCTGGTTTCAGCAATCGGCAACAGTCTGCCCTATCTGCGCCGGTATGCCCGCGCGCTGACCGGCAGCCAGACCAGTGGTGACAGCTTTGCCGCCGCTACGCTGGAGGCGGTTCTGGAAGATCCGTCGGCTATGGCGGCCAGTGGGGACGCAAAGGTCGCGCTGTTCCACGCGTTTCACCTGGTCTGGTCCAGTGCCGGGGCCCCGGTGGGCGAGCCTGACAGCCGCTTTTCGGCAATCGCGCAGGCCCATATGGCCCGGCTGACCCCGAACAGCCGCGAAGCGCTGCTGTTGAACGTGATTGAGGGTTTCACCCAGCATGAGATCGCCGCGATCATGCAGATCGACGGCGAAGAGGTTGCCAATCTGGTGGATGTGGCGGTGACAGAGATGCAAGGCGCGCTGTCCGGCAGAGTGATGATCATCGAGGATGAAGCGATCATCGCTATGGATATTGCCGCCATCGTGCGAGATCTGGGCCACCATGTCACCGGCGTTGCCGCTACCCGGACTGAGGCCGTCGCGCTGGCCAAGCGGGATCGCCCAGACCTGATCCTTGCCGATATCCAGCTGGCCGACCGCTCGTCGGGGATCGACGCGGTCAACGATATTCTGGCCCAGTTTGACGCGATTCCGGTGATCTTCATCACCGCCTTCCCGGAACGTCTGTTGACCGGCACGCGGCCGGAACCGGCGTTCCTGATCACCAAGCCCTATTCGGAAGAACAGGTCCGGTCCGCCGTCTCGCAGGCGATGTTCTTTGCCAGCACTGAGACGCTGACCGCCTGACCGACGCGGCGCGCAAGACCTTGAATGGCCCGTGCCCCGGCATGGGCCATTTTCATTTGGCGCACCCGAATTGGAACCGAACGGCCTGGCAGACGTTTGTTGGGTGGAAGGCGTAGCACCATTGGCCGCGCCCTGACACTGAATGAATACAAGGAGATCCGTATCATGACCGCCATCAAAACCCTGATCGAAACGCCCATCAAAACCATCGCCGCCGCCCTGGTTCTGGCCACCTCACTGCCGGCTCTGGCAGCGGATGAGGCGCCGGTGAAAGACATTTCCGTGACGACCGAGTTGTCCGCGGTGACGAATGAAGCTGCCGCAGCCTATTGGGCGTCTTTGGATACTGATCTGAAGACTGCGATCGCCACCCGTGTGGCTGACCGCATCGGTGACACCGGTGCCGTGATCACCATCGACATCGAAGAGGTTTCGCTGTCAAACGGGTTCACCGAAAAGCTGGGCCTGGCTGATACACGCATTGTCGGTGACATCATGGTTCAGGACGACGACGACGTCCGTCGCAATCAGTATTACACCCTGACCATCGACGTGAACCGTGCAACGCCGATGATGCCGGAAGGCACCGATGTCGCCACTCTGCCCGCCGATACGCGGGTCTATTACACAGCAATGGTGGATGCCTTTGCCGAAAACGTGGTTGAAAATCTGCGTTGATCGCGCAGGATATTGAACTGACGCGCCCTCGCCCTCATGGCGGGGGCGCAACCGCATGCAGGGCCATGACCAGATCGGCCGTGGAAAACGGCATCGGCAAGGTTGGCCAGCGCTGCCCGCTGCGCGCTCCGATCAGACAGACCCGTGCGTTCTTTGCGGTCAAAGCGGCCATCAACGGCGAAACGCCGAAAGCCGCCTCTTCGGCCTCAATCATGGCCAGTGCGATTGTCGCAAACCCGGCGACAGCCGATATCGCCTCATCCATCGACGCGGCAACAATAATCTGCGCGTCGGGATATTCCTCTGACACTGTCAGTGCAATATCCTGTGCCACAAGGGGTTGCGCGGCCACAATCAGCACCGCAGGCAATAAGCAGCGTGTATCTTCGCCAGGCATCCTGCGACTTCCTTATCCGGTTTCCAGCCGGCACCATACAACCTTTCGCCTCCCGCGCATTAAACTGTGACATAGCAAGGACCAATCCCATGCCCGTCAGTTGCACTGAATGCCCGCTGCGCCGTTGCCAGTATTTTCTGCCCTTCACCGATGAAGAGCTGGCCTTCATGCTGAAGTTCAAATCCGGTGAACTCAGTGTGACAGCCGGGACCACAATCCTGCTGGAGGGGTCAAACAGCCCGCAACTGTTCACCGTTCTGGAAGGGATGGGCACGCGCCACAAAACCCTTGAGGATGGCAACCGGCAGGTCATCAACTTTCTTTTCCCCGGTGATTTCATTGGATTGCAGGCCGGGATCATGGGTGAGATGAAACATTCCGTGCAGGCCTCAACCGATATGGTCCTGTGTGTGTTCGCCCGCGCAGACCTGTGGTCGATGTTCAAGGCCAACCCGGCGCGGGCTTATGACCTGACCTGGATCGCTGCTGTTGAAGAGCATTTTTTGGCTGAATTGCTGGCAACGGTAGGTCAGCGCGACGCCGCCGAACGGGTGGCATGGGCGCTATTGCGTATTCATCACCGCCTGCGCGCCGTCGGTCAGGCACGTGATTCCGCCGTTCCGCTGGCCTTCCGTCAGCAGGATTTGGCCGATGCGCTGGGCTTGTCGCTGGTGCATACCAACAAAACGCTGGGGCGCTTGCGCGATCTGGGTCTGGCAGTCTGGACTGGCGGCTGGCTGACCATTCCTGACCGGACCGCCCTGGCGCGCTATTCAAACACCCATCCGGAACCGCTGGAGCGTCGCCCGCTGCTATAGTCCGAAATCCCAAAAAAGACCCGCTGGTTCCGCGGCCATTTGCGGCGGGAACCAGCGGGCAAAAGCACGGGTGGGACAGAAAACCCAGTGCGAACCAGCGGACCGAGGGACAGGTGACGGCAACAGAGTTGCCGTGCTGGTCATACTGATAACGCATGGCGTCAGATTTGGTTCCCGCGCGAAACGGGATAATCACACGACACAGAAAAGGCCCGCAAAGGAGTGCGGGCCTTTGTATTCTGGTCAAGATGGGTCACACCACAGCGGCGCGCAGCTCATGCCGCAAGGTGCCGGCCATGCTGGCAAGCAGGTCGGCGGCCCGTGCCCGCTCATCCGCCAACACAGCTTTGGCCTGATTGACCAACCGATCCCGCTCAGCGCCCAAAAGACGATCCTCTAGCGCCGTCTGCGGCAGTGCGGCGGCGATCCCAGAGCCCAGGGCCAAGGCGATACACCCCGCCACCAAGGGATCATCCTCAATCATCCGGCCGGTCCGTTGCACGGCGACGCGATGGGCCAGATAGGCTTTTTCGCGCATGGCGACGATTTTGTCGCGGGCACTTGCCGGCAGACCTTCCAGACCCCGGCGCAGCGATTGGCGCGTATCGGCGGCAAAGCCGGCCACCACATCGGCGCGGTCTTCGGCCGTGCGGTCGGCCGGAACCAGCCGATCCTTGGCCGCGGCTGCAATGCTGGCCAGGGCCGACAGGGCGCGGGTATGAAGGCGCTCTGTCTCTGCCAGCCATTCCGTCCCGTCTGGTTCGGGCAGTGGGGCGGGCGGCCCGCCCTCATCCTCCCATCGGGTCATCGCTTCAAACTTGGTGCCAGCCAGAGCCTCTTTTGGCGGCTGCTGCGGCGGTCCGCGCCGCCCCAGCGCCAGCCAGGCCACGCCTGCGCCGATCACGGCCACCGCCAGCGGGTTCGCGCGAACCGTGCGGTCCAGCCCGCGGGTCAGGGGGCCAAGGTTGCCCATCACCAGCGAGCGGGCCTCATCCAGCATAGAATCCATGGTGAGACGGCTGCGCAGATGGCCCAGACTGTCGGCCAGCGCGGCGCGGTCACGTTCAAGATCGGCCTCGATTTGGGCCAGATCACGGGTGGTATGATCATTCTGCGGCATGAGAGGTCACTCCGGCTTTCAGGGATTGCAGATCACGCGACAGGTTTCGGGTCGCGCGATCAGGAAAACGGCCTGCCCGGTTGAAATGGCTGATGGCCAAGCGGACCAGCACATAGGCGGCAACCAACAGCATACCTGCCACCGTCAACATGGCCGCGGTAGGGGGCATGCCCGCGGCGATCAGCGCAGCGATCGCAGCCTGCACCAGCACCGCGATGCCAACCGCGACCAGCGCCACCGCCGCCAGCGCAAAAGCCGCCCCGCGCAGCACTGATTTCAATGCCTGCGCAGCCTCGGCTTTCGCCAGGTCGATCTCACCGCGCACCAACCGGGATAACCCGGCCAGTACATCGGCGATCAGACCGCCCGCAGGGGGGGCATCATGTGGGTAGGGCTCTGTCATGACCGGGCGCCATCTTCCCGGCCCATGGTATCTACCGTGCGGCGGGCCGCGTCGCGATAAACTCGTTCGGTTTGGTCATGGACCCGCCGCTCGGCGGCCTGGGCGCGCGACGATGACCGCAGGAACCGGGCCAGCGCAAAGCCCGCGACTGCGGCTCCGGCGGCGAATGCGCCCGGATTGCGTTTGGCAAAGGCGCGGGCGCTGGCCAGGATATCATCCAGGCTGTGCGACCGCAGTGAGGTTGCCGCCGACGCAATACCGTTGGCCGCGCCCGACATCGCCCGGGCGCCAAGGCTGTCAGAATCAGCCGCATTGTCCTGCAGCGTATTGGCCAGACGGTCACCCGCGTCGGCCAGCGTTTCACGGGCGCTGTCAATGCGCTGAACCGTGGAGTCACGGGCCGTTGTGGCCGCTTCGCCAGCCAGGCTGACCGCTTCGTCCTTGACCGTCGTCGCGGCATCCAGCGCCAGATCGGCAACAGCTTTGGCGGTTTCGGCAGCGGCATCCTTGGTAGAGGACAATTTCGACTTGAGGGTAGAGGTTGTCATGGCCGTTTCCTTTCGGGTTCGCGGTAAATCGGGTCGGTGCTGATGTGCTGTTTCCACCCAAAGGCCCTTTCGGGTCTGCGTCGCAGCGTGGGGTGTCCAAGGCTGAACACTCACGGCGTGCAGGGCATCTTCTTTCCATCTGACTACACAAGCCAAACGCGGCGCTGGCTGGAACGGTTCCCTTTAGGGCGCTTTTTGTCTGGTTTGAGGCGCTGACGGGGACCACGGGGCAGCCCTAAGACAAACGGCAGGGAACCTCTGTCACACTGGGGCGTTTGGAAGAGGCAGGCGTCATCCGGAACGGCCTGCAATCAAGGACACCTAATGGACAAGACAGCACAGCTGGGCATCGTGGTCATCGCGGTTATTCTTTTGGTGGCGGCCCTGCAGGTTGGATCACCGCTGCTGGCGCCGATCACCTTGGCCTTGGTGGTCGGCGTGGTTCTGTCGCCCCTGACCGACCTGTGGGAAAGGCTGGGCCTGACAACCGGCACCGGGGCCTTGATCAGTGTGTCGCTGACCATCTTGTTCATAGGCGGGCTGGGGTTGATCTTTCAGCCGCTGGTCAGCCAGATGGTTGATCAGGCCCCCAAGGTCTGGTCGGACATGCGCGACACGATCGAGGTGTTTCGCGGATTTTTGCGCGGCCTGTCGCAAGTCACCCAAGAGATGGCCTCGGCTGCAATGCCGCCCGCGCAGGCGCAGGCACAAACACCGCCCGAAGCGGCGATCACGATGCCCCCGGTGACCGAAGCGTTGTTCATGGTGCCGGCGATTGCCGGCCAGATGATGATCTTCATCGGCACGCTGTTTTTCTTTCTGATGACCCGGGGCGAGATCTATGACTGGGCCGCCCGCCGATTAGCGGCACCATCAAACCGCGCCGTCATGGCCCGCCGGATGCGCCACGCGGATCGTCATGTTGCACGCTATTTCATGACCGTCAGCGCCATCAACGCGGTCCTTGGGCTGATCGCATTTGCGGGCCTTGCAGGGCTGGGCCTGCCTGGGGCGGCGCTGTGGGGTGTGATCATCTTTGTGATGAATTTCATCGTCTATCTGGGGCCGGTGGTGGTGATCTTTGGCTTGTTGTTCGCTGGCGTGGCCGCATTCGATGGTGGAATGGGGTTGGCTCCGGCGGCGCTATATGTTGGCCTGAACTCAATCGAGGGGCAATTCGTGACCCCCGCCCTCTTGGGCCGCACCATGGCGGTGAACCCACTTTTGGTGTTTCTGTCCATCGTGTTCGGCCTGTGGCTGTGGGGCGCAATCGGCGGCATCGTGGCCATACCGGCCCTGTTGTGGTTGCTGGTGCTGTCGGATGAACTGAGCCAGGACGCCCCATCCGCCTGAAGACGGCGCGATGGTGATCTACGGATCAATCAGACAATGCAGCAGTTCCTGGACCTGCGCGCTCAGTGGATCACGACGGTGGAACACCACGATCTGGACGTCAGGCATATCGGAAACCGGAATGGCAATCAGACTGGTTGCCTGAAGCTGTTTTGCGGTCATCGCATCAATGATGCCCACGCCGCCGCAGGCCTCGACCATATGACATACTGTGGATGAGAACGGCACGACACAGGCGGGGTCATAGGGTTTGCCCTGGCCCAAAAACGCGTCGCGGATCGCAACGCCCATTGGTGACGTTGCCGGATTATAGGCGACCAGACTGCGCGCAGGAATGTCACCGATCACAATCGATGGACGCGCCGCCAGTGCCGAGTTTGACCGGCAAACCGCCAGCAAGGGAACAGCCGCAAGACGATATGAGATGAACTCGGCCTTGGGTGGCACAGCCATCTGCAGCCCTAGATCGGCCAGACCGCTGCGCACATCAGGTTCGGGGTCTGTCACCAGCAGATTGAGACGCTTGTGCCAGTCTGAATAGCCCGCCACAGCCATACGCGGGGCCAAAAAGCCCGACACCACGGCGGGCGTGGCTGATACCGACACCGGCGTTTCGGCCTGGATAGCCAGTTTTCCCAACAGGCCCTGAACATGCGAATAGGCTGTGAAAATCGGCGAAGCCTCATGAAACAGTCGGTGGGCTTCGCTGGTGGGTTCCAGTCGGTTTCTGGTCCGGTGAAACAGCCTGAACCCGATTTGCGTCTCTAACCGCCGCAGTTGCGCTGAAACGCCAGCTTGGGAAATTCCCAAAACCCGTGCGGTTTCGGTGGTGGTGCCGACCCGCATCAGGGTGCCGAACAGCTCAATCTCACGCAGATTCATTATTACCCTGCTGATAGCTCAACCCATATTTATCATTATCCACCGGTTCGGCAAAAAGCTACGCTGAACCTCCCGGATCATGGCCGGACATCAAACCTGCGCCGCCGGATCATGTCGGACAGAGGGGGAAACAATGAAATTGACGATGAAAGCTATGCTGATGGCCGGTGCCGTTGCCTTGGTCACCAGTCTGACGACAGGTGCCGCGACGGCACAGACGCTGAGGCTGGGCCTGGGCGAAGAGCCTTTGTCGCTGGATCCGATCGCCACCAGTGATAACGGCTCTATCTGGACGCAACTGTTGATCTTTGACACGCTGATCCGGCCCGACAAGGCCGGCACAGGGCTGGAGCCTGGACTGGCCGAGAGCTGGGAGGTGTCGCCCGACGGCCTGACCCTGACCTTCACTCTGCGCGACGCCAAATTCTCGGACGGCACGCCGGTCACGCCCCAGGATGTGGTCTTTTCGCTAAAGCGGGCCGGGACAGATGAAAAATCCACCTGGAAGCGGTTTTTCAACCCGATCACCAGTTTTGCCGTGGACGGCAACAAAGTCGTTCTGACCCTGGAAAAGCCCTTCACCCCGGCCTTCAACAATC
This sequence comes from Paracoccaceae bacterium, assembly GCA_049291415.1. GTDB lineage: Bacteria > Pseudomonadota > Alphaproteobacteria > Rhodobacterales > Rhodobacteraceae > Pseudogemmobacter. The sequence continues at coordinate 6,572 of JBATPI010000141.1, read as the reverse complement.
TGGCGCTGTTTGCCTCGGCGATTCTGCCTGAAAAGCTGGTGACCGAGCAGGGCGACGCATTCTTCGAAAAACCCGTTGGATCCGGCCCCTTCATGCTGAAAAGCTGGACCCGCGGGTCCAAGGTGGAACTGGAAAAGAACCCCTACTACTGGCAAGACGGCAAGCCTGCCGTTGATGCGGTGGATCTGGAGATTGTGCCAGAGGCAACCGCCCGCGTGCTGCGTCTGGAAGCGGGCGAAGTCGATGTGATCATCGACCCGCCGCTGAACCAGATTTCCGATCTCGATGCGACGCCGGGAATTGAGACCAGCTCGACCATTCCCTACCGCAGTGACTTTGTGCTGCTGAACACCACACGCAAACCGTTTGATGATGAAAAGGTCCGGCAGGCGTTGAACTATCTGGTGGACAAGGATGCGCTGGTTCAGGGTGTGCTGTTCGGAAAGGGCATCGTTGCGGCAACGGCAATGCCGATCATGGCCTATGCCGATGAAACCCTGGCACCCTACCCCAGCGATCCCGCAAAGGCCAAAGAGTTGTTAGCCGAAGCAGGCTACCCAGACGGGTTCACCACCACGCTTTTGGTAGACTCAGGCAACTCTGCCCATCGCAATATCGCCGTCACTTTGCAGGCGATGCTGGCGCAGGGCAATGTGAAGGCCGAGATCCAGATGATCGAAGGTGGCACCATGTGGACCACCACCAAAGAAGGGCAGTATGACATGGCCCTAAGCTATGCCACCTCGGACACGATCGACCCCGATCAGTTGATCGGCTTTCTGGCGGTGAACCCCGAGCGGGCCAACGCCTACCACACCCAATGGAAAAATGATCGTCTGAACGAGTTGTATGTTCAAGAGCGTCAGACTGTGAACGGACCCGAACGCGGCGCGATGTTCAAAGAGATGGTGCAGATCTTTCACGATGGCGCACCGATGATCTTTCTTTACCACCCAGCCGCAGCCTGGGCCAATTCGGACAAGGTGAAGGGGTTTGAGATCCTGCCGACATCGAACTTCCGGCTGGAAGACGTGACGATGGGTGAATGAACCCATGAACGGCTGCGTTGCCAAAGTGCCTGTCCCAAGGTTCGGGGCAGGCCCGCATTTGGGGTCACCTGAATGATCCGGGCAATTCTGAACCGCATCCTGATGCTGATCCCGGTGCTGATCGGCGTGACGGTCCTCAGCTTTCTGCTGCTTCAGGTGGTGCCCGGTGACCCGGCCGAGATGGCAATGGGAACGCGGGCCTCGGCGGCGGAAATCGCCGATATGCGGCACCAATGGGGTCTGGATCAGCCCCTGTGGCGCCAGTATCTGCTGTTTTTGCATGACTGTGTTACCGGCAGCTTTGGAACGTCGCTGTTCCACAAGATCCCGGTATCGCAGTTGATCCTTGAGCGTCTGCCCTACACCCTGGGCCTGACGCTGTATTCGACGCTGATCGCCCTGATGATCGCCCTGCCGTTCGCGATTCTGGCTGCCTTGCAGCGTGGCCGGGTGGCGGATGTTGCCATTCGCCAGATCTTTGTATTGCTGCTGGCCCTGCCGCCGTTTTGGCTGAGTTTCGTCTTCATCATCATCTTCGCGCTGAATCTGGGCCTGTTTCCCACCAGTGGCGTTGGGGACGGATTCATCGAAAATATTCACCGCCTGTTCCTGCCAGCCTTGGTCGTGGGCCTGTCAACCGCCGCCCTGATCCAGCAAAGCCTGCGCGCGACATTGATTGAAACCATGGGGGCCGGGTTCATCGACACCGCCCGCGCCAAAGGCGTCAGCGGCGCGCAGATCTTTCGCCGTCACATCCTGCGCAACAGCCTGATCTCGACGATCTCGGTGATCGGCGTCAGGGTCAGTTGGGTGATCGGCGGAACCGTGGTGGTCGAAAAGATATTTTCGGTGCCCGGATTGGGCAGCCTGTTGATTGACGCGATCCTGACCCGTGACTTTCCGGTGGTGCGCGGCTTGACGGTGTTCTTTGCGCTTTTGGTGGTGATGGTGAACCTGATCACCGATCTTGCCTATGCCATGGCAGATCCGCGGGTGAGGTTGCGCTGAGATGGCCCCGTTCCCTGCCCGATACATGCGCAGCCCTGCCGGTCTGATCGGGTTGGTCATGCTGTTTGTCATCGCCGCCGTGGTGGCGCTGACGCCCCTGTTGTCGCCATGGGATCCCTACGCCATCGACTTTGCCGCGATGACGCAGCCACCCTCGGCCAGCCATTGGTTCGGCACCGACAATTTCGGCCGTGATATCTTTGCCCGCGTGGCAGCCGGGGCCGTCTATGACCTGCGACTGGCCATTGTCTGCGTCTTTGGCCCGATGACGATGGGCGTCGCCATCGGCCTTGTCGCCGGGTATTATGGCGGCTGGGTCGATACGCTGTTGATGCGGCTGACCGATGTTGTCTGGGCCTTTCCCTTCTATGTGCTGGTGCTGGCCATCGTCGGCGTGTTGGGCCCGTCCGAGGGCAATCTCTACATCGCCTTCTTTCTGGTGAACTGGATCGGTTATGCCCGCATCGTTCGCGGTGAGGTGCTGCTGATCGCGCGGCTGGAATACATAGAGGCGGCCCGGCTGTTGCGCTTTGGCGGCCCGTGGATCATGGCCCGCCACATTCTGCCGAACGCCGTTTCACCCGCATTGGTCTATGCCATGTCGGATGCGGTTCTGACCGTGCAGGCTGTGGCAGCCCTGTCCTTTTTCGGCCTTGGCGTGCAGCCGCCAGCCCCGGAATGGGGGCTGCTGATCGTGGAAAGCATTGACTACATGCGCCAGGCGCCTTGGATGACCCTGTTTCCCGGCTTTGCGCTGGCCTTCTCAGGCGTTGCTTTCGCCTTGGTGGGCGAAGGTCTGGCACAGGCCCTGCGACCGGAGGGGCGCTGATGCCACTGTTGGACATCCGCGATCTGGTTACCGAATTCCGCTCGGGTGGCGGCATTGTCCGCGCCGTGGACGGAGTCTCGCTGGCGCTGGAAGCGGGTCAGATTCTGGGACTGGTCGGTGAATCCGGCTGCGGTAAATCGGCCACCTGCCGATCTATCCTGCAGCTGTTCGGCGGCAGTCAGGGCAAGATCACGGGCGGCCAGATCTTTCTGGACGGGATCGGCGATCTGGCCGCGATGAATGAGCGTCAGTTGCAACAGATCCGCGGCCGCGAAGCCTCTTTCATCTTTCAGGATCCGCTGACCGCCCTGAACCCGACCATGCGGGTGGGCCGCCAGATTGCCGAAATTGCCGTGCGGCGGCCCGGCGTCACAAAACGGATGGCGCGCGATCTGGCGATTGATTTGTTGCGTGAGGTTCATGTTCCAAACCCCGAACGCCGGGTTGATGCCTGGCCGCATGAATTCTCGGGCGGTTTGCGCCAGCGCGTGGTCATTGCCATGGCACTGGCCTTGCAGCCCCGGCTGATCATCGCGGATGAGCCGACGACCGCGCTGGATGTCACCGTGCAGGACCAGATTCTGCGGCTGTTGGCCGAGCGGCGTGACAAACATCACACCGCCATCATTCTGGTCACCCATGATCTGGGCGTGGTGTCGGAAATCTGTGACCGCGTCGCCGTGATGTATGCGGGCCGGATTGTGGAAACCGGAACCGTGGATCAGGTGCTGGACCAGCCCTCGCACCCCTACACCCGCGCCCTTCTGGCCGCGCTGCCATCGGCTGCAATGCGGGGCCAGCCGCTGGTCCCGATCGAAGGCGCGCCACCCTCACTGATCTCACCCCCGCCCGGCTGCCGGTTCGCGCCCCGTTGCGCGCTGGCCACCGACCAATGCCGTCAGGGCCCACCGCCACCGCTGGCCCCGCGCCGGGGCCGTCCGGTCGGCCAGTCCGACGCCTGCATTTTGGGAGAGGGGCGATGACCGATTTGTTGCAGATAACGGGCGTGCAGCGCCGGTTCACAGGCAGCCGGTCGCCTTTGGATATCCTGCGCGGACGCCCCGCGCCCGAATTGGTTGCCGTTTCGGGCGTATCTTTGGACGTCGCCCAAGGTGAGGTTCTGGGCATTGTCGGCGAATCCGGCTGCGGCAAAAGCACCTTGGCCCGGCTGGCCGTCGGCCTGCAGCCAGCCGATGCCGGGACCGTTCATCTGCTGGGCAGCCAGATGCATGGCCCCGATGCCGCAGGGCGGATCCAGATGGTCTTCCAGGATCCCTATTCATCGCTGAACCCGCGGATGAGCATTGGCGCGCTGTTGTCTGAAACCCTGCGGCGTTATCGGCCGGAACTGGACGCTACCGCCCGCAAGGCCGAGGTGCTGGCTGTTTTGGATCGCGTCGGCCTGCCGCCGGAAACCGCCGGGCGCTATCCGCATCACCTGTCGGGCGGCCAGCAACAGCGCGTGTCCATCGCGCGGGCACTGGCGCCCCGACCCCGCCTGTTGGTCGCGGACGAGCCGGTCTCGGCGCTGGACGCCTCGGTGCAGGCGCAGATCATCAACCTTCTGCAACGGCTGGTGGCAGAAGATGGCATCAGCATCATCTTCATCTCGCATGACATGCAGGTGGTCAGGCATATCTGCCACCGCGTCGCGGTCATGTATTTGGGTGAGGTGGTTGAGGTTCAATCGGCAGATGCGCTGTTTTTGAACCCTATGCACCCCTATACCCGCGCGCTGATCGCCGCCGTGCCCAACGTCAATCGCCGCCGCACCGCCAAAGGCCCGCCGCTGAAGGGTGAGATGCCTGACCCCTTTGCGCGCATCATCGGGTGCCGGTTCCATCCGCGCTGCCCGTTTGCCGAACCCGCCTGCCAATCTGCCCAAGCGCTGCGGCAGATGGGCCCCGATGCCGCTGTCCGCTGCTGGAAAGCGCCGATTGAAAAGGACTGAGATATGACCGCAGATCCCCCCGCTGCACCGTTCTGGACGGCCTCACCCCGCATGACGCGGATGGGCGATGCGCTGGTTGAAGAACTGCTTGACCGTTACGCGCAGCATGGGCTGACGCGCGATGGCTTTGGTCTGGTTGTCTTGCGGCAGACCGGCGGGCGTCCCGAAGGCTATGCCCATCGCGGCGACTGGCGCTGCTATCCCTGTTCGGTGGTCAAAACGTTTCATCTGGTCCACGCCTTGGCCCAACTGGATGCCGGCAGCCTGACGCCACATGATGAGTTGGACCGCGCCTTGCGCGACATGATCCTGTGGTCGTCCAACATGGCCACCAACTATGTGATTGACCTCTTGACCGGCACCACCGGTGACACCTTGCTAAGCGCGACCGAGATGGCTGAATGGCGCCAAAAGCGTCAGGGACTGAACGATTTCTTCCGCGCCCTTGGCTGGCGCGAATTCGACGGCTCAAACATCAATCAAAAGCTGATGGACGATCTGCGCTATGGCCGAGAGGCCATTTTCGCCGGTCCCGAGAATGAAAATCGCAACATCCTGACCCCCGCCGTCTCGGCTCGGCTGATGCATGAGATTTTCGATGGCGATCTGCCGCTGAGTGCCCAAAGCCGCAAGCGGGCGCAGGACACCCTCTTTCGGGACCGGTCGGGGCCACATTGCGATGATCCGCTGTTTCAGGTGAAAACCTATGGGACCGGTCTTTTGCCAGAGGGGCTGCCCGTCTGGAGCAAGGCCGGCAGGCTGGGCTGGACGGGCGATCCGCGCATCTGCTGGCACAAGCACGATCTGGTGCGGACGCTGGGGCGTGACGGGACGCCGATCATCATCTCACTGATGACCCAAGGCAAGGCGATTTGCGAAGATCGCCCGTCCACGTTTCCCGAGATCGGCAAAACCATCTGGGAGCGTGCAGAGTCTCTGTGACCAAGCCCGAGTGCGCTTTGGCCCATCTTATGGGGAGTGGGCCCGCCGCCATGGGCGGGCCGTTTCAGTGTCAGGCCACGGCACCGGGCAGTTTCGACCATTCAGCATACCACGTCTGGAACAGCTCCAACTGCCGCTTGGCAAAACCCTTCTGGCTTTCCGACAGTTCATCCGTTTCCATGAAATGCAGGGTGTATTCGGGATTACCCTGCAAAACCAACAGGTATTTGAAGAACAGCACCAGATCAACGCCCTCGTCGAATTTCGACAACACGGCCAGCGCCGATTCCAACTCCATCGCGCGCTGACGGGCAAGGGCGCCGCCCTTGGCGGCGGCTTCGCTCAGACGGACCAGGTTCAGGACCTCTACCGGCAACACACCACCGATACCGGTGATTGCGCCGGTTGCCCCGCAATTGACAAAGCCATGCACAACAGCGGTATCAACACCCACCATGAACTGCACGTCATCGTCGCAGCTGGTGATGAATTCAGCGGCATAGGACATCGGCTCTGGTCCGCCAAACTCTTTGAAGCCGATCAAGTTCTTGTGGTCTTGACGCAGTTCGGCGAACAGGTCCGCACGGGTTGCAAAGCCATAATGCGGGCTGTTGTAGATCAAGGCGGGCAGTTTCGGGGCGGCCGACAGGATCGCCTTGAAATGCGCCTTTTGCGCCGGGACCGAGGTGCCGCGCGACAGAACCCGCGGGATCACCATCAGGCCGTGCGCGCCAACCTTGGCCGCATGTGCCGCATGCGCCACGGCGCTGGCGGTGTTCACCGCCCCGGTGCC
>JBATPI010000140.1:0-7879 GCA_049291415.1 Paracoccaceae bacterium | reverse complement strand
TGCCCCCCGGCAAGGTGGTGTTCGGCTCACATCTGATGGAATTGATCCAATATACGCCGCAAACCGGGTGCGGCCAGCTACGTAGCACCCGAAGACTGGCGAGCACAGACTGCTCTGCAGGACGGTCACGGCGGCCGTGGTCTTTCCGGTCGATGGTCCCAACGTGGCCGGCGCGCTGGAAACCCAGACACGCGGGCTGATCGACGCGGTTCTGGTTGACGCCGAAGCCGCGATCCGCGCAGATGGCCGAAACGGCAGGGCTGGATCTGGGGGCGACCCGCATTCTGGCGGCTGAAACGCCCGAACAGGCCGCCGCAGCCGCTGGCGATCTAACCCAAGGCGGCAGCAATCAAGGGAATCGTCTCGAACGTGGCGGGCTGTGCCGATATCCTGGTCAAGGATCTGGACTATCTGGCCCAGGCTTCGACGGCCGGGATCGCCATGGGGGCGACAGTGCCCATCGCGCTGACCAGCCGGGCCGCCGGGGCCAAGCTGGATGTCTGACCGCCTGATTGGCACCTTCAACGCCGGATCATGCAGTTTAAGCTGCGGCGACTTTCGGCTGACCGGCGACCTGCTGGATCAGTTGAAGTTGCTAGAGCCACTGGCCCCCTTGCATCAGCCACATGATCCGGATCCGATCCGGCAGATCCAGAGCCATTTTCCGGGCATCCTGAGAATCGGCTGTTTCGATACCGCGTTTCCTCGCACCCAGACCAGGGTGGCGCAGATCTATGGCTGCCGCACGGGCTGACCGACGACGGCATCCTGCGCAATGGCTTTCACAGCCTGTCCTACGACTATATCGCGCATGAATTGCGCTGCTCTTTCCCTGATCTGGCGGCAATGCGGATCATCGTGGCCCAACTGGGCAGCGGGGTCAGCATGCGCGCGATGAAAGACGGGCGTAGCGTGGCCAACACCATGGGGCTGACCGCGCTGGATGGCTTGGCGATGGGCCACCGCTGTGGCGCGCTGGACCCCGGTTTGGTCCTGCATCTGATCAAAGAGCGCGGCTATGGCGCGCCGGATCTGCGCGACATGCTGTTTCAGCAATCGGGCCTGCTGGGCGTGTCCGGCATCAGCGGATGAGATGATCGGTCTTCTGGCCCGCAATGCCCACGATCTGCGGGCGTCCGCCCCCTGACCGCCCCATCCCCCGGGGCGCGGCATCATCAGCCAAGAAAAGTCGCTATGTTCACCTACGGGATGGCGGGCCCACCCGCTCGGCTGCCTGTGCCGGCGCGTCGGTTTTGTCCCCGGTCCTTACCCCATTGCTGCCAGGGGCGCTGGTGCATTGGGTCACCATCTAGGTGCAACATCTGGCATCTTCGGCCAGACACTCCGTCGCATCGATCTGCCACTCGGTCAACTCTTTCAGCACGCTTGGCGGATCGGTCCGGCCGTTCGATGTAATACGTCTGCCCACCTTGAGGTTCAGTCACAAAGTTCGGCCTCGGGCGGCCGAAGCGCTTCACTATGCGATTGATCGCGGTGATTCCGCCGTCTTGTTGCGCCGTCTTGAGAGCATGAACCGAAGGTCCGCAAAGCGAAATCAGGGGGGCTTCCAAGCTGGTCTATGGCACGGTGAAGCCTCTCGATGAATGCAGAGTAGTCATCTGCCAACCAGCCGGTAGCTCTATTCGCCGTTCAGTTTGATGTAGGTCTCATCTGTCACCCGGCAAGGCATTGCAAAGCAATGTCCCGAGAGGTCAATCCGCCAGGATTGACCGGTTGCAGCCTTCCGACGCCGCGCGGTGTTGGCAATCAAAGGGCAGTATTCCGCGACCCAACGATTCGGCGTCGTATGATCTGCGCAGACATCGCGTTCCGCCAGTACCTTTTTCAGATCACGGTAGAAGATGGAGTAGCGAACGCAAAAGATAACGGCGAACAAAAGCACATCCTTCGGGATCTTCGCTTGCCCTCCACCTATCGTCGCCTGGCCCAGGAACCGGCAGATCAGATCGTCAACTGCCAAACTTGGCGACAGATCCTTGCCGGGTTCTATCGTGACAACATGTCGTCAGACCCCGCTGTCAGCCGATAACGACAACCATGCTCAGCGTCGGATCAACCGCCCGAATGACCGTCAGCAACCGCGCATGCAGATGCGTCATCACATATGAGGCATGAAACCGCGTCGGCGCCGCGAGTGTCAGCACGCCGTCGGTGATCCCTGCCTCGGCCAGGGGGTGGAACCAGGCACCATAGGCCGCCGCATCCGCCGCCATCAACCGCACCTGCGCCTGTGACCAGACCGAGCCGTCTGATGACAGCATCGCCGCTGCGCGCAGAGGAACCACGTTCGATCCGGCGGGGATTGTGTCGGGCGGGGCAACGCGGGCGATGAAATCCTCGCCAATCAGGGGCCAGACCGGGCGGGTGTCTTCCATGATGCGGCTCAGGTCCAACCCATGCAGGCTGACCCTGCCCCGCGCGCCCTGCCGCTTTTGTACCAGCCAACCCTGCGCGCGCAGCCGGGCCATCTCACGCTTGACGGTGCGTTCGTCAACCGACCACAGCCGGGCGATTTCCGTCTGCCCCATCGACAACTCATCCCGCTGCCAGTTGTAGCGTGTTGTAATCAGGGCCATCAGGCGCAGCACCTGTCGTTGCACGTGCTTGTCCTGTGCCAGTGCAAAGGCCATCATTGCCGACAAGATATCGTATTTGCGGGACGCTGCCTCGCGGCCAACGGGCCGGGAAAGCTGCATGGCGTTCTCCTGTCACTTCGTCGGTCGTTGCCGACGGTCTGCCTCGATGCCTTCAGGATCCCGGTCATTCAAACCATCGCCCCTCAAACTCAACGTTGTTCGCTGGTTATTTCGTATTTGCGTCCGCTCTCACGATTCTGTCAAGGGCGCAGTTCGTCAAAGCTCTTCCGGCTTCAAATCCATTTCAAAAAAAATGGGTTTAATTGGTTAAGGGGGGCAGCTAGGGTGTCCCCTAATAAGACTGTTTTGTCACCCAATATAAGGTGTAGGTCAACCAGGTGACCCCCTATATTTACGCCAGCGGCCAGCGCGCGGTGCATTTGCGCCCATCCTGGTGATTCGCGGCCTTTGCCGGCCTTTTCCGCTAGATCTTCCCCGCGGGGAAGGTTTTTGCCACAGTATAAGTTCCCTTTTGCATTCTGCGCAAATCCGGCGTATTTCGGAATTATGTCGGAATTTACGTCTGTGAAAGAAAAGCATGTACACGCACGAAGATCTGTCGCGCCTTCAGGCCCAGTCGCTCAAGATGCAAAGCTGGATCCGTCAGCAGACGTTCAGTCCCGAGAATCGTAAGACTCTTCGCCGATTTTCGTCGTGGGAGGTGGCCGAACTGATCTTCCGCATCAACCACTCCACTTTCCGCGGCCGGTTTGCCGCCGAGCCGGATCTTCCCGGCGGCGAGGTGGAGCCCGACGGCCGTCAACGCTGGTTCACTCTGGATGAAATCAATGAGCTGCGGCGCAAGATGAAGGTCAACCGCAAGTCGTTGATGCCCCCCCGCCCCGCCGGCAAGCGCGCCTTCCGCGCCGCCGTTGCCAATTTCAAGGGCGGCGCCGGCAAGTCCACCGTCGCCCTGCACCTGGCCCATGCCGCTGCCCTGGACGGCTACCGCGTGCTGGTCGTTGACTTTGATCCGCAGGCCACGCTCAGCCATTCGATGGGCCTCAACGACGTCGCCGAAGACTATACTGTCTGGGGCATCATGGCGCGTGACCTGATCCGTGAGACGGACCGGATGAACGCAGCCGCCACCGGCGCTGCCAGCGGCACCACCCTGCCCCGCCGCCAAATCCCGGCCTCTATCCGCGACCTGGGCTTGGCAGATCTGCGCCATTCGGACTTTATCAAGCAGACCAACTGGTCCACCATCGACATCGTGCCTTCTTGCGCCAATGCTGCTTTTGTTGAATTCGCCAGCGCCCAGTATCGCCATCTCAATCCCGACTGGTCGTTCTTCGCCGCCGTCTCGCGCTATCTCGACAGCCTGGCCGATGATGACTACGACCTGATCATCTTCGACTGCCCGCCCGCCATCGGCTATCAGTCGATGAACGCGGTCTTTGCGGCTGATATGCTCTATATCCCATCCGGTCCCGGCTATTGGGAATATGACAGCACTACCAGTTTCATCGGCCAGTTGGCCGAGGCCTTGGAAGACCTTGCCGGGTTTGGTGCCACCTTCCCCGCGGGGAAGATCGGCCTGCCAAAGGCCTTTGCCGACATCCGTTTCCTGATGACGCGGTATGAGCCGGGCAATGACCTGCATCGCGCGATGTTCGAAGCCTTTCGCAAGGTTTTCGGCCCACATGTTGCCGAACACCCAATCGAGATGACCCGCGCAGTTGAGCAATCTGGCCGCTTTCTGTCGTCGGTCTATGAGATTGATTACCGTGAGATGACGCGGGAAACCTGGCGCCGCGCGCGGGCCAGTTTTGATCGCGCCTATGAGGAATTCCGCGGCTCTGTGATCGCCGCCTGGGACAAGATCTGAAAGGCCGGACCATGACGAAAAAGCGCCGCATGTTTGATATTGATCTGCCCGAAGACGTGGCCGAGGTTGTGGAAACCTTCCCCGCGGGGAAGGTTCCGGACGCCCTGCCCCGCCGCGGTCCGATGGCTACGGCCATCAACGAGACTGCCGAATCAAACCGCGACCGGGCCGAGATCGAAGCCCGCATCCGCGCCGAAAACGACGCCTTGGCGCATGAACATGTGCGGCTGAAACGGCTGGGGCTGGTGGTTGATCTGGTGCCGCTGGACCAGATTGAGATGACCAAGCTGGTCCGCGACCGCAAGAAAGGCCCGGACCAAGAGCTGGTCGAGCTGAAAGCCTCGATAGACGAGTTGGGCCTGTCCAACCCGATCCGGCTGGAATCGCGGCCCGATGGCCGGTTTGAACTGGTGCAGGGTTTTCGCCGCCTGGCGGCCTATCGGGCGCTTTTGGCCGATACTGGCGACGCCGACAGATTCGGGGCGGTGCCAGCCGTTGTCAGCCCGCCCGGTGATCAGATCGAAGCGCTTTACCGCAAGATGGTGGACGAGAATTTGGTCCGCAAGGACATCTCTTTTGCCGAAATGGCGCTGTTGGCGTTGGACTATTCGGCCGATCCGCGCATCGTCGGCATTGATGCGGACAAGGCGGTGGCACAGCTGTTCAAGTCGGCCGGCTATCAAAAGCGCAGCTACATCCGCACTTTCATTCGTGTGGTCGACCGCCTGGGTCGGGACCTGTATTTCGTCGAAGAAATCCCGCGGGCGCTTGGCGTGGCTTTGGCGAAAAGACTGGAAGAGGATGACGGCTTTGTCGGCGCGGTGCGTGCGGCGCTAAAGGGCTGGGACAAGCGGTCGGTTGCGGAAGAACTGGGCGTGTTGCGGCGTCTGGTGGGGCAGGGCGACCATGACGCGCAGCCGCCGGAATCAGTGCCCAACGCGGCCCAGCCGCCGCGCCCGGCCAAGGCAAAGACCAGCTTTCAGTTTGACCGTCGAGAGGGTCGGGCCAGATGTGTGGCCGGGGCTGGCAAGCTGGAAATCCAGCTGAACCGTGACTTCAGCACCATTGACCGCAGGCGGCTGGAGCAGGCCGTCAGGCAGATGCTGGACCAGCTGGACGGCTGAACCTTCCCCGCGGGGAAGGTTTCAATCCCCCAACAGCTCTGTCGCCGGGTTATCCTCGATCTCGACATCGGCATAGTATTTCTGGGCCTGCACGGCAGATCGGTGCAGGCTGAGCTTCATCGCCGCGGCCAGTGGCGCGCCGTCCAGCGCGGCTTGGGTCAGGAAGCCGGCCCGAATTCCGTGCGGGCTGGCATAGTCTTCGGGCAGCCCGGCCAGTTTCAGGCGATGGCGCAGAATGGTGCGCAGGGCGTCCGAGGCGAGGCGGCGGGGCAGGGGTCTGTCTGACTTCGAGACCGGCCGGAACAACGGCCCATTTGCGTCCCCCAGAACCTCCATCCAATGCACCAGCGCGCGGGCCGCCCGGCCCTTCATCGGCAGCCTTGGCGCCTGATCCTTGCGGGTGGTCTTGGTCTCCAGCAGCCGGATCCAAACCAGCCCCTTGGCGGCAAAGTCATCGCGGGTAATATCTTCGACGTTCAGGGCTGAGACCTCTGACCGCCGCCGCCCGCCGCTGGCAAAGGCCAGCATCAGCATGGCCCGATCCCGGATGCCGCGATGCGTGTCATCACAGCTGGCCAGCAGGGTCTCCAGCATGTCGCGGGTGATCGGTTTGGCCGACTTGGGAATGCGTGGCCGCGCATTGGCCCGTCGCGCTTTTTGCCGGGCCTGCTGCACCAAAGGGGCGGAAAACGGCGAGACCAGATTGCGCATCCGGTGAAACGCCTGCCAGCTGGCAATCCGGCGGTCCAGCGTGGCCGGGGCAGGGCAGGTGAGGGCGACCCGCAGCCCGATTGCCTGCAGCTCCATCGCCACATCCTGCGCGGCGCCGGGCTTGTCCGTCAAATCCTGCGCATGGTCCAGAATGAACCGCAGCGCCACCTTTTCGTCCTCGGGCCAGTGTGGCGGCTGGCCAAAGGCGGCCATTTTCCAGGCCGAGATATAAGCCAGGTCCCGCTCCCAGGCCCTGAGCGTATTGGGAGGCGTGCCGCGCCGGTAAAGCTCGGTCAGGGCCGCTTCGTCGGCGTCCGACAGTTGGGCGTAAGAGGGCAGGGCGAGGTTGGTCATCGTGCAACCTTGAAGAAGTAATGCAACAATGTCATATGTAATGCACGAACACAAAACGCCATGGAGGCTGGTATGCAGGAATCCACCATCACGATAAAGGGCCAGACCACCCTGCCAAAAGACGTGCGGCAGGCGTTGGGCCTGCAGCCGGGAGACCGGGTGCGGTACCTGATCCTTGACGGCGGCGAAGTGCGGATCGCTCGGGCACGGCCTGTGGTGGGCCTTGCCGGCGCGCTGCAGGATCTGGTGCGGCGGAGCGTCCGCCTGGAAGAAATGGACGAGGCCATCGCAAGTGGGGCGGTCAAGCCGTGATCGAGCTGGATACCAACGTTCTGGTGCGGTTTCTGACCCAGGATGATCCGGTGCAGGGCCCGCAGGCGCAGGCCCTGATCGCCGGGCTGACCGAGGCGGCACCGGGCTTTATCGGCCGCGAAGTGATGGTCGAGGTGGTCTGGGTGCTGGAGCGCGCCTACGGCCTGCCGCGGGATCGCATCGCCGCCGCGCTGGAGGGCCTGCTGGAAGCGCGCGAACTGGTCGTGGAAGCCGCCGAACGGGTTGCCGTCGCGCTGGATCGCTATGGCAAGGGCGGGGCTGGGTTCTCGGATCAGATGATCGCACTGGCTGGGATGGCCGCCGGCTGTAGCGCGACGATGACCTTTGACCGCAAGGCCGCAGGTGGGCCGGGCATGCAGTTGGTGGGCGACGTTCGAGATCATTGAGCGCGGGCTTTCTGTGCCGGGATTGGCGCCATTCTGCCCGCAAAACTCTGTCCAGCACAACATCCATGATAAGGCGGACTTATCGTGTGTAATATGTGTCAGAAGACAGGGCTTGGGTAATGCGCAAAACTGGCTCATAATGCGCAGTATGAAACCTGGCCGTCCACCTACCTTGATGCGCACAGACGAGACGGAGGGCCCAGCCGGGCCCTATGACGGCGTTGAAGACGACGATCCGTGGTTCTTGCCAGTAGATGTCGAGGATGGAAGCCCCACGCCGTTTGCGCCGCGGCGGGAGCGGTTGCTGTTTGATCCCGAGGAGTGGCGGGCGGCAGAGGGCGCGTTGGCGGCGGATCTGGCGGCGCTGGCCTATGATGCGGGGCGGCTGACGGAACGGCTGGAGGCGCAGCCCGGTGGGACGGATCGGCTGGCCTTGCAGGAGGCCGCCAGTCTCAGCTGGTGGTCGGGCGACCGGATCGGGGC
>JBATPI010000139.1:0-42520 GCA_049291415.1 Paracoccaceae bacterium | reverse complement strand
ATCTGGTTTTGGGCAGCATCAACCGGGTGAATGAAGGCTATTTCGACGGCCAGACGATGTTTGACTGGTGGCGCCGCTCGGCGCGTGAGCGCGGCGTGGAATATGTGGCCAATGAGGTGGTGGCGATCACCCGCACCGACGCGCGCGTGGCCAGCGTCACGCTGGCCACGGGTCAGGTGATTGCCTGCGGCCAGCTGGTCAATGCCACTGGCACGCGCGGGGCGGTCACGGCGCGCATGGCCGGGATCGAGATCCCGGTCGAGCCGCGCAAGCGCTATAGCTGGGTCTTCACCGCCGAGCATCCGCTGGACCGCGACCTGCCGCTGACCATTGACCCATCGGGCGTGCATGTGCGCCAGGACGGCCGCGCCTCTTATCTGGCGGGCGGCCATTCCGACCACGATCCGGCGGCGGAATTTGGCGATTTCGACATGGATCACAGCCTGTGGCAGGACCATATCTGGCCCACCCTCGCCAGCCGCATCCCGCAGTTCGAGGCGATCAAGGTGCAGCGCGAATGGGCGGGGCACTATGATTTCAACACGCTGGACCAGAACGCCATTGTCGGCCCGCATCCGCAGGTGACGAACTTTCTGTTCCTGAACGGCTTTTCCGGCCACGGCTTGCAGCAAAGCCCTGCCATGGGCCGCGCCACCGCCGAATGGCTGACGCATGGGGCCTATCGCACCCTGGACATGACCCCGCTGGGGTTTGAACGGGTGGCCGCGGGGCGGCCCTATGTCGAAAAAGCCATCATCTGACGCGCAAAGGGGCCTGCCATGCAGCTGAAACGTATCGTTCTGACCGGGGCCGCCGGGCGTCTGGGGTCATACCTGCGCGAGCCCCTGACCAGGCTGGCGGATGAGGTGATCTCATCCGACCTCGCCGAGGATATCGGGCGGCTTTACCCCGGCGAGCGCTATGTCCGCGCCGACCTTGCGCAGATGGACCAGATCCTGCCCCTGCTGCAAGGCGCCGACATGGTGGTGCATTTCGGCGCCATCCCCGATGAAGCACCGTTCGAGCAGCTGCTGGGGCCGAACTTCATCGGCGCCTACAACATCTGGGAGGCGGCGCGGCAGCACGGGGTGCGGCGCGTGGTCTATGCCTCGTCCATCCACGCCGTTGGCATGTATCCGCGCGCCGACTTCATCGGCACCGACGTGCCGCACCGACCCGATACCTTTTACGGTCTGGCCAAGTGCTTTGCCGAAGATCTGGGCCGGATGTATTGGGACAAGAACGGGATTGAATCGGTGCATCTGCGGATTGTCTCCTGCGCGCAGGTCACCAGCCCTCGCGCCCTGGGCACCTGGCTGTCATATGATGATCTGATCCAGTTGGTCACCCGCGCCGTTGATACACCGACCACCGGGTTCAGTGTGATCTACGGGGTGTCAAATAATGACCGCGTGCCGGTGGACAATGCCCGCGCCAGTTTCCTGGGCTATCGGCCAAAGGACAATGCCGAGGTGTTTGCGGCGCAAATCCTGGCCGAGGCCCCGACGCCCGACCCCACCGATCCCGCCCAAATGTGCCACGGCGGGCCCTTCGCCGCCGTGCCTTTGGGCGAAAGTGGCGTTGCGCGGATGAAGATCGTGGACGATGCTAAAAAGACCTGAAGCTATTGGCTGCGCACCGGCTGGGTGTGGCGCATCAGGCGCCGCTCAACCAGCCGGATGATGCCGGTCAACAAAAGGTTCAGCACCAGATAGATCACACCGGCAATCGCGAACACCTCAAAGATCGCGAAGGTCTGGCTCATCAGGCGTTTGGCATAGCCGGTGATCTCCAGCACGGTGATGGTTGAGGCCAGGCTGGTGCCCTTGACCACCAGAATGATCTCATTACCATAGGCGGGCAGCGCCTGACGGATGGCCAGCGGAAACTCGATCCGCCAAAAGCGCATGAAACGGGTCATGCCGCAGGCCTGAGCGGCCTCAACCAGCCCCTTTGGCAGTGACATGAACCCGCCGCGCAGGATCTCGGACGTATAGGCGGCGGTGTTCAGCGCCAAGGCCAGCACCGCGCAGCGCGAGCCTTCGGAAAAGATCCACCACAAGGCCGGTGAGTTACGGATGAAGGCAAACTCGCCCAGGCCGTAATAAAGGATGAAGATCTGCACCAGCAGCGGCGTGCCGCGGAAGAGCGTGCTGTAACCCTTTGCAAAGCCACGCACAAAGGCGTTCTCAGCCAAACGCATCACCGACAGGCCAAGGCCAAGGTTGAAGCCGATCGCCACCGCCAGCACGCTGAGCGTCAGCGTGACCCAGAGGCCTTTTATCAGTTGCGGCACGGCAAGCTGGATCAGGTCCATCGGTCAGGCCTTCTTGCGAAATTGCAGCAGGCGTTCGATACGGTCGAAGCCGACTTGGGTGGTCAGGGTGATGGTCAGATAGACGCAGGCGGCAATCATATAGAAAACAAAGGGATGGTGGGTGGAATTGGCGCCGATATAAGAGGTGCGCATCAGTTCCTGCAGCCCCACCACAGACACCAGCGCGGTGTCCTTGATGGTGGTTTGCCAGATGTTGTTCAGCCCCGGCACCGCGATGCGCATCATCTGCGGAAAGATGATGCGGCGAAATATCCGTCCGCGTGGCAGGCCCAAGGCGCGGGCCGCCTCAAGATGCCCTTTCGGGATTGACGACAGCGCACCGCGCACCACTTCGGTGGAATAGGCCCCGCTGATCGCCCCGATGGCGATCACGGCAATCAAAAAGGCATAGCCAGCCTGGGCAAAGCCGGAAAAGCCAAACGCATTGGCGATCTTTGTCACCACCTCGACTGACGAAAAGAACAAAAGATAAATGATCAGCAGTTCGGGCACGCCACGGATCACCGAGGTATACCCATCAACCAGCCAGTGCAGCACCGGTACCCGGCTCCATTTCGTCAGCCCGCAGAGCGTGCCGATCAACAGACCCAGCGCCATGGCGGCAATGCTGACCAAAACCGTGATCAGCGCACCCTTCGCGATGGCGCCGAACCAGCCGTCAGTCCAGAGTTGTGTCAGGCCGAATTCCATTGCGGTTCCCATTCGGGTGCGGGTCGGAAAAGCGCGGCCCACCCATCGGCAGGCCGCGCGTCTAGATTACTGGCAGGGGCGCGACAGGTCGATCTTGAACCATTTCACGCTGGCCTTGCCGATGGAGCCGTCGGCGATCAACTCACACAGCGCGGTGTCAATCTGGGCCTTCAGTTCGGTATTGTCCTGCGCCATGCCAACGCCGATGCCTTCGCCCAGCGTCGCGTCATAGGCGCTGGCGATGCTGGCTTCGGCCATGGTGAAATCCGCGCCTTCAGGCTTATCCAGGAAATCCTGATCGGCGGTGGCATCGGCAAAGGCCGCGTCGATGCGGCCGCTGGACAGGTCAATCCACTGCTGGTCCAGCGTGTCATAGGTGCGCAGATCTGCGCCCGGGATCAGCTTGGCGATGAAGTTCGCATGGGTCGTCGCGGCCTGCGCGCCGATCTTTTTGCCATCCAGAGCGGTCAGCAGCGCCGGAATATCCGAGATCGCCACCAGATCGGAATCCTTGCGGACGACGAAACGGTTGGGGAATTCGGCATAGCCGATCGAAAAGGCAATCTGCTTTTTCCGCTCGTCCGTGATCGACATGCCCGAGATGATCACGTCGAACTGGTTGGCCTGCAGCGCCGGGATCAGCCCGTCGAATGCCTGCACCACAAAGACGCATTCCTTGTCCAGTTTGGCGCACAAGAGCGCTCCGACATCCGCGTCAAAACCGGTGACGTTGCCGGCAGCATCGGCCATGCTCCAAGGCGGATAGGCGCCTTCGGTGCCGATCTTCAGCTGGCCTTCGGCCTGTGCTGCGGTCGCCATTCCGGCGATCACCGCGATTGCGGCAAGAAATTTCAGTTTCATTTTCCGTTCTCCTTGTTGGGTCGTTTGGTTGGTCGTCAGAACGTGCGCGCCAGAAACTGGCGCAGACGGTCAGATTTCGGATCGTTGAAAACATCGGCGGGCGGGCCCTCTTCCTCGACCACACCTTTGTGCAGGAACATCACCTTGTGTGAGACTTCGCGGGCGAACTGCATCTCATGCGTGACCAGGATCATGGTATTGCCCTCTTCGGCAAGCTGGCGAATGACGCGCAGCACCTCGCCCACGAGTTCGGGGTCCAGCGCAGAGGTGGGCTCGTCAAACAGCATCACCTTGGGCCGCATCGCCAGCGTGCGGGCGATGGCGGCGCGTTGCTGCTGGCCGCCCGATAGCTGGCCGGGATAATAGCCCGGCTTATCCGACAGCCCGACCTTTTTCAGCAGCGCATGTGCATGGTCGATGGCCTGCGCGCGGCTTTCCTTCAGCACATGCACCGGCGCCTCGATGATGTTTTCCAACACGGTCATATGCGGCCAGAGGTTGAAGTTCTGAAACACCATGCCGACCCGTGCGCGGATCTGCTCAATCTGGCGCATGTCGGCAGGCGCAGTCAGCCCGCCTGCCAGCGTCTTCAGCCGCACCGCTTCGCCATCAATCACGATGCGGCCGGAATTGGGCTGTTCCAGAAAGTTGATGCAGCGCAGCATCGTGCTTTTGCCCGAGCCGGAAGAGCCGATCATTGACACCACTTCGCCGGGGTGCGCGGTCAGGTTGACGCCCTTCAACACCTCCAGCGCGCCAAAAGATTTGTGCAGATCGACCACCTCGACCGCTGCAGTGCCTTTGGACACGGCGGCGGGGCGAGCTACGGCAACCAGATGCGCCTCGGCCCGGTTCAGCGCAGCCAAGGCACGGTCAAAATGGCGCAGGCTGCTGGCAAGGCAGGTGTCCTGCCAGCCCTCATCTTGCGGGATAAAGGCGTGGCGCAGGGCGGTCTTGATCCGCGCACCCAGATCGGATTCCGGTTTGCCAAAGGCATGCAGCCAGTTGTCGTCGCTGACCACACGCTGCATGGTCGTGGCATCCAGCGTGCCGCATTCCATCACCAGTGGCAGGACGCGGGCCTGCGGCATCGCGTGCCGCACGAAATCAGAGATATAGCCGGTGGCACGGGCCGCAATTCCGGTGTTGGTGGTGGCATCCTGCCCCGTCACCACAGCCACCAGTGCCGGGCCAAAGATCTGCTTGCCCCAGGCCAGGCCGGCGTGATCCTGCGGCGTGACCGTCAGCAGGGCCGGATAGCCGAACGGCCCCGCGCCGGTGTGCAGATCAAACACGATCACCTGTGAGGCGCGCTGGCCGTGTGCGGCCAGAATCGCGGCCAAGGTGCGGTTTGACCAGACCGCCGCCTGCCCGCCGTAATACAGGCCATCCGGGTGGCTGTACTGTCCCGCCTCGACAATGGCCGACAGCGCCGACTGGCCCCAGGATTTGGTGATCTCGGCCAATGCCTCATCGGCCGCCACACGGGCGGCCCCCGTCCATTCGGCACAGACCAATGCGGGATGCACCTCGTCGTAGGCGGTGTTTTTGGGCGCGGGTTGCGACCAGTCGATGAAATTGCGGTTCAGATCGACGTTGTCTTCGTTGGTGCGCCGTGACCAGGCCACCCCCCAGGGGTTGATCAGATGCACCATCAGAATGGCGGTATCTTCGGGAAGATCCCAGCCATTGCTCTGCCCCAGCCAGGCCGTTTGACAGGCCGAGCCATAGGCCCCTTCAACCCCATGGGTGCCCGAGATCAGCACCATCAGACGCGCGGCATCAGCCCGCCCGATCAAGGCCACATCGGTGCCTATCTCTTTGCCGTCCGGCCCGTGCAGCGCGTGCGGATAGGTGGTCAGCGCTGCCCCGGCGGCCGTTGCGGCCGTCGCGAACCGCGCGCGCATGGTGGCATAATCCAGCGCCATCGGCAGGTCTGGCGTCTCTGGCTGCTGGTCGGTCATCGGGCGGCCTCACTTTGCATGCATGGCAAGACCTTGCCGGGGTTCATCAGATTGCCGGGGTCCAGGGCGTGTTTCACCCGCCCCATCAGCGCCAGCTTGGTCGCAGGCGCTGTGGCCTGCAGCGCCGCGACACGCTTTGAGCCTACGCCATGCTCAGCCGAAAAGCTGCCACCCAATGCGGCAAGGGGTGGATACAGCACAGCCTCGACCGCGGCGGACAGGGCGGGAGTCATCGGCCCGGTCCGGTCCAGCACGATATGCAGGTTTCCATCGGCCAGATGTCCGAAAACATAGGGAAAAATTCCACCATCCAGGGTGGCCAGCGCAGGCAGAACCCGCTCCAGAAAGCCCGTGATTTCCGTCAGCGGCACCGAGATGTCATAGGACGGCGCCCCCGGATGGGCGCGGTAGATCACTTCGGTATCCTCGCGCAGTCGCCACAGAGCAGCGGCCTGCCGCGCCGATTGGGCGATGATGCCGGTGGTGTCGGGATGGTCGTCGGCCAATTGCGCAAAGATAGCCTCGGCGTCCTGCATCAGATCGGACTCGGCCGCCCCACCCAGCATCAAGATCAGATTGACCGGCTGGCTCAGCGGAAAGGACGGCTCGGCCCAGCCCAGCGCATTGGCGGTCAGGGTGATGTAGCGCGTCCACAGCGCCTCAGCCGCGCGCAGATGGCCGTGCCCTGCCCGCATCGCCAATGAGGTCGCCTGCAACGCGGCGGCAACCGACGGCAGACCCAACAGCATCGTCACCGTGGCCACGGGCACCGGCTCCAGCTTCAACACCACGCGGGTGACGATGCCCAAGGTGCCCTCGGCCCCGATGAAAAGGTGTTTCAGATCATATCCGGCGGTGTTTTTCACCACCCGAGTCAGGTCGGAATAGACCTGACCATCGGGCAAGACGGCCTCTAGCCCCAGAACGCGATGCCGCATCACACCATAGCGATGCGCCATGATGCCGCCCGCATTGGTGGCGACCATGCCGCCGATGGTGGCCGTCCCGCGGGCGGCCAGATCAATTCCCGGCTCCAGCGCATGTGCCAAAGCGGCCTCTTGCACGGCTTGCAACGGGGTGCCCGCCTGCACTGTCATCACCCGTTCATCCGGATAGATTGCCTCGATCGCGACCATCCGGCGCAAAGAGATCACCACCTGATCCGGCGCGGCAACGGTGCCACCGACCAGCCCGGTCTGCCCGCCTTCGGGCACCACCGACACGCCATGTGCCGCACAAAGCCGCAGCACCTGCACCACCTGATCGGTGCTGTCCGGGGCCACGATCAGCGGCGGTCCCGCACGCAGATGCGCCGCCCCCACCACCGCGCCCAAGGCCCTCGCCAGACCCGTCATCCAAGGATATCCCGCAGGGCGGCGATCAGGCGGTCATTCTCCGCGGCCGTGCCGATGGTCGACCGCAGCCATCGCTCATACCCCGCGTCACGCCAGGCCTTGACGATCAGGCCTGCCTGCAACAGGGCCGCCGCCACTTCGGCACTGTCGCGGCCGGTGTCGTAGAAGAGGAAATTGGTCTGCGAGTCAGCCACATGCAGGCCAAGGCCGCGCAGGGCGGTGGCCACCCTCGCGCGTTCGGCCCGGATGCCCGCGACCGAAGCCTTCATCCATCCGACATCGGCCAGCGCCGCCACCGCAGCCAGTTGCGCCGCCGCATTGACGTTGAACGGCGTCTTGGCCGCCGCAATCACCCGCGCCAATTCGGCGTCCGAGCAGACCGCATAGCCGACGCGCAACCCCGCCAGACCATAGGCCTTTGAGAATGTGCGCAAAACCACCCAGTTTATCGGGCTGCCCTGCAGCGCAGCGATGCCGTCGGGCAGGCCGGGTTCGGCGAATTCGAAATAGGCCTCATCCAGCACGAACAATGTGCCGGGGCGCACGGCAGCGATGATCCGGGCCAGATCCCCTGCCGACAGCGCAGGGCCAACCGGGTTCCACGGCGATGACAGGAACACCACCCGCGGGCCCGCCTCAATGGCCGCCAGCAGCGCGGGCAGATCAAAGCCGGCCTCGGCCGTCATCGCCACCTTGACCACCTGCGCGCCCGCCGCCAGAGGCTCAATCTCATGCAAACCGAAACTGGGCACCACGGTCGCCACCTGGCAACCCGGCTGCAAGACCCCGCGCGCAATCGCGGCGATCATTTCCTCAGAGCCATTGCCCGCCACGATGCAATCGGCATCGACACCCAAGGTATCGGCCAACGCCTCGCGCAGCGCCGTGCAGGCCGGATCGGCATAGCGCCAGGGCTGCAAAGCGGCCCCCGACAGCGCAGCCATCACAGCGGGCGAGCAGCCATCGGGATTTTCATTGCTGGCCAGCCGCGCCAGATCATCCCGCCCTGCGATCACGCGGGCACGCGCCATCGACATGCCCGCATTATACGGCGGCAGAGCAGCAACGTGGGGATTGACGGGCAGATGCTTCATCACAGATCCAGAACAACAGAGGTTTTCGGCCGCGAGCAGCACAGCAGCACTTCGCCTGAGGCCAACTCATCCAGCGGCTCTTCGAAATAGTCCACCTCGCCCGCGGTGATGGACGATTTGCAGGTGCCGCAAATACCCGCGCGGCAGCTGAAATCAGGGCGCAGGCCGTTGTCCTCGGCCAAAGACAGCAATGACTCTGCCGCATCAGACCACACCGCGGTGATGCCGGATTTGCGGAACTCAACGGTGATTGCGCCGGTATCGGGCGCGACGGGCGCAGGCTGGGGTGCCGCGGCCACCGGGCCCTCTTCCAGAACTGTCGCGGGGCCAAAGAATTCATAGGCAATCCGGGCCTTTGGCACGCCAAGACTGCGCAGCATCGGGTAGATCGCCGCCATGAAGGGCGGCGGGCCGCAGAGGTAGAAATCATAGTCATCAAGGCAGAGCAAGCCTTGCAGCACCTCGCGGGTCAACAGCCCGTCGCTGTGATGGTGGCCTGCCTGACGATCGGCGTCGCTGGGCGTGCGATAGGCATAATGCGCCGTGATGCCGGGGCGCGACGCAGCCAGCGTTGACACTTCACCCCGCAGCGCATGCACCGCGCCATCTTCGCAGGCATGCACGAACGCCACGCGGCGCGACCCCGCCGCCAGCCGGTGCAGCATCGCCACCATCGGCGTCAGCCCCACCCCGCCTGACAGCAGAACCACCGGCCGGGGGCTGTCTTCATCCAGCACAAAGGCGCCGCGCGGGCCATCGGCCACCAACCGGTCCCCCACCTGCAATTGATCATGCAGATGCCGAGAGCCTGCGCCCAACGCCTCACGCTTGACCGAAATGCGGTACTGCCCCGGCGCATCGGGCGAGCCCGAAAGGCTGTAGTTGCGCACCACCTCGCCGTCCGGTGTCTGCAGCCGAAAGACCAGAAACTGGCCGGGGCGAAAGGGCGGCAGATCCGCCCCCCCCTCGGCCGCCAGATGGAAAGAGGTGATCAGGCTGCTTTCGCGCCGCTTGGCCACCACTGTCAGGGTGCGTGGCCCGCTCATTCAGCCGCCACCGCCTGCTCTGCCTCAATCAGCTTGGCCAGATTGCGGCGGAACCGCAGGGGGCCAACATCAATTTTCAGGTCCAGGTTCGGCGTGCGTTTGTTTGCCATGCCCTTGTGCACCGCGGTCAGAACCGCGCGATCTTCGTCGAACGCGCCGCGCACCGAGGTGGCGAATTCGGCCGAGATCTTTGCGTCATCCGGTGCAAAGTTGCGCATCTGAAACCAGAAATACTTGGTGGTATTGTCATCCACCGGAGTCATGAAGTTGTAACTGTCCATCAGGAAGGTGTCGGCGTGCAAGGGCCGCCCCTCACCACCCGTGCCGGCAGGCGCGAAGATCGCCTTGATGATGGCCTGGCTGGGGTAATGCACCTCATAATGCTGCTTGCGATCTGTATTACCTTTGAATTGCAGATACTTGGCGTAAAACGGCGCAGGCTCAACGTCCAGCATCCAGCGCCAGACGGTCACGCCTTTTTCGCCGATGGTGGTCTCCAACGGGGCCTCTTCGGTGGCCGCATTGCCAAAGGACGACTGGTGAACCCAGGCGACATGGCTGGGGTCCAAGAGGTTGTCGGTCATATAGAGATAGTTGCAGGCGATCGCCATGCTGTCGCCACGGTTGATGCCCCAGGCTGGGTCACCCCAATGCTCAACCTCAAAGATCATCGAGGGGTCGGCCTTGGCCGCATCGCCCATCCAGACCCACAGGAGGCCGTATTTCTGATGCACAGGATAGGAACGCACGCAGGCGACATGCGGGATCTTTTCCACCCCCGGCACGCGGGTGCAGGTGCCGCCGCCATCAAAGGTCAGCCCGTGATAGCCACATTCGACGGTATCGCCCTTGATCCGGCCCATCGACAAGGGCAGCTTGCGGTGCGGGCAGGAATCTTCCAGCGCTGCCACCTCACCGCGGGTGTTGCGGAACAGGACGATGTCTTCGCCCAGCATTTTCACCGGGAAAAGGCTGTCGGTGACTTCGTGGTCCCAGGCGGCGACATACCAGCAATTGCGAAGAAACATGGTGGCTCCTGTCCATTATGTGTAAACATAAACATAACTTGCATATCCGAGTCGTAAAAAGCGATTGCTTCTGCGTTGTATTTTAGAAAAACTAAACCCACCCTTCACAACCAAAGGCTGACCATGCAAAAACTGCCCCCGCTACGGTCGCTGCAGGCGTTTGAGGCTTTTGGCCGGCTGGGCAGCGCCACAGCGGCAGCGGCGGAAATGGGCGTGACCATCGGCGCGATCAGCCAGCAATTGCGCAAGGCCGAAGAGGCGCTGGGCATGCGGTTGATTGAGAGGCGGGGAAAATCCATCGCGCTGACGGCGGCGGGACGGGCCTATCACAGCGACATTCTGGCGGGGTTTGATCTCTTGCGCGCGGCACAAGCATGCGTCGCACGGCGTCAGACGCGGGCGGTGCTGACCATCTCTTGCCTGCCGTCGCTGGCGGCCAAATGGATCGGGGCGCAGTTGTTCGACTGGCAATCGGCGCATCCCGGAGCGACCGTGCGGCTGATCGGCGATGACAGTGAGCCGGTTCTGGACGGAACCGGGGTTGATTTCCGGCTGTCTTACGGCGATCTGATCACCCGGTTCGACAACCGGACCCGGCTGTTCACTGACTGGGTGCTGCCGGCCTGCGCGCCTGCGCTGGCGTCACGTCTGCGGCTGGAACAGCCAGCCGATGTGCTGCGCGCGCCGCTTTTGGCCATCGAATGGGCGCAAGAGCAGGGCGCGGCCCCCGGTTGGGCCGATTGGGCCGCCCATATCGGCGCCCCCCCGCCTGCATCGGGGGGCGATCTGGCGTTTTCGATGTCCAGCGCGGCGATTGATGCCGCGATCAACGGGCGCGGGTTCGTACTGGCGCAGTGGTCGATGGCGGCCGAAGATATAGCCGCCGGGCGGCTGGTGGTGCCCTTTGATCTGCCCCTGCCCTTGCCACATCCCTATGCGCTGGCCTGGTCGGCGGCCGCGCTGGAAAAGCCGTTCGGGTCTGAGTTGCGGGCCTGGATCCAGCGCCTGGCCCGGGCGCAGAAACCGGCTACCGCTCCCCCCGCGGTCTGAGCGTCTGGCACGGCTCGGCCGAACCTGTTAATCTGCGGCCGCCCCTGTTCAAACCCGAAGTTGCCCCTTTTGCCCGCAGCCCCGCCCGCCCTGCCCCCTGACACCCGCTTGGGCCCGCAAGGGTCTGCCCAATGACCAAGGGATGGCAGCTGCGCGCCTATCTGGCGCTGCGCCCGGCACTGCAGCCCCTGATGCGGCTGGCGCTGCGGCGGCGGGTGCGCGCGGGCAAGGATGACCCCGCAAGGGTCGGCGAAAAGCTGGGTCTGGCGACGCGGCCCCGGCCTGCGGGCCGTGTGGTCTGGATGCATGCCGTCGGTCTGGGTGAGGCGATGGCACTGCGCCCCTTGATCCTTGCAATGCAGGCACAGGCACCCGACCTCAGCTTTGTGATCACCTCAACCGCGCGATCCTCGGCGCAGGTGTTGGGGCAGAACCTGCCGCCGCGCTGCGTGCATCAGTTTCTGCCGCTGGATGGCCCGGCGTTTCTGCGCAGCTTTCTTGACCATTGGCGGCCCGATCTGTCGGTCTGGTCCGAACAGGATCTGTGGCCCGGCGCCATCCATGACTGTGCCGCGCGCGGCATCCCCCTGGCCTATGTGAACGCCCGGATGAATGACGCCAGCCACCGCCGCCGGGCGCGGCTGGAGGGGTTGTACCGTGACACGTTGGCGCGTTTTGCCATCATCGCCGCGCAGGATGCGACGACCGCGCAAAACCTGCACCGTCTGGGCGCAGGGGCGGTCACGGTGACCGGATCATTAAAGCCCGCGGCCGAGCCTTTGGCGGCGGATCCGGCCGCCTTGGCCGATCTGGCAGCCACCCTACGGGGGCGACGGATCTGGGTCGCCGCCTCAACCCACGCGGCGGATGAGGCGGTGGTGATGGCGGCCCAGTCCGCGCTGGCCGTCGAAGACCCAAACTGGCTGCTGATCCTGGCGCCCCGCGTGCCCGACCGGCGGGCCGAGGTTGCGGTGGCCTTGCAGACGGCGGGTCTGTCGCATGCCCTGCGCAGCGCCGGCCAGCGCCCCGCGACTGCCGATGCGGTCTGGCTGGCCGACAGTTTTGGCGAGTTGGGACTGTGGTATCGGCTGGCGGGGGCGGCCTATGTCGGTGCCTCTTTCGGCGGCGTCGGCGGACATAACCCCTGGGAGGCGATCTGCCTGTCTTGCCCGGTGCTGCACGGCCCGGACGTGGCAAATTTTGCCGCCGATTATGCCGCGCTGGACGCAATGGGGCTGGCGCATCAGGTGACAGACCGTGCCGAGGGTGCGGACAGTTTGGCCGCCCATCTGCGCCGGGTGGGTGCCGAGGACACCGCGCGCATGCAGGCCGTGATCGACGCGGCCCGGCAGGCGCTGGCCCCCTTGGCAAGCGATCTGGTCGCGTTGATAAGAGCGCGGCCATGATCCTGCAGCTGTTCCTGATCCTGTACCGTCTGCTCTGGGCGCTGCTGCTGCCGGTGGTGCTGGCATATCTATGGTGGCGCGGGCGGCGAGATCCGCTATATGCGCGCCATATGGCCGAGCGGTTCGGCCGCTACGACCGCCCCCTGCCGCAGGGCGGCACCTGGCTGCATGCCGTCAGCCTGGGTGAGACGCGATCTGCACTGGCGCTGGTCCGCCTGATGCTGGACCGGGGCGAGCGGGTCATCATCACCAACTTCACCCCTACGGGACGGCGTGAGGCCGAACGCCAGTTCGCCGCCGACATTGCGGCGGGGCAACTGGCGGTGGTCTGGGCGCCGTTTGACATGGGCTGGACTTACCGGCGCTTTTTCCGCGCCACCCGGCCAAAGATCGGCCTGACGCTAGAGGTTGAGGTCTGGCCCGGCATGATCTTTGCCGCCCGCCGGGCCGGCGTGCCCCTCTACATGTGCAACGGCCAGTATGCGACCGGCCCCTTGGCACGTGACAGCGGCGGTCTGCGCCTGCGCCAAAAGGTGATGCGCGGGCTGACCGGTGCCTTTGTAAAATCCGATCTGCAGGCCGCGCGCTTTCACAGCATCGGGCTGCACAACACCGTGGTCACCGGTGAGCTGCGCTTTGACCAACCGGTGCCGCCCGCGCTGACCGATGCCGCCCGCACCCTGCGCGACGAACTGCTGGCACCTTGGCCAGAGGTGATTGCCATCGCCAGCGGGGTTGAAGGCGAAGAGCAGATCTATATCGACCTGATCATCCGCCTGCGCCGCGACGCCACCGCCCGCGGGGTGACCCCTCCGCTGTTCGTCTATGTCCCGCGCGCACCGGAACGCTTTGACACCGTGGCCGATGGGTTGGCCGCCGCAGGGCTGCCTGTGGCGCGGCGCAGTGCGGTGCTGGACGCTGGCTTGCAACCCGTGGCCCGCCTGTCGCCGGACACTGCGGTTTTGCTGGGCGACAGTCTGGGCGAGATGTTCTTTTATCTGGGCCTGTCAGACCGGGTGATCGTCGGCGGCGGCTTTACCCCGCGGGCGGCCCATAACATCATTGAGCCTTTGATGCTGGGCAAGACCGTGCTGACCGGCCCGCAGGTCTGGACCATCGAATACCCCTTTGTCGAGGCGCAGGCGGCGGGCGTCGCCCAGTCGGTTGATACGCCCGAGGCATTGCTCACCGCCCTGCAGCAGCCGATGACGGATATGCAGCCTCGGATAGAGGCGTTCCTGCACGACCACGCCGGGGCAAGCCGCCGCACACTGGAGGCCATCGACGCGGCGTTGCGTTAGCGCATATCCGGTTTGATCAGGTTCACCTGACCAAACCCGATACGCAATATCACCAGCGGCTTGCCGGTCTTGAATCACCTTCACTCTGAATCAGATTGAGGGTGATCCGCCCTAGCGCACCTTCAGCGTGGCCAACCCGACCATCGCCAGGATCAGCGAGATGATCCAGAACCGGATCACGATCTGCGGCTCGGCCCAGCCCTTTTTCTCAAAGTGGTGATGGATCGGGGCCATCAGGAAGATGCGTTTCTTGGTGCGTTTGTAATACAGCACCTGGATGATCACCGACAGCGCCTCAACCACGAACAACCCGCCGACGATGGCCAGAACGATCTCATGCTTGGTGCAGACGGCGATGGCGCCCAGGGCACCGCCCAGCGCCAGCGACCCGGTGTCGCCCATGAAGACTGCGGCCGGGGGGGCATTGTACCACAGGAACCCCAGCCCGCCGCCGAACAAGGCCGCCGCAAAGATCAGGAATTCCGAGGTGCCGGGCACAAAATGAACCCCAAGATATTCGGAAAACGTGGCGTTTCCAACGACATAGGCGATAATACCCAAGGTGCCCCCGGCAATCATCACCGGCATGATGGCCAGCCCGTCCAGGCCATCGGTCAGGTTCACCGCATTGGCCGAACCGACGATGACCACCATGCCGAAGGGGATGTAAAAGAGGCCCATGTTCAGCAGCGCATCCTTGAAAAAGGGAAAGGCCAGCCGATATTCCAGCGCTGCCGGATGGAACCGCGCGGCGGCATAGGACGCCAGCCCCGCAATCAACAGCCCCAGGAAAAACCGCAGCTTGGACGAGACACCCTTGGTGTTCTGCTTGGTCACCTTGGCATAGTCATCGGCAAATCCGATGATGCCAAAGCCCAGGGTGACAAGGAGAACGATCCAGACATAGCCCACGTCCAGCCGCGCCCAAAGGAGGGTCGAGATCATCAGCGATGACAGGATCAGAAGACCGCCCATCGTGGGGGTGCCGGCCTTGGCGAAATGCGTTTGCGGGCCATCGTCGCGGATCGGTTGACCCTTGCCCTGCTTGCGGCGCAAGAGGTCAATCAGCGGGCGTCCAAAGATAAAACCGAACAGCAGGGCGGTGGCGAACGCCCCGCCGGCACGAAAGGTGATGTAGCGGAACAGGTTGAAAAAACCACCATCCGGGGACAGGTCCGCCAGCCAGTACAGCATTTATTCTGTTCCTTCTTTTTGGGGCGTGGCCTGACCCATTTTTCGCAACACGTCAACAACCAGACTGACTTTGACCCCTTTGGAGCCCTTGACCAGAACGATATCTCCCGCGTCAAACAGACTGCGCGCATGGGCGGCCAGCTCAGCGGCGGTTTCGACCCATTCGCCCCGCTGGGCACGTGGCAGGGCGTCCCACAGGGCGCGCATGCGGGGGCCGACGCAATGGATGGTGACGATGGCCGACAGGCCCGGATGACTGGCAACCTCGGCGTGCAGAGCGATCTCGGTCGGGCCCAGTTCCAGCATGTCGCCCAGAATGGCGATACGGCGACCATTACCGACGCGGCCGATACCGTCGGTGGGTTTGGCAGCGATCAGCACGTCAAGCGCCGCAGCAAGTGAGACCGGGTTGGCATTGAAAGCGTCATCTATCAGGTCAAAGAACGTTTCATCGACGATATCCAGCAAAATGCGTTCGCGGGTGCCGCGCCCGCTGGGCGGCTGCCAGCGGCCAAGATCATGGGCCGAGATCACCGGATCGGCCCCCAATGCGGCGGCGGCGGCCAGCGCGCCCAGAGCGTTCAGCGCGAAATGGCGGCCGGGGGTGGCCACCTTGAAGACGAAGGGTGCGCCTTGCGCAGTGGCACGACCAACGGTGGCGTCTTCGGTGACCAAAGCCTCGGTCAGCTGCCAGTCACAGCCGGGGGTGGCACCGAAGGTGACCGGCGTGGCGCCCGCCTCGCGCGCGGCCTGCAGCAGGATCGGGGTCACCGCAAGATCGGCGTTCAGGATGGCGATGCCGCCGGGCTCCAGCCCCAGCATGATCGCGGCCTTTTCGTGGGCGATGCCGTCGATTGAGGCGAATGCCTCAAGATGCGCGGGTGCTACGGTGGTAATCATGACGACATGCGGCCGCGAGAGGCGTGCCAGCGGGGCGATCTCGCCGGGGTGGCTCATGCCGATCTCGATCACCGCATAGTCGGCGTCGGCAGGCAGGCGGGCCAGCGTCAGGGGCACACCCCAATGGTTGTTGTAGCTGGCCTCGGCGGCATGGACGCGGCCCTGACCGCCAAGGATGGCGCGCAGCATTTCCTTGGTCGAGGTTTTGCCGACCGAGCCGGTGACGCCGATCACCCGCGCAGATGCCCGCGCCCTGCCCGCAGCCCCCAGCCGCCCCAGCGCCTGCAGCACATCGTCAACGACCAACAGCGGCGCATCGGGCGGCAGCCCGTCGGGAATGCGGCTGACCATTGCCGCGGCAGCGCCTTTGGCCAAGGCCTGAGCCACAAAATCATGGCCGTCGCGGATGTCGGTCAGAGCGATGAATAGATCGCCGGGCGCAAGGGTGCGGGTGTCGATAGACACGCCGCTGGCTTGCCAGTCGGCGGTATTGCGGCCATGGGTGGCGGCGGCGGCATCGGCGGCGCTCCACAAAGTCATGCGTGGCCCCCAGATGAGAGGTCAAGGGGGGCTGTCTGCCCCCGGCCTGCGGCCCCCCCCGAGGATATTTGGGCCAAGATGAAGTCATGTGCCAGCATGTCAGATCACTCCATCCAAGGCTGCAACCGCGATAGAGGCCTGTTCGACATCATCAAAGGGGAAGATATCGCCTTTGATGACCTGACCGGTCTCATGTCCTTTGCCCGCGATCAAAAGGGCGTCGCCGGGTTGCAGGGCGTCAACCGCGCGAAGGATGGCTTCGGCGCGGTCTCCAACCTCATTGGCGTCCGGACAGGCGGCCATGATCGCGGCACGGATGGCAGCGGGCTCTTCGGACCGGGGGTTGTCGTCGGTGACGAAAAGCACATCGGCATTTTCGCGGGCGGCGGCACCCATCAAGGGGCGCTTGGTGGTGTCGCGGTCGCCACCGGCGCCGAAAGCGATGATCAGGCGGCCCATCACATGTGGGCGCAGGGCACGCAGGGCGGTGGTGATGGCATCGGGGCTATGGGCGAAATCGACAAAGACCGAGGCACCATTGGCCCGCGTGGCGGCCAGTTGCATGCGGCCGCGCACGCCGGTCAGTTGTGGCAGGGTGGCAAAGACCGCCTCGGCCTCATCACCCGCCGCAATGACCAGACCAGCGGCCAGGGCTACATTCTCGGCCTGAAAGCCGCCGATCAGGTTCAGACGAGCCTGAAACGCCTGACCTTGCCACAAGAAACGGACGTCCTGACCTGTGGCATCGGGGCGGATCGCGGCGATCTGCAGGTCTGCGCCCTGCCCCCTGCCGGTGGTCAACAGCATCAGCCCGCGTGCCAACGCCATCGCGGCAATGTCCGAGCCATGCGCGCCATCCAGGTTCACAACCGCCGTGCTGTCATCCGGCATCAGGCGGGTGAAGAGGCCGGCCTTGGCCGCCAGATAAGCCTCCATCGTGTGATGATAATCCAGATGGTCCTGCGTCAGATTGGTAAAGCCCGCGGCGGCCAGGCGCACGCCTTCCAGGCGGCGCTGGTCCAGACCGTGGCTGGAGGCCTCCATCGCGGCATGGGTGACACCGGCGGCGGCGGCCTGCGCCAGCATGCGATGCAGGGTGACGGGATCGGGGGTGGTGTGGGATGAAGGGGCCTCCCACGCGCCTTCAACGCCGGTGGTGCCGATGTTGATGGCAGGGTGGCCCAGGCCGGTCCAGATCTGGCGGGCAAAAGTGGCGACGGATGTTTTGCCGTTGGTGCCGGTGACGGCGATCATGGTGGCGGGCTGCGCGCCGAACCACAGTGCGGCGGCATAGGCCAGAACTTCACGCGGGTCATCGGCGATGACCAATGCGGCCTCTGATGCCCCCAGAGCGTCAGACGCGATGATCGCGCCCATAGCGTCGGTCAGGATGGCGGCGGCCCCGGCGGCAATCGCGGTGGCGATGAAATCCGCCCCGTGACGGGTGCTGCCCGGCAGCGCGGCAAAGAGAGTGCCGGGGCGCACGGCCCGACTGTCCAGAGTGATGTCGGAAAGGACAGGATCCCGGCCCTGACGCGCCTTCAGCCCCAGTTCCGATAGCCGTTTCGTGCCTGTCATGGCCTGCCCCCTACCAATCCGCTGCGGTCAGTTTCCCGCGGCTGTTAGCGTGGATTGCTGGGCAAGTTCAACCTGCGGTCTAAGACCCAGGATCGGGGCAACGCGGCCGATGATCTCGGCGGCCACGGGCACGGCGGTCCAGCCAGCGGTGCGCTTGGGTTTCGCGCCAGAGCTGTCAACCGGTTCATCCATCGTCACAATCAGCACATAGCGCGGGTTTGTGGCGGGGAACATCGCGGCAAAGGTGTTGATCACCTTGTCATGATAGTAGCCGCCGGTTTTCTTTGGCTTGTCCGCCGTGCCGGTCTTGCCCGCCACCTCATAGCCCGGCACATCACCCAGGCTGGCGGTGCCATCGGTGACCACCCGGCGCAGCATCTTGCGCGATTCCATGGCGACTTTTTCCGATAGCACACGGGTGCCCTTGGCCGGACCGGACTGCTTTATCAGCGTCGGCTTGATATAGATGCCACCATTGGCGATGGCCGAATAGGCGGCGGCCAGATGCAAGGGGCTGGCCGACATGCCGTGGCCGTAAGAGGTGGTGATGGTGACGATCTCGGGCCATTTGCGCGGGATCAAGGGCTTGGCACCGGGGGCTTCGATCAGCTCTATCGGGGTGGCCTCAAACAGGCCCAGGGATTTCAGGAACGCCTGCTGGCGCAAGGGGCCGATCATCAACGCGATATGCGCGGTGCCGACGTTTGACGATTTGGCGATCACATCGGTGACCGACAGCAGCGGGCCATAGTTGTGGCCTTCGAACTCCTTGATCTTGTATTTGCCCCAGATCAGCGGGGCATTGGCGTCAACCATGGTTTGAGGGCCGACCAGACCCAACTCCATCGCCTGAGCAACCGCAAAGATCTTGAAGGTCGAGCCCAGCTCATACACCCCCTGCACCGCACGGTTGAACAACGGGCTGTCCGAGGGTTCGGCGTCTTTGGATACCAGGGGCACGGGGCGGTCATTGGGGTCAAAGGTCGGGGCCGAGGCCAGGGCCAGAATCTCTCCGGTATGCACATCCATCAAGATGACGGCCCCGCCGCGGGCATTCAGCGCGGTGATGCCCGCGACCAAAAGCTCTTCAATGGCGGCCTGAACCGACAGGTCGATCGACAGCTGCAACGGTTCGGCCTGAGCGGGGTCACGCAGACGGGCGTCCATCGCCTTCTCAATCCCGGCGGTGCCGATCACCTCGGCCGAATGCACGCCTTCGTCGCCAAAGGCGTAGCCGCCCAGCACATGGGCGGCCAAGGTGCCGTTGGGGTATAGCCGCATCTCACGCGGGCCGAACAGCAGGCCCGGATCGCCGATCTCATGCACCAATTGCACCTGTTCGGGCGCCAGAACCTTGCGGATCCAGACAAAGCTGCGGCCATCGGTAAAGCGGCGCTCCAGGGTGGCGGCGTCCAGATCCGGGAAAATCGCGGCCAGTTTGGTGGCGGTGTCCTTTGGGTCAACCATGTCCTTTGGATGCGCATACAGCGCATGTGTGGTCATGTTGGTGGCCAGAATCCGACCATTCCTGTCAACGATATCAGCGCGTTGCGCCATGATCTCGGCACCCGAGGCCGAGGCGACGGGTTCCATCGGCTCTGACGCGGCCAGATGGCCCATGCGCACCCCGATGGTCAGGAAAAACACCGCAAAGCTGACCCCCAACAGGCCCAACCGCGCGGCCGCGCGCAGATGCGTGCGCTCTCGCATCGCCTCATGGCGCTTGGCCACATTGTCGCGCTCGATCAGATCGGGATTTTCGCCTTGCGCCCGGGCGCGCAGGATCGAGGCAAGCGGGCGAAGCGGTGTGCGCATGGTCATAGCCCCTGCTCAGAGGTTTGGGCCGCAATCGCTTCGGCATTGTCGGCGGCGGTATCTTCAACTGCGGTGATGCCTCCCATCACATCCACCGGGCCGATGATCGCGGGGATCTCGGGCACCGGATAGGCCACCTGCCCCACAGCGCCAAACTGGCCCGGCTGCATCGGCAGCAGGCGCAGCCGGTCAAAGTTCAGCGTTGCCAGCTCGCGCAAGCGGTCAGGGCGGTTCAGATAGGCCCATTCGGCGCGCTGCACCGACAGCGACTCGCGCAGGGACGCGATCTCATTTTGCAGCTTGCGCATCTCTTTCAGCGCCGATTGCGTGGCGTAATTCTCTCGGTAAGCCCAAAAACCCAAGGCAATCAGGCCAAGGAAGGTCAGAACATAAAGCACGGGGCGCATCTATCGGCGTCCTTTCCGGCTGAAGGTGGGCAGGCCCAGATCGGTGGGCGGGATGGGCGCCGCGGGGGCATCGGTGCGAATGCCGACGCGCAGTTTGGCGCTGCGCGAGCGGGGGTTGCGCGCAAGCTCATCGGCATCGGCGGCAATCGCCTTGCGGCTGGCAAGGGTGAACCGCGCCGTGATCTGGGTGGTGGCGGGGGCATAGCGGTTGGCGTTGGCCTCTTGCCCCGAGGCGAGTTGGAAGAAGCGTTTGACGATGCGGTCTTCCAGACTGTGAAAGGTGACCACGGCCAGCTTGCCGCCCGGCCTCAAGGCGCGTTCGGCCGCGGCCAGACCTTCGGCCAGCTCGGTGAATTCGGCGTTCACCGCGATGCGGATGGCCTGAAAGCTGCGGGTGGCGGGATGGCTCTGGCCCGGCTTGGGGCGCGGCAACTGGCGGGCGACGATTTCGGCCAGCCGCTGGGTGGTGGTGATTGGATCCACGCTGCGCGCCTCGACAATGGCGCGGGCAATGCGGCGTGAGACGTGTTCTTCGCCGTAATGATACAGAATGTCGGCGATCTCAGCCTCGTCCGCGGTGTTGATCAGATCGGCGGCCGAGGGGCCGTCCTGTGACATCCGCATGTCCAGCGGACCGTCACGCATGAAGGAAAAGCCGCGCTCGGCCAGGTCCAGCTGCATGGAAGACACGCCCAGATCCAGCACAACCCCGTCCAGCGGCGCACCTGCCAGCGTGTCCAGGTTTGAAAACGTGCCCAGCTTCAACTCCAGCGCGCCCTTGTGCGCGGCCAGCATCGGCGCGGCCATCTGATGCGCCAAGGGATCGCGGTCGATGCCGATTACGCGGGTGGCGCCCGCAGCCAACAGGCCCAGCGCATAGCCCCCCGCCCCAAAGGTGCCATCGCACCACAGCCCCGTCACGGGGGCCACAGCCTTCAACAGCGGAGCAAGAAGGACCGGGATATGGGGGTCAGCGGGGGCCATGGCAGCGGCAGACATCGCGTCACCCTGGGCGGGCGGCGCGGCCCACCAAGGTCAGCGGATCGACGTCATCATCTTCGTCTTCGGCCAGCTCGGCCTCATAGACGTCTTTGCGGAACAGTTTGAAACGGTTGGTGAAACCCGCAAATGCGGCGTCCCCGCCCGACGCCAGATCATCGCCCAGAAAACCCATCTTTTCCCGCACCTTGGGCGGCAGGACGATACGGCCATCGGGTTCAATCTCAACCATGACAGAGCGTGAGATCAGGTCGCGTTCGGCGCGGTCACGCGCAGAGGATCCCAACTCCATCGCTTCGATCTGACGGGCCAGGGCATCCGCGCCCGCTTTGGAGTAACACTCGACAAAGCGGCGGGATTTGCCACCATAAACCATGTACAGGCGCGCGCCGCCCTTATCACCCTTGAGAGGATCGTCGGAATTCAGAATATGGCGAAAGGCGGCAGGAATACTGACCCGCGCCTTCTGGTCTACCTTTTGGTAGAACTCGCCTCTGAATGCCTCAGCCATCTGTCCCGTGGCCTTTGCCCAAATTTCATTGCCCCGATTTTCACCTTTGAATGGAAATGGGCGGATCGGGTTGCTGCCACTACCCGATCCGCCTCTGTCCCATCGCTGGGCGTCCAGCTGCGCGCGCCACCTGGGGGAGATGTCTGCTCGCTCACGCGCCGGATCTCTGTCGTCCGATGAAAGGGGCTGCCTGTATGAAGCTGCCTTCTTCGCATTATTCGGGGTCTTGTCGCTGCCCCTGCGTTCGTTTGCCCATTCCGTCTTCCGTGTAGTAGGGATGACATGGGAGATCACGGGATGGCAAGGGAAATTTTGGGATAAACCCGGCGACATATGGTGTCAGAGGGGGTCGGAAAGCAGCATCTTGTGGTGAAATCAGCGATCACGCAGCTATCAGTAGGGATCACGCCCCAGTGATCCGCTATATATAGTGCAGCCCTGCGGGTTCAAAAATTTCCCATACGATCCCATTTTTTTTCAAATATTTCCGAGAAACGGCAAAGAGTCTGGGGAATGCGGCGCCCTTCTCCGTGAGAATCACGCCATCACGGGCTGCTTCATGCAGATTATCAGCACAATCCGGTCCGAATTGATTCGCCGCCCATATCATCCCATGGGGCTCTGCCGCCCGAACAGCGCCCAAGCCCGGCAACCCACACGCAAAGGGCCCGGCCCCTTATGACAAGGAACCGGCCCCGAGAGTGCTGGCCGTTAAGGGGATTGGCCAGTCAGGCCATATCGCCGGAGATCAGCCGGGCCGCCAGCCGGGCGTAGGCATCGGCCAGCGGGCCGTCGCCAGCCGCAATCGGCATGCCTGCGTCACCCGCCTGCCGCACCTCTATTGCCAGGGGCAATTCGCCCAGGAAAGGCAGGTTCAGCCGGGCCGCCTCATCCGCGACACCGCCATGGCCGAAGATATGCGCCTCATGCCCGCAATTGGGGCAGACATAGCTGGACATGTTCTCGATCAGGCCCAGGATCGGAGTCTTCAGCTTTTCAAACATGTCGATGGCCTTGCGCGCGTCCAACAGCGCCACGTCCTGCGGGGTGGAAACCACCAGCGCGCCGGTCAGCTGCGTGCGCTGGCACAGCGTCAGCTGCACATCGCCGGTGCCGGGGGGCAGATCGACGATCAGCACATCCAGCGTGCCCCAGTTCACCTGCCCCAACAGCTGTTGCAGCGCACCCATCAGCATCGGGCCGCGCCAGATCACCGCCTCACCCTCTTTCAGCATCAGACCCAGCGACATCATCCGCACACCATGCGCCACCACCGGCTCAATGATCTTGCCATCAGGGCTTTGCGGGCGGGCCGAGAC
Source organism: Paracoccaceae bacterium (assembly GCA_049291415.1). GTDB lineage: Bacteria > Pseudomonadota > Alphaproteobacteria > Rhodobacterales > Rhodobacteraceae > Pseudogemmobacter. The sequence continues at coordinate 19,124 of JBATPI010000139.1, read as the reverse complement.
GCCCATCATCTTGGCCTGGCTGGGGCCGTGGATATCGGCGTCCAACAGGCCGACGCGGCGGCCCTGGCGCGCCAAAGCGACGGCCAGGTTGGACGAGACCGTGGATTTGCCCACCCCACCCTTGCCCGAGGCTACAGCCAGAATGCGCGCCACACCCGACACCTTTTGCGGCCCGCCGGATTGCGGCGTGGCATGACCGCCAAACTTCAGACTGGGCGGTTCTTTCTTGGCCGGGCCATGCGCTGTCATCACCGCCTGCACCTGCGCCACGCCGGGCAACGCGCGCAAGGCGGCCTCGGCCTGCGCCTGTGCGGGGCCAAGGGCGCGGGCGTCATCAGGGGTTGCCGCCTCTATCACAAAGCGGATTGTGGCCCCCGCGGCGCCATCATCAATCTGCAGGGCGCGAATCAAATCGCGCGATACCAGCGTGCCGCCGCCCTCTGCGGCAACACCGCCCAGAACGTCCAGCACCGTCTCTCGCGTCACTGCCATGTCCGACCCTCCGCCATATGACGGGGCAGATTCTGCGCCTTTGCCGCAAAGGGCAAGGGGGGCTTGACCAAATGCTCAAAAAATCAGCAAAGGCATTGGGATACATGACTAAATTGTGATCTTCAGCCATGCGGATGCTGCATGGCGGCATTGCGAGAGCATCTATTGTGCAGGCGCAGCAAATGACCCATGTTAGCGACAACAGAGGGCAGAACGCCCCCGATCAGTTTAATTGAGGTTACCAAGACATGGCTTATGTATCCACCACCCGCGTTGCCGCTTCGCATGGCACCAGCCGCCTCAGCGGTCTTGTTGCGACCTTGCGCAACGCCTTGGCCCAGCGCCGCATCTATGCGGTCACGATGGCTGAGCTGAACCAGCTGAATGACCGCGAACTGGCTGATCTGGGCATCTCGCGGTTCAACATTGCCAGCGTGGCGCACGAAGCAGCCTACGGCAAATAACGGTTTTGCCCGGGGCCTCTCCTCCCTGTTGGCCCGGGGTAATAGCGGCGCTGCCTCTCCTCCCTCCCTGGCAGTGCCGCGGTTTTTTCGGCTTCGGTGATCCCATTTCCTCCCTCGGGGTCACTGGAACAGCGGCGGCCCCCGCCCTCCTCCCTGGGGTGCCGCCGCAAAATATCTGCAGTTTCGACGGCCTGTTGTCCTCCCTCAGGCGGACGAACCCCGCGGCGGCGCCGCTCCTCCACCCTGGCGCTGCCGCATCCCCCCTTTTCATTCCCGCCCTGCCCCGCAATAGTCCGCGCCACATCGGTTGAGGACGGATATGCGGGCATCCTTGGTTTCAGCGGCTTTCGTCGCGGCCTTGGTCGGCTATGGGTCGACCATCGCGCTGGTGCTGGCGGCGGCCGCCGCGGTGGGTGCCGATGCGGGCCAGACCTCCAGTTGGGTGTTGGCAGTCTGCCTGGGCAAGGCGGCGGGCTCGGCGTTGCTGTCAACATGGCACCGGGTGCCGGTGGTGTTGGCCTGGTCAACGCCCGGCGCGGCGCTGGTGGCCACGACCGAGGGGCTGACGTTTCATCAGGCCGTAGGCGCCTTTGTTATCACAGGGGTGTTGATCGCGCTGACCGGGGCGGTGCGTCCCTTGGGGCGTCTGGTGGGGATGATTCCCGATGGTATTGCGGGGGGGATGTTGGCGGGGGTGCTGCTGCCTTTCGTGCTGAAGGGCGCGGGCGCGGCGGACACAGCCCCCGCGCTGGTGTTGCCGATGGTGGCGGTGTTCGCGCTGGTGCGGCTGTGGAACCCGGCTGTGGCGGTGATTGCCGCACTGGCTTGCGGGCTGGGGCTGGCCTTTGCCACGGGCTTTGCCGATTGGCCCGCGCTGACGCTGCCCTTGCCCCGGCTGGAGTTCATTGCCCCCATTTTTGACCTCGGCGCGATCATCGGGCTGGCGCTGCCCTTGTATCTGGTAACGATGGCCAGCCAGAATCTGCCCGGTTTCGCCACGATGCGTGCCGCGGGGTATGAGCCGCCGGTCAGGTCCGCTCTAGGAGTAACCGGCGGGATCTCAGCGATCACGGCACTGTTTGGTGCGCATACCGTTTCCATGGCCGCGATTACGGCGGCGATCTGTCTGGGGCAGGATGTGCATCCTGACCGCGATCAACGCTGGAAGGTCGGGCTGGCCTACGCCGGGTTCTGGGTTCTCTTGGGCCTATGCTCGCCTGCGATTCTGCTGCTGTTGGCGGCGCTGCCACCCCAGGTGATGACGGCGCTGGTGGCGCTGGCGCTGCTGGGCGCGCTGACCGGAGCCTTGGCCACGGCGATGGCAGAGCCCAGGCAAAGGTTTGCCGCGGTTTTGACGCTGGGGGTGACGGCGTCGGGGGTGCCATTCCTGGGTGTGGGCGCGGCCTTCTGGGGGCTGGTGGTCGGGATCGGGTTCTTTGCGTTGGAACGGCTGGCAGCGCGGCGGGGGTAAGGACCAAATTCCTTCGAAGGAATTTGCAAGAATTTTCAAAAATTCTTGGCGCTCTACGGTCAGAACGGGATTTCATCTGCCAGATCGGCGGGCATCACAAAGCGTGCGACGATCTTTTTCTCACCCGCCTTGTCAAAGCGGATGTCCAGCTTGTCGCCTTCGATTCCCGTCACCGCGCCATAGCCGAATTTGGTATGAAACACCCTGTCGCCGGGCGAATAGGCGCTATCGGCGGTGATATCGATCACTGTGTTCCGGGCCTCTCGCGGTTGGTTGACCGGGCGGGTGGCCTGACGGTCCTGCATGCGGCGCCAGCCCGGCGAGTTGTAAACATCAGCGCGCGACACCCGTTCTTCCAGCGCTGAACCAAAACCGCTGTAGGCGGGGGCTGCGGCGCCGTATCCACCGCCCATCAAGCCGGGGGGGGTCAGCACCTCGACATGGGCCGCTGGCAGTTCGTCAATGAAGCGGCTGGGAAGTTGGCTTTGCCATTGGCCGTAGACCCGGCGGTTAGAGGCGAAAGAGATCGTCGCCAGCCGCTCGGCGCGGGTGATGCCTACATAGGCCAGGCGGCGTTCTTCCTCGATGCCCTTCAGCCCGGATTCGTCCATGCTGCGCTGGCTGGGGAAAAGCCCGTCTTCCCATCCGGGCAGGAAGACCACAGGGAATTCCAGCCCCTTGGCGGCATGCAAGGTCATGATGCTGACCTTTTCCGCCGCTTCTTCGCTTTCATTGTCCATGATCAGGCTGACATGTTCCAAAAACCCCTGCAGGCTGTCGAATTGCTCTAGCGCCTTGACCAGTTCCTTCAGGTTTTCCAGCCGCCCCTCGGCCTCGGGCGTCTTGTCGTTTTGCCACATCGAGACATAGCCGGACTCTTCCAGAATCACCTCGGCCAGCCGGACATGGGTCAGGTCATTGGCAGGGGCCGCATCGGGCACCAAAGGCTCGATCACCGCATCGGCCAATGCGGGGCGCGCGGTGCGGATGCTGTCGTGCCAACGGTCGATCTGTTCGACAAAGACGCGCAGGTTGGCCGCCCCCTTGCCGCCCAGCGCGCCGCTCGCCAGCACGCCACGCGCACCTTCATGCAGCGAAGAGCCATAGCCGCGGGCGGCGCGCTGGATGGTCTGCACCGCCTTGTCGCCCAGGCCGCGTTTGGGCAGGTTCACCACCCTCTCGAACGCCAGATCGTCTTCGGGGCTGACCGCCAGCCGGAAATAGGCCATGGCATCGCGGATCTCGGCGCGTTCATAGAACCGCGGGCCACCGATGACGCGGTAGGGCAGACCGATGGTCAGAAAGCGGTCCTCGAAGGCGCGCATCTGGTGGCTGGCGCGGACCAGAATGGCCTGATGATCAAGAGAAACCGGATCCCAGCCGCGGGTGCCGCGCTGGATCGCCTCAACCTCTTCGCCGATCCAGCGGGCCTCTTCCTCGCCGTCCCAATGGCCGATCAGGCGGACCTTTTCGCCCTCGCGCGCTTCGGTCCACAGCGTCTTGCCCAAGCGCCCCGCGTTGGCCGAGATAACCCCCGAAGCCGCGGCCAGGATATGCGGTGTCGAGCGGTAGTTTTGTTCCAGCCGGACCACGGTGGCGCCGGGGAAATCCTTTTCAAACCGCAGGATGTTGCCCACCTCGGCGCCGCGCCAGCCGTAGATCGACTGGTCGTCATCACCGACGCAGCAGATGTTGGTATGCGCCTGCGCCAACAGCCGCAGCCACAGGTATTGGCAGACGTTGGTATCTTGATATTCATCGACCAGGATATAGCGGAACCAGCGCTGGTATTGCGCCAGAACATCGGGATGGTTTTTGAAGATTTCCACGCAATGCAGCAAGAGGTCGCCGAAATCGCAGGCGTTCAGGCTGCGCAGGCGGTTTTGGTATTCGGCATACAGCTCGGATCCCACGTTGTTATAGGCCGACCCGTCCGAGGACGGCACCTTTTCAGGCGTCAGCGCGCGATTCTTCCAGCCGTCGATCAAGCCCGCCAGCATGCGCGGCGGCCAGCGCTTGTCGTCGATGTTGCGGGCCTGGATCAATTGTTTCAACAGGCGCAGCTGATCGTCGGTGTCCAGAATGGTGAAGCTGGGCTTCAACCCGACCAGTTCGGCGTGACGGCGCAGGATTTTCACCGACAGCGAATGGAAGGTGCCCATCCAGGGCATCCCCTCGGCCACCGGGCCTAACAGGCGGCCCACCCGCAGTTTCATCTCACGCGCGGCCTTATTGGTGAAGGTGACGGCCAGAATTTCATTCGGCCGCGCCCGGCCGATGGACAAAAGATGCACGATGCGCGAGGTCAGCGCCTTGGTCTTGCCAGTGCCGGCCCCTGCCAGCATCAGCACAGGACCATCCAGCGCCTCAACCGCGGCGCGTTGGGCGGGGTTCAGGTCATCCAGATAGGGCGCAGGGCGCGCCGCCATGGCGCGTTGCGACAGCGGCACCGGGGCGGCTGCGTCAAGAGGGTCTGAATCGTCCCAGGGGTTCATGCAGCCAGGATAGCCCGGCTTTGACCCGAGGAAAAGATCTGTTCTTGGATTGTTCAGCTTTCCGCAGCACCCGCGCTGCCGGTGGGGTATTGCTGGCGCATGCCTTCGGAATAGCGGGCGAAAAGCCGGGCGAAGCAGGTGATCTCATCTTCGGACCAATCGGCAAAGACCCGCGCGGTGCGTTGCCATTTGGCCTGAAAGAACCCCTGCATCAGGGCCAGACCGGCCTCTGTCGGCACCAGGATAGAACGGCGGCCGTCTTCCTGACTGACGCTGCGCGAGACCAGACCGCGGCTGACCAGATCGGCGGCGATGCGGCTGGCGCGCGACGGGTCGAGGCACAGATCCTCAGCCAGCAGACCCACGGTCGGCTCTTGCGGGGCGGGGCGGCCATAGCCGCCACGGATCCGCATAATCGCCGACAGCGCGTGGAATTGCGGCACATCCAACCCGGCGCCCAGCTCATCCATCAGCGCCTGCGGTATGTTGCCCTTCATCACCCGGCGGACATAAAGAAAATGCTCGGCGTCGAAATCCAGCATGCTCTCAACGGCAGCGGGACTGAAGCCCTGCCGCGCCAGCGCCAGCGCCAAAGGGGCACGGTAGCTGGCCGAGCCTTTGCCGGGGCCGGGGCCGGGGCCGGGGCTTGTAGGGGCGGAGGTATCGGTCATGCAACGGGAATCGCCCAACCCGCTGCTAAAGTCAACGATATGCGGATAACAATTATGTGCGCTTGACACATATATCTCGGAAGCGCATCAATCCTGCATCCTTGATTCCGACTTTCGGCGGTTCCTCCATGTCATCCCGACCTTCATCTGCATCAGCCCCCAGTTCTTCGAAGGCCCCGGTTACCAGCGCGTCTTCGGTGCGGCTGGTCATCGCCTCGGTCGCTGTTCTGTTGCTGCTGGCCTCATTGGATCAGACCATCGTGTCCACCGCGCTACCCACCATCGTGGCCGATCTGGGCGGGCTAGAGCATCTTAGCTGGGTGGTCACCGCCTATATCCTTGCCTCAACCATTGTGGCGCCGTTGTATGGCAAGCTGGGTGATCTTTACGGGCGGCGGCGGATGGTGATCGTGTCGGTCACGATCTTTCTGTTGGGGTCCATCCTGTGCGGGATGGCGACGTCGATGGGGTTCCTGATCGCGGCGCGGGCCTTGCAGGGCCTTGGCGGTGGCGGGTTGTTCGTGCTGGCGCTGTCGATCATTGCCGATGTGATTCCGCCACGCGACCGGGGCAAGATCCAGGGCATGTTCGCCGGGGTGTTCGGCGTCTCGTCCGTGGCCGGCCCGCTGATCGGCGGCTGGTTCGTCGAGGCAGCCAGCTGGCACTGGATCTTTTTCGTCAACCTGCCCTTTGGTCTATTGGCGCTGGCGGGCTTTATCTGGGGCTTTCACGCGCCCGCCGAAAAGGTCGACCACAGGATCGACTATCTGGGGGCGGCGCTGTTATCGCTGACGCTGGCGATGCTGGTGCTGGTCACCTCGCTGGGGGGGCAGGCCTTTGGTTGGACCAGCCCGCAGGCGCTGGCCATGATGGCGCTGGCACTGGGGTCGCTGATGGCGTTCCTGTTCGTTGAGACCAGGGCGAGTGAGCCTGTTCTGCCGCTGGCGCTGTTTCGCGGCAATGTGTTCAACGTCACCTCGGCCATCGGCTTTGTCTCGGGCGCGATGATGTTCGGCACGCTGACCTTCATTCCGCTCTATCTGCAGATCGCCAAGGGTACCACGCCGACGCAATCGGGCTGGCAGATGATCCCTTTGACAGTCGGCATCCTGACCGCATCGACCCTGTCGGGCCAGTATATGACGCGGACCGGGCGATATAAGCTGTTGCCGCAGATCGGATTGGCGATTGCGGCGGTGGGTATGGCAGTGCTGACCCAGCTGTCACCCCAGATGCCCGCACCGGTGCTGTGGGGCGCGCTGCTGACAATCGGCATCGGCATGGGCACGATCTTTCCGGTGGTGACGACAGCGGTGCAAAACACTGTCGAGCGGCATCAGATCGGCACCGCAACCGCGGCGGGGCTGATGTTCCGTCAGGTCGGCGGCTCTATCGCGGTGGCGGCCTATGGTGCGATTTTTGCCAGCGGCATGGCCACGGCGATGGCGGGTGCAGGCGGCAAGGCGGTGAACGTGGCCGAGCTGGGTCCGCAAATGCTGGCGCAACTGCCGGATGAGGCGCGTGCGATGGTCGGCGATGCGGTCAGCACAAGTCTGCAGCCGGTATTCTGGATCAGTCTGGCTCTGGTGGCCTTTGCCTGGGTGCTGACCTTCGTGCTGCGCGAGGTGCCGCTGACCAACCGCATAGTGCCCAAGGGCGAATAGCAACACCGTCAGGTTTGGCAAAAAGACGCCGGCCCGGCGATTGGTGCCATAGGTTTGGGAGGGGTTGACCCGGCCTTGCAGCGATGACGACCTCTGACCCGGTGAAATACGGGCCATGGCGATTTTCTTCGCAATCTGCATCGGATCTGTCGCCATCCGCTCTTGCGCTGCAGTGCAGCACCCCTAGACTGCGCGCAATTCAGCGCCAGACAGGGACCATGACCGATGCCCGAATTCAAGAAGATCCTTGTCGCCAACCGGGGCGAAATCGCCATCCGGGTGATGCGCGCCGCCAATGAAATGGGCAAGAAGACGGTCGCCGTCTATGCCGAGGAAGACAAGCTGAGCCTGCACCGCTTCAAGGCCGATGAAGCCTATCGGATCGGTGAGGGGATGAGCCCGGTTGGCGCCTATCTGTCGATTGCCGAAATCATCCGCGTGGCGCGGATGGCGGGGGCGGATGCGATCCATCCGGGCTATGGATTGCTGAGCGAGAACCCCGATTTCGTTGAGGCCTGCGATCAGGCGGGCATCACCTTTATCGGGCCAAAGGCCGAGACGATGCGGGCTTTGGGTGACAAGGCCAGTGCCCGGCGGGTTGCGATGGCGGCCGGTGTGCCGGTGATCCCTGCGACAGAAGTCCTGGGCGACGACATGGCCGCGATCAAGCGTGAGGCCGCAGCCGTGGGCTATCCCTTGATGCTGAAAGCCTCCTGGGGCGGCGGCGGGCGCGGCATGCGGCCGATCCTGGCCGAGGATGAGCTGGAACTGAAGGTCCGCGAAGGGCGGCGCGAGGCCGAGGCCGCCTTTGGCAATGGCGAGGGATATCTGGAAAAGATGATCCAGCGCGCCCGCCACGTCGAGGTGCAGATCCTGGGCGACAAACAGGGCAATATCTATCACCTTTGGGAGCGCGATTGCACCGTGCAGCGCCGCAACCAAAAGGTGGTTGAGCGCGCCCCTGCCCCCTATCTGACCGAAGCGCAGCGGGCAGAGGTCTGCGAGATGGGCCGCAAGATCTGTGCCCATGTCGGCTATGAATGCGCCGGCACGGTCGAATTCCTGATGGATATGGATGAGGGCAAATTCTACTTCATCGAAGTGAACCCCCGCGTGCAGGTTGAACATACGGTGACTGAAGAAGTCACCGGCATCGACATCGTGCAGGCCCAGATCCTGATCTCTGAGGGGAAATCCCTGGCAGAGGCCACTGGTGTTCCCGATCAGGCGGGGGTCAAACTGAACGGCCACGCCCTGCAATGCCGGGTGACGACCGAAGACCCGCTGAACAACTTTATCCCCGACTATGGCCGCCTGACGGCGTATCGCAGCGCCACCGGCAACGGCATCCGGCTGGACGGCGGCACCGCCTATGCAGGCGGAGTGATCACGCGGTATTACGACTCACTGCTGGTCAAGGTGACGGCCCATGCCCAAACCCCGGAAAAAGCGATTGCGCGGATGGACCGGGCCTTGCGGGAATTCCGCATCCGGGGCGTGGCGACGAACATCGAGTTCGTCATCAACCTGTTGAAGCATAAGACCTTTCTGGATGACAGCTACACGACGAAATTCATCGACACCACTCCGGCGTTGTTTGCCTTCAAGAAACGCCGCGACCGGGCGACCAAGCTGTTGATCTATATCGCCGATATCACCGTGAACGGGCACCCCGAAACGGCAGGCCGGGTCAAACCGCATGCCGAATTGCGCGCGCCTCGCCCCCCGGCGCCGATGGCAGAGCCTGCAATGGGCAGCCGCAACCTCTTGGAACAAAAAGGCCCGCAGGCCGTGGCCGACTGGATGCGCGCCCAGCAAAAGGTGCTGATCACCGACACCACGATGCGCGACGGGCATCAGTCTTTGCTGGCCACGCGGATGCGGTCGATCGACATGATCAAGGTGGCGCCCGCCTATGCCGCCAATCTGCCCGGCCTGTTCAGCGTGGAATGCTGGGGCGGGGCCACGTTCGATGTGGCCTACCGCTTCTTGCAGGAATGTCCCTGGCAGCGGCTGCGCGACCTGCGGGCGCGGATGCCAAATCTGATGACGCAGATGCTGCTGCGCGCCAGCAATGGGGTGGGCTATACCAATTACCCCGACAACGTTGTTCGATCTTTCGTAAAACAGGCGGCTGAAACCGGCGTTGACGTGTTCCGCGTGTTCGATTCCCTCAATTGGGTTGAGAATATGCGCGTCGCCATGGATGCGGTGGTAGAGGCCGGAAAGGTCTGTGAAGGCACGGTTTGCTACACCGGCGACATCCTGAACCCCGACCGGGCGAAGTATGATCTGCAATATTACGTTGATCGCGCCAAAGAGCTGAAATCAGCCGGCGCGCATGTGCTGGGGCTGAAGGACATGGCGGGCCTCTTGAAGCCCGCCGCCGCGCGGGTGCTGGTCAAGGCGCTGCGCCAGGAGGTTGGTCTGCCGATCCATTTCCACACCCATGATACCAGTGGCGCTGCGGCTGCGACGATCCTGGCCGCCTGCGATGCCGGGGTTGATGCGGTGGACGCGGCAATGGATGCGTTTTCGGGCGGCACCTCGCAGCCCTGCCTGGGATCCATTGTCGAGGCGTTGCGCCATACCGACCGCGACACTGGGCTGGATATCGGTGCGATCCGGGCGATCTCGGATTATTGGGAGGGCGTGCGGGGGCAATATGCGGCGTTTGAATCCGGCCTGCCCGCGCCCGCATCCGAGGTCTATCTGCATGAAATGCCCGGCGGCCAGTTCACCAATCTGAAGGCGCAAGCCCGCAGTCTGGGGCTGGAAGACCGCTGGCATGAGGTGGCGCAGGCCTATGCCGATGCCAACCAGATGTTCGGCGATATCGTCAAGGTCACGCCCAGTTCCAAGGTTGTCGGTGACATGGCCTTGATGATGGTGTCCCAGGGGTTGACCCGCGCACAGGTCGAAGACTCGGCCGTCGATGTGCATTTCCCCGATTCGGTCGTGGACATGCTGAAGGGCAATCTGGGGCAACCGCATGGCGGCTGGCCGCAGGGCATCTTGAAGAAGGTGCTGAAGGGCGAAGCGCCCCTGTCCGAGCGTCCCGGCGCGTCACTGCCTGCGGTGGATCTGGAGGCGGTGCGCGCCAAGGTGTCCAAGGAACTCAACGGGTTCAAGATCGATGATGAGGATCTGAACGGGTATCTGATGTATCCCAAAGTGTTCCTGGATTACATGGGCCGCCACCGGATGTATGGCCCGGTGCGCACCCTGCCGACGCGGGCCTTCTTTTACGGCATGGAGCCGGGCGACGAGGTCACCGCCGAGATTGACGCCGGAAAAACGCTGGAGATTCGCCTGCAAACGGTTGGGGAAACCACCGATGACGGTGAGGTGAAGGTGTTCTTTGAACTGAACGGCCAGCCCCGGGTGATCCGGGTGCCGAACCGCGCGGTCAAGGCCAAGACGGCAGCCCGTCCCAAGGCGTCCGAGGGCAACCCCGGCCATATCGGCGCGCCGATGCCGGGGGCGGTGGCTTCGGTCGTGGTTACAGCAGGGCAGACGGTCAAGGCCGGTGATCTGATGGTGACCATCGAGGCGATGAAGATGGAGACCGGCCTGCATGCTGACCGTGAAGCCGTGGTCAAGGTGGTACATGTGCAGGCAGGTGCCCAGATCGACGCCAAGGATCTGCTGATCGAGCTGGAATAGGTGACCTTGCCGGGGCCTAATCGTGCCCCGGCATCGCCCGCTCCATCCGCCGATCGGGAATCAGCCAAAGCGCCGCTGGCAGGAACAACAGGACAAACCCCAGCCAGTTGCTGACAAACAGCGCCGACAGGATGCTGGCGACATAGATCGCCAACGAAATCTTGCCCTTGTTGTCGCGCCCGATGGCGCGGGCCATCTTGCTGTCTGGCCCATGATGGCGGATCAGGCTGAACATCAGGATCGAATAGGCCAGCGCGGCCAGCAACAGATTGCCGGCCAACAGCGCGACCGGCACAGATGCAAAGTGGTTGTCCCCCATCCATGCGGTCGAGAACGGCAACAACGACAGCCAGAACAACAGATGCAGGTTCGCCCACAGCGCGCGGGACGAGACATCGCGCGAGGCCTGCAACATATGGTGGTGGTTGTTCCAGTAGATGCCGACGTAGATAAAACTCAACACATAACTGAGGAATACCGGCCAGACCGCCAGCAGCGCGGCCAGATCCGCACCATGCGGAACCTGCAGTTCCAACACCATGATCGTTATGATGATGGCCATGACGCCATCAGTAAAAGCCTCCATCCGTCCCTTTGACATCGTGGTTTTCCGTGATGGTTGCACCCAAGCCGGCATCAGGTCTGCAGCCTGCCCCGCTGTCAATGACCGGTGCGGGGCCGCCCGCCACAAAGTATTTTCGCCGATGCCCCAGATTTCCTCTTGCACCCGACGCGCAGTCTTTATAGATCACCCCTCGTCCAACCGGTGCGGGCGTAGCTCAGGGGTAGAGCATAACCTTGCCAAGGTTAGGGTCGGGCGTTCGAATCGCCTCGCCCGCTCCAGTCGGACCAGCCCAAGGGCGCCCCAACGGGCGCCCTTTCGCGTTTTCAAACCCTTGCCCGCATCGGCGCAAGGCGATACTCCGGCAGGGCAATTGCCGGAGGCTAGGATGCGCACGTCACAGATCACCCGCAAAACCGCTGAGACCGCGATTTCAGTGGCCGTCAATCTGGACGGCACCGGCCGCTATGACTGCAAGACCGGTATCGGTTTCTTTGACCACATGCTGGATCAGCTGGCGCGGCACAGCCTGATTGACCTGACCGTGCAGGCGACGGGTGATCTGCATATCGACGATCACCACACGGTCGAGGATGTAGGGATTGCACTGGGTCAGGCGCTGGCGCACGCCTTGGGTGACAAGGCGGGGATACGGCGCTATGGCCATTTCCGGCTGGCGATGGATGATGCGCAGGTGGCCTGCGCGCTGGATCTGTCGGCGCGGCCCTTTCTGATCTGGAACCTGCCCTTTCCGACGGACAAGATCGGCACGTTCGACACCGAACTGGTGCGCGAATTCTTTCAGGCCCTTGCCACCCATGGCGGCATCACTCTGCATGTGGATCTGATCCATGGCCTGAACAGCCACCACATCGCCGAAGCCTGCTTCAAGGCCGTGGCGCGGGCACTGCGTGAGGCGGTAGAGGCTGACTCGCGGATGGGCAGCACTTTGCCGTCGACAAAAGGCGCGCTGTGAGGGGGGGCCAAATTTCTTCAAAGAAATTTGCAAGAATTTTTGAAAATTCTTGGCTCTCCCGGAGGTCTTGGCGATGAGTCTGACAGTTCTGGTCGATTACGACAGCGGCAATCTGCATTCGGCGGAAAAGGCGTTTCAGCGCATGGCGGCCGAGGTTGGCGCGGGCGAGGTTCTGGTCTCTTCGCGGCCAGAGGACGTCGCACGGGCCGACCGCATCGTGTTGCCCGGCGACGGCGCCTTTCCGGCCTGCCGTCGCGCCCTGGGCAGCTATGGCGGGTTGTTCGAGGCGATCGAAGAGGCGGTGCAGACGCGCGGTCGGCCGTTTCTGGGCATTTGCGTCGGCATGCAGATGCTGGCCACGTGGGGCCGCGAATATGAAGACACCCCCGGCTTTGGCTGGATCGGCGGCGAGATTGTGCGGATTACCCCAACCGACCCCGCGCTGAAGGTGCCGCATATGGGCTGGAATGATCTGGTGATCGACCAGCCGCACCCGGTGCTGGCAGGTCTGGCCACCGGCGATCACGCCTATTTCGTGCATTCCTATGCGATGCGGGTTACCGACCCCGCCCATCTTCTGGCGCATTGCGATTATGGCGGGCCGGTCACGGCCATCGTCGGCACGGGCACCATTATCGGCACCCAGTTCCACCCCGAGAAAAGCCAAGGCTTGGGCCTGCGTCTGATTGCCAACTTCCTGCAATGGAGGCCATGAGGCGGGCGGTTCTGTCCCGGCCCTCTGGCAAGGATTGCGCCATGGCGCTGCATCTGTGCCGCCGCGACGGGCTGGCCGATGTGGTGGCGCTGCTGACCACGGTGAATGAGACGTTTGACCGGGTGGCAATCCACGGCACCCAAGGCGGCTTGATGCGGGCGCAGGCGGCGGCGGGTCTGCCGCTGACCGAGGTGCCCCTCTGCCCTTTCCCTGATCGAACGCAGAGTATGAGGCGCGGATGGCCACTGCGATGGCACAGGTCTGCGCCATAGATGCCAACACCATGGTTTTTGGCGATCTCTATCTAGAGGATGTGCGCGCCTATCGCGAGGCGCGACTGCAGGGCACCGGGGAGGCACCGCTGTTCCCGCTGTGGCGCACCCCGACCGCAAAGATGGCGCAAGACATCCTCGCGGCGTGCGTTGTCGCCGATGTGGTGACCTGCGACCCCAAAGCCCTGCCCGCCAGCGGTGCCGGACGGCGCTATGATGCGGCGTTTTTGGCTGATCTGCCCGAAGGCGTGGACCCTTGTGGCGAGCGCGGAGAGTTTCACACCGCTGTCACCGATGGCGCGATCTTTGCCAGCCCCATCCCGGAGCGCCCCGGCGAGACGGTGCTGCGCGACGGCTATGTCTACGCCGATCTGATCCCGGCCTGGAACGCCCAGAGCCGCGGTTCGGCAAATTCCAGAGAATTTCCCGCCGGATCGCGGAAATAAAGCGAGCGAGCGCCTTCGGGCCAGTCGAATTCGGCCTCGATCGCGATGCCTGCGGCGGTCAGCCGGTCGCGCCAGCGGGCGATGTCGCTGCGGCTGGCGGCAAAACACAGATGCCCCGGCCCCCGCGCGCCATGCGTGGGGATCGGCAGGAACGCGACGGGATCGCTGGTCTCCGTCACACCGGGGTTGAAAATCAGCAAGATACCGGTGCCGACCCGGAAAAAGATGTGGCGGCCGGGTTGGTGGCCGATCTGTTCCAATCCCAGGATATCGCCGTAAAACGCCTGCGCCGCGTCCAGATCGGCGGCGTAGAGGGCGGATTCCAGGATGGCTTCGGGGCGCATGTGGGGAGTTTGCGCCTACGAAGACCGGTGGTCAACAGCCACCGCCGCAGCGCTTGCAGGCGCGAAACCCTGCGGCCTCGGCCTCAGCCCGGCTGTCCATGACCCGCAGGTTGCTGCGCAACGGTCGCCCGGGGCACCCATCGCGACAATGGATGCCGGTGGTGACCACGGCCCAGACCAGCCCGGTCGGACGGCCCGCCACAAAGGCCTGCCATTCGCCGTCGGTTACAAGGCGTCCGGCTTTGATCTTGACCATCGTGCAATCCTTCCATCCATGGCCAACAGGCCCGCGACGATCAACGCAAACCCCGCCAGATGGCGCGGCAGCACGGTTTCATGCAAAAACGCCACACCCATCGCCACAGCCGAAACCGGGATCAGAAAGGTGACCAGCGACAGGTTGGTCGCCCCGGCCGAGGCCAACAGGCGGAAATAGATCAGATAGGCCAGCGCTGTGGACAGCGACGCCAGCGCCAGCACCGCCAGCAAGGGCCCCTGCCCCGGCCAGGACAGCGTCCAGGGCCGGTCCAGCACCAAGACCAGCGGCAACAGCATCAGACTGGAGGACGCAACCGTGCCAAAGGCTGTGGCCAGCGGCGGCACACCCATGTGACGAAACCGGCGGCCCCAGACGGCCGCAAAGCCATAGGCCATGGCGGCCCCCAGACAGCCGAAAATCGCCAACCTCTCACCCCCGCCCGCGCCGCCAGCCATCACCACCACGCCCGCAAAGCCAAAGACCAGCCCGGCGGCCTTGGGCGGGGTGATCCGCTCATCCGTGGTGAACAGATGCGCGACGATCACCGTCCACAACGGCGTCGTTGCGTTGACGATGGCCGCCAGTGATCCGTCAATCCGCCCCTGTGCCAGCACGAACAGGGTAAAGGGGATGGCGTTGTTCAAAAACCCCATTATCAGCACCGCGCCCCAGGCCCGGCGCGGCAAGCTATGCCCGCGCAAGACCATCACCGCGCCCAGGATCAGCGCCGCAATTCCCACCCGTCCCAACACGATGCTCAGCGCCGGCAGCCCTTGCAGCGCCACCTCGACAAAGATGAACGACCCTCCCCACAGGACGGAAAGAGTCAACAGCAGGGTCCAGTCTGTACGGGTCATCGCGGTCTCCTTGACCCGCGTGGCTAACAGCCCCGGTGCCGTGGCGCGACCCGGAACCTGCGGTTACTTGACCCGCTTCCAGGTGCCGCCATCGCGGCAGATCCCCAACATACAGCCGCGCACCTTCAGGTTGTTGCCCGACAGGGTCATGTCGGCGTTATATGTCTTGTCGCGGTCAGGCGAATAAATCTGGCCATCGTCATACAGCCCATCGGGATAGGCGATCATGTCCCAGACAATCTTGCGTCCGATATTGGGGCTGTCGATCTCTTTTCCCATGCGATCAAAGGCCTTGATCAGGGTGCCGCAAAAGGCCGGGCCGCAGGGCTCGATCAGGACAAAGCCATAATGGCCATTGTCATCGTTTTTGGTCATCCAATAGCCCTCGATCGGGTCGGCGGCCAAAGCGGTGGTTGCAAAGGCGGTCAGCAGGGCCGCCAGGGCCAGGGTCTTCATCGGGTGTCCTCCTTGCAGGGTGCGTGCGCAAATCCTGAGCCATGCACCGGGTTTGGATCAAGTGTGACGTTGGGTCCGCGGCTGCGGTCTTTTCATTGCGGCCCCGGCATGGCATGGGGCAGCGCATCAATTCCCGGAGACACCGCCATGATCCTGTATCCCGCCATCGACCTGAAAGACGGCCAATGCGTGCGCCTGTTGCGCGGCGAGATGTCTGCCGCGACCGTCTTTGGCGATGACCCCGCGGCCCAGGCGCTGGCCTTTCAGGCGGCGGGCTGCGAGTGGCTGCACCTTGTCGATCTGAACGGCGCCTTTGCCGGGGCCCCGGTCAATGCTGCGGCGGTTGAGGCGATTTTGGCCGCCGTCTCGGTGCCCTGCCAGCTTGGCGGCGGCATCCGCGACATGGCGACGATTGCGATGTGGCTGGACAAGGGGCTGGCCCGGGTGATCCTGGGCACGGTGGCGGTAGACAACCCTGACCTCGTGCGGCAGGCGGCAAAAGCCTTTCCGGGACGGGTCGCGGTGGGCATCGACGCCCGCAAAGGCCGTGTTGCGACCAAGGGCTGGGCGACAGAGACCGATGTGCAGGCCACCGACCTTGCCCGCAGCTTTGAAGATGCTGGCGTCGCCGCGATCATCTACACCGACATCGACCGCGACGGCGCAATGCAGGGCCCGAATACTGAGGCGACCGAGGCGTTGGCCCGCGCCGTGACGATCCCGGTGATCGCCAGTGGCGGTGTCAGCACCATAGCCGACCTGACCGCCCTGCAAGCCACCAAAGTGATTGCAGGAGCGATCTCGGGCCGCGCACTTTATGATGGCGCGATTGATCTGGCCGCCGCATTGGCAGCCCTGCGGGCTTAGCCGCCCGCGGCCTTGGTGGTCAGCGCCTTCAAGGCCCCTTCCATCTTGCCGACATATTCGGCGTCATCCGGGATCTTCAGATCGTCCAGCATGTCATCAACCTTCTGATAAGCCAGCCAGACGCCGGTATCATCCTGATAAACCAAAACCTTGAGCGGCAGGAACAGCCCGGCCAATGGGTCGGCCTGCATCGCCGGAGTGCCCAGCGCCGGGTTGCCGAAAATCAAGAGTTGCGCCGGGGGCAGCTCCATCCCGATACCGGTGGCGCCCGCAGCGTGATCGACCCGCGCAAAGACGGTCGCCCCGGCGCCGGTCACCGCCGCTTCCAGCGCGTCCATCGTCACGCCCACATCAGAGGTGGACTTCACCCGGATAATATCCTCGGCCCAGGCGGGCAAGGCGGCGGCCATCAGGCCTGTCGCAAGAATAAGATGTTTCATCGGGGTCTCCTTTAAGCGCTGTAGAATGGCCGTCTAACCTCTGGCCTCCCCTTCGGTTTGCCCATAAAAGATTGTGTGATAAGCAAAGGGTCGCCCGATTATGCTGAAAACCCGCATCATCCCCTGTTTGGACGTGGCCGATGGCCGCGTCGTCAAAGGCGTGAATTTCGTGAATCTTGTGGACGCGGGCGATCCGGTGGAGGCTGCGCGTGCCTATGACGCTGCGGGCGCGGATGAGCTGTGTTTCCTGGACATCCATGCCACGCATGAAAACCGCGGCACGATGTTTGATCTGGTCACCCGCACGGCTGAGCAATGCTTTATGCCGTTGACCGTGGGCGGTGGCGTGCGCACACATCATGACGTGCGGGCGCTGTTGTTGGCCGGGGCCGACAAGGTGTCGTTCAACTCGGCCGCCGTGGCCAACCCCGATGTCGTGGCCGAGGCCGCCGACCGCTTCGGTTCGCAATGCATCGTCGTGGCAATTGATGCAAAGACGGTCAGCCCCGGCAAATGGGAGATCTTCACCCACGGCGGCCGCAAATCCACCGGCATCGACGCAGTGGAATTCGCGCGTTTGGTCGTGGCCAAGGGCGCCGGCGAGATCCTGCTGACCTCGATGGACCGCGACGGCACCAAGGGCGGTTATAACCTGCCCCTGACCCGCGCCATCGCCGACGCGGTGACAGTTCCGGTCATCGCCAGCGGCGGCGTGGGCACGCTGGACCATCTGGTTGAAGGCGTCACGATGGGCCATGCCTCTGCGGTACTGGCCGCCTCGATTTTTCATTTCGGCACCTTCACCATTGGCCAGGCCAAGGCGCATATGGCCGCCGCCGGCATCCCGATGAGGCTGACATGACTGCACTTGACCGCCTTGCCGCCACCATTGCCGCCCGCAAAAGCGCAGATCCTGACAGCTCATGGACCGCAAAACTGCTGGCCAAGGGCCCCGAGAAATGCGCCGAGAAATTCGGCGAAGAGGCGATTGAGGCGATCATCGAAGCGGTCAAGGGCGACCGCGACCGGCTGACATCCGAAGCGGCTGATGTGATCTATCACCTGCTGGTCATGCTGGCTGCCCGGGACGTGACCCTGGCCGATGTGCTGTCCGAACTGGACCGCCGCGAGGGCACCTCGGGCCTGACCGAAAAAGCGGCACGCCGCCCTGAGTAAAATAGAGCGGCTCACATCCCGGCCCCTAAGTTAAATGTTGACAGCTCGATCATCGGCGTCACCGTTGGACATCTAGAAGCGGCCTACCGCCGCGCCTTCGGTGTTCAGCTTCTCAGGTTCAGGATCACCACAGAGTGCCCCCACTGAAGTGGTCCACCAACTGGGATTTGATGTTTGGCCTGCTGCCGATTTCGTGGACGGCAGCTTAAGCTTTCATCGCTCTCTCCTCGTATTGCATAGGGCTTAGATCCCTTGAAGCCTGTGCCACGCTCACACCGCGCACCACGACCAGCCGTGCCGCCTCACCCTTAAACTCTTAGCTGAATAATCTTCTCGTCATTGCTGTTCTCCAATCTCACAAACACCTCAACTCGGTGCCCACTAAACCGGCAGCAGGCCAGTGTTCAGAGACATGCTGGTGGCTATTGGCGGGTTTTTCATCACCTTCGGCAGGGTGGTGTTTGTCACCTCTATCGAAGCAATCTGCCAGTCGGGCCGGATAACTTTGCCCTCACGCCGAATATGATCGCGGCAGGCAGCTTGGCGTGTTCGCTTTTGTCATCGGCAACTTCAACCAATATCCAGATACGCATATTTTCCACGAAAAGAGGGAGCGCCCCGACACGATGGCGGCGCAAGTGAGGTTAGGCACCGAATATCGAAGGATCACGCCTCTGCGCAGCAACCTTCGGCCAATGACTTAGCAATGACCGAATCGGACAGACTGATGAGGCGATCTACACCTTCGTTGCCGATCCTACTCCAAGGCCGGCCGGAGAATTCTTTAAATTTAGCGGCACGTTGCACCTCTTGCATTTCTTTGATCGTTCG
>JBATPI010000138.1:0-38527 GCA_049291415.1 Paracoccaceae bacterium | reverse complement strand
CGCAAGCCTTCATCCGCGCCCGCGTGATGACCCAGACCTTCGCCCAGGCCCCCACCGCCGCCGCCATTTTCCCACCAGACCGCCACGCCACCGCCGCGCCGTTAATTGGTTACACAACAATAGCAATCTAGCTTATTGATTTTAAAGAATTACATGTGTTTGGAAACACCTGCCGCCAGAGTTAAAATTACTTGAAATCGCTATGTTTCCCGGCTTGTCGGTCTGTGGCTTTTCCGGGCCCGGGCCCGACACAGGCCAAGTCGCGAACTTTTCCGCTTTGGCTCATCTTCTTTCGGCCTTTCATCGCCCGCCATCGTCCCATTGTTGGCCAGAGGCAACTTCCCCTCGGACCGCGATGTTCTGACCAAGAGTGCGTGGACGAAGTTCTCCAACTGGAGTAGAACATATAGAGAACAAACTGGAATCGTCCTGCTATGTTGGTCGGAAAACATGCCCAACCTTTGCCACATTTATCCTTCCTCGTCTGCGTCAAAGGAAGACTTCATCTACTCCGAAGTTTTCCCGGCAACGACAGCGGATGCAGGAGCAATCGCCTTTGTTCTGTCCACGCTGCAAAGCAGCAATGCCCCTGTTCTCTGGGTCCAGGACAGGCTTTCCCGACAGGAAGCTGGACTGCCCTATCTGCCCGGACTTGCCGGTCGTCACGTTATCCGGGCAGATCTGAGCCGCCCCGTAGATGTGCTTTGGGCGATGGAGGAAGGCCTTCGCTGCAAGTCACTGTCTGCCGTGGTGGGCGAAGTTTGGGGCGACTCTCGGTTTGTCGACTTTACAGCAACCAAACGGTTGGCGATGCGGTCAGAGCACTACAAAGTGGCCTGCTGGTTGATCCGTCGAGGTGCCTCCCCCGACCTGAGTGCAGCTCGAAACCGATGGCGGGTGGCGTCCCTTCCCTCGCGTTCCAACCCCGACGATTCCAAGGCCCCCGGCGACCCGCGTTGGCAGGTGGACCTGTTCCGCGCACGTTCCCGGCAGCCGGGCAAATGGGTGGCCACCTATGACAGGACGGCGGATCGTGTCGATCTCTCTGCCCCACTTTCCGATGGAGCGGTGGCAAAGACAGATGGAGCGGTCAGGCATGGCGCCGCCGGATGATATCGCCGTCGTTCTGGCGGCCGAGGGCCAACACGGGCCGGTGATTCATGCCACCAACCGTACTGCGCGCCTGCAGGGTGCATCCGTCGGCACGCGGGTTGTCGATGCAAGGGCCGTCTGTCCCGACCTGCGGGTCGAATATGCCGATGTGGCGGGCGACAGGGTGGCGCTGAGCCGTCTGATGCTGTGGTCACGGCGCTGGTGTCCGTGGACGGTCGTTGACGGCGACGACGGGCTGATCCTGGAGACGACAGGTTCAGATCACCTCTTTGGCGGTGAGGCCGGACTGTTGATCGAGATGGAGACCCGTCTGTCCCTGCTGGGCCTGACCGCGCGCATCGCCGTGGCACCAACCTGGGGGGCGGCATGGGCGCTGGCCCGCTTTGGCCCGGTGCGGGCGATCTGTGCAGCGGACCAGACAGCCCAGCTTCTGGCCCCCCTGCCGGTCGCAGGGCTGCGCCTGAACGCTGAAACATTGCTGCTGTTGCACCGCGTGGGCCTGAAAACCATCGGAAGCCTTATCGGTGTTCCCCGCCTGTCGCTCAGCCGCCGTTTCATCCGTGCCGCCTTGCCAGACAACCCGCTGCTGCGGTTGGATCAGGCAATGGGCTATCTGGCGGAACCCGTCGCCAGTGAAGAGGTTTTGCCAAGGATCAGAACGCAAACCCACCTGCCAGAGCCGATACAGGACCCGACAGCCTATCTTCCGGGCCTTTGCTTTGATCTTTGTGACCAACTGGCGCGGCGAGGGCTTGGTTGTCGCCGGCTGCATCTGACCGTCTATCGCACCGATGGTGAAGTCAGCATGATTTCAGCCGCCACCGCAGCCGCTGCCCGTGATCCCGACCACTTGAAAAGCCTGTTCAACGACAAGCTGGAACGCATCAATCCAGGTTTCGGGTTCGATCTGATTGCGCTAGAGGCCGATGTGGTCGAACCCGTTGAGAATGTGCAGACCCGGTTGGATGGTGAGACGGAAGAAGACCTGCAACTGCCATTCCTGATTGACCGTCTGGCCGCAAAATTCGGCGAACGGGCGATAAAACGGCCCGTTCTGCGGGCCAGCCATATCCCCGAACGCGCCGAAGTTGCCTTGGCAGCATTACAGCCGTTACAGGCATCGCGGCAGCCTGTTCCCAATGAAAGACCTGTGCGCCTGCTGCCTAAGCCAGAAGAGGTGCAGGTGCTATACGCTGTGCCCGAAGGCCCGCCGGCCCAATTCATCTGGCGTCGGCAGACCTATCGCGTGACCCGGTATGCAGGGCCGGAACGTATCGCCCCGGAATGGTGGCATGATCGCCCGAATACCCGGCTGCGGGACTATTTCAAGGTAGAGGTGCAGATCGGGCAGCGGTTCTGGCTCTACCGCGAAGGTCTGCATGATGATGGCCGCGGCGGCGATCCGCGCTGGTTTCTGCACGGGATGTTCGCCTGATGCCCGAGATCGACCATCAACATCCCAGACGAACCCTTGCCGAGGATGGTTTTACGCCAAACCCTCGCGCAACATTTGTCGAACTGGGCATCACCACCTGCTTTTCGTTTCTGCGTGGCGCATCGGATGCGGTGGACCTTGTCGCAGCGGCCTGGGCGCAAGGCTATGACGCGATTGGGGTGGCCGATCTGAACACCATGGCGGGCGTGGTGCGGTTGCACGCTGCGGCGTTGAAGGCCTGCCTGCGTCCCGTGATCGGCTGCCGGTTGCAACTGGTGACAGGCGAGGAATTTCTGGCCTACCCCCGCAACCGCGCCGCCTATGGGCATCTGTGTGCCTTGCTTTCCAAAGGCAAGATGCACGATTGCAACGGCGATTGGCAGGCGAAAGGCGCTTGCGACATTACGCTGGATGATCTTGCGGCGCATGCCGAAGGGGTGCAGTTGATTGCCCTGCCCGGCCCGGATATTCGCGGCTTTTCCGCCGGGCTGCGCCGCCTGACGCGCGCCTTGCCAACGCTGCGTCATATTGCGGTCAGCTATCTTTATCGCGGCGACGACCGGGCGCGGATCAACGCGCTGGACCGTTTGGCACAGCAGCATGACCTGTCCATTCTGGCAACGAATGACGTGCATTATCACAGCCCGGACCGCCGCCCCTTGCAAGACGTGATGACCTGCATCCTGCACAAGACGACAATCACGACGGCCGGTTTTCTTCTCGCGGCAAATGCAGAGCGGCACCTGAAATCGCCGTCCCAGATGACAGCGCTTTTTGCCGAATGGCCCCACGCGATCAGCGCTACGCGGCAGGTGGCAGATGCCTGCACCTTTGATCTGCGAGAGCTGTCCTATGAATATCCAAAGGAAACGATTCCAGAAGGCTGCACGCCCCAACAACATCTGACGGACCTGACCTGGACAGGGGCTGCCGAGCGGTATCCGCAGGGAATTTCCCAAAAGGTGCAGAGGGACTTGAAGAAAGAGTTGGCCTTGATCGAAAAGCTGAACATCGCGCAATATTTCCTGACCATCCATGACATCATCCAGTTCGCCCGCCATCAGGTCAGCCCGCCAATCCTGTGCCAAGGGCGCGGCTCGGCGGCAAATTCGGCGGTGTGCTATGTGCTGGGCATCACCGCCGTGGACCCCGACAAGAATGATCTGCTGTTTGAGCGTTTCATCAGCGAGGAACGGACCGAGCCCCCCGACATCGACGTGGACTTTGAGCATGAACGCCGCGAAGAGGTGATCCAGCAGATATACGCCAAATACGGGCGGAACCGGGCCGGCCTATGCGCAACGGTCATCCACTATCGCCCCCGCATGGCCGTGCGTGAGGTGGGTAAGGTCATGGGGCTGTCCGAGGATGTGACCTCAGCCTTGGCGAAAACCATCTGGGGCAGTTGGGGGCGTGAGATCGGCGCGAAAGAAGCGGCCGAGGCGGGCCTTGATCTGCGTGACCCGCTGATCGCCCGCACGATCAAGTTGGCCGATCAGATGATCGGAATGCCACGCCATCTGGGTCAGCATGTTGGCGGCTTCATCCTGACCGAAACCTTGCTGACCCAGACTGTGCCCATCGGTAACGGTGCGATGCCGGATCGCAGCTTTATCGAATGGGACAAGGATGACATCGACGAATTGCGGATTCTCAAGGTCGATGTGCTGGCGCTGGGGATGCTGACCTGTATCCGCAAGGCCTTCGATCTGATCGCCGCGCATCACGGCAAACGCTTTGATCTGGCAACGGTGCCAAAAGAAGACCCCGAAGTGTATGACATGCTGTGCAAGGGCGACTCCTTGGGCACGTTTCAGGTGGAAAGCCGGGCGCAGATGAACATGCTGCCTCGGCTGAAACCGCGCCAGTTCTACGACCTTGTGATTCAGGTCGCCATCGTGCGGCCCGGCCCCATTCAGGGCGATATGGTCCATCCCTATCTGCGCCGGCGCAGCGGGAAAGAGAAGGTGGACTATCCCTCACCCGGCCCCGAGCATGATCCTGACGAGTTGAAAAATATCCTCGGGCGAACCCTCGGGGTGCCGATCTTTCAGGAACAGGCGATGAAGATCGCCATTGATGCGGCAAAATTCAGCCCCGCCGAGGCGAACGAATTGCGCAAGGCCATGGCCACTTTCCGGTCGCGCGGAACAATTGAAAAACTGCAAGGCAAGATGGTCGGGCGGATGGTGGATCGCGGCTATGACCCCATCTTTGCGCAACGCTGTTTTGACCAGATCAAGGGCTTTGGCGAATACGGATTTCCCGAAAGCCATGCCGCCAGCTTTGCCCTGCTGGTCTACATCTCCTGCTGGATCAAGAAGCATTACCCCGATGTGTTCTGCGCAGCCCTGCTGAATTCCCAACCGATGGGGTTTTACGCTCCGGCCCAAATCGTGCGCGACGCACGCGAACACGGCGTCACCGTGCATCCGCCCGATGTGAATTACAGCGATTGGGACAATACTTTGGAACCTGTTGCGGTCGGGGAATTTGCGGTGCGTCTGGGTTTACGACAAGTCGATGGGATGCCGCAAAGAATGGCCCGACACATCATGCGTCAGCGCCATGCACCATTTGGCGGCCTGAAAGATCTGAAGGATCGCGCGTCAGTGGACGCAGGCACGATCCGCAAACTGGCTGCCGCCGATGCGTTCCGATCCGCTGGTTTGGACCGCAGACAGGCGCTCTGGGATGCAACTGCGCTGCGCGACGCCCCCGATCTGCCGCTTTTTCGAGACAATCGCGATGAAGGCGACGAGGCGGTGGTCGCCTTGCCCCAGATGCCGATCTGCGAACACGTTGTGGCGGATTACCAGACACTTCGCCTCTCATTGAAGGCGCATCCGATGGCATTCCTGCGCAGCAGCATGAAGCGGCAAGGCTACACGCCCGCTGAAGGCCTGTCGCGGATGCACAACGGCCAGTCCATTGCCTTGGCCGGAATCGTCCTGATCCGGCAACGGCCCGGCAGCGCCAAGGGGGTTTGTTTCATTACGCTGGAAGACGAAACCGGGGTTGCCAATCTGGTGGTCTGGCCCAAGGTGATGGAGGCGTTTCGCAAGGTCATCATGCAATCGCGCCTGATCGACATCCGCGGCGTGGTGCAACGCAGCGAGGACGTCATCCATGTCGTTGTCCATCATCTGACCGACCGCAGTGATGCGCTGGCCCGCCTGTCGAATGAACCGGTGGACATGCCTCTTGCCCGGGCCGACGAGGTCAGAAAACCGGTGCCGAACGGCACACATAGGCACCCAAGAGATGTTCGGATCATCCCTAAATCACGGGATTTTCACTAAAATGGCTGAAGCAGACGCACACCGTCGCCTTACCAGTCAAGGCCGCGGGTCATTGATCGAGCCCGCGATTGCCGCCCATGCCGGTCTGACAGACCGTCGGCAGGATCGGGGGGCAGGTGTCAGTTTACTCATACGCACCAACACATTGACGTCATGCAGAACATTCCTCCTGATTGTTGCATCGATGCGGAGAAACTTCGGTCTCAGGCCAGTTTTCGCAACAGGGCCGCGCTGCCCCCCAGTAGATCCAGCCGCAGATCTGCAAGATCTGAGGGCAGATCCCGGAAACGGCAGACCGGGCGGGCCGTGGGCCCATAGACAAAGGCGGGGTCGCGCCAGCGCAGATCAGGGAACAACGTCAACACCTCATGACGTGCAATGTGGTCCAGCGCGGTGATGCCCCACTTGCCCGGGTAATAACTTTCACTCGCCACACCATTGGCGAAAATCACCTGATGCCCCTCAAACAACAGATGCACATAGGTCACCGAACGGCAGCCCCCGGCGATGCGGACTTTGCCGCCTTTCAGCCGTGCCAGATGGGTGGCGCGCACAAAGGACTCGGTCCCGCCGCGCTGGGGTGCGCGCACCAAAATCGCGTGTTGAGGCGAAACGAGCAGATCGCGGGGCCCGGCCCAACTGCCCGGCGCGATGCGCACGGGGCGCAGATGCGGGGCCGTGGCCAGCTCGGCCGCCCCCAACCGGCGCGTGCCCGCCCAGACCACGGGCATCGGCCCGTTGTCACGTGTCACAACCAGATCGCCGGGACGCAACCTTTCGACCGGGATTTCACCCGCCGGCGTCAGGATCCTGACGCCCGTGGTGAAACACGGAATACCGGCGGCATGACGCTGCTGCGCGGTCGCCATCTGTCGGGGCGCGACACCTTCCAGCACCAAGCTTTCCCCTTCGGGAAAGGTCAGCACCGCATTGCCATTGCCGTCATCGGTGACAACGACATCCCAGGCGTTGATCGGGTTGCCATTCAGATCGCGCAAGTCGCTGACGTCCAACTGGTCAGTGGTGCGACCGGCGGTCAGTGTCATGTCGAAATCGGTGACATGATCGCCGCCGCCCGCCTGTTCCAGCGCAAACCTGTCCGCACCGTCGCCGCCCGTCAGGGTGTCGTTCCCTGCGCCACCATGCAGCGTGTCATTGCCATCGCCGCCAAAGACCAGATCGTCGCCGCCATTGCCTTCAATTTGATCATTCCCGGCGTCGCCAAAGACCGTGTCGTTGCCCGCAGCCGCGGCGATAGAGTCGGCCCCTTCACCACCAAAGATGACATCGCCAGCCGCCGTGCCGCTGACCGTGTCGTCGCCCGCGCCCGCCGCAATGAAATCCGGCAGGCCGCCGGTGTCGCTGATGGTGTCGTTTGCGGCCGTCCCGATTCGCAGATCAAACACCCCTTCGGCGAATTCGATCTGCTCAAACCCGCTGATCGAGTCACTGCCCTGCGTCCCCGCCAGATCGGTGACAATCAGGTAGGGCCCCGAGGTGCCTGTGGTGTAGGTGGCGGCGGAACCGGCAAAGACCACCCGGTCCGTTCCTGCACCGCCATCAAGGACGTCATTGCCCGCGCCACCGGCCAACGTGCCATTGCCCGCATCGCCAGATAGCGCATCCTGGCCTGCCCCCCAAACAGCAGGTCATTGCCATCGCCGCCCGATACATAGTCCGATCCAGACCCCATCCTGACCGTGTCGTTGCCGAAACTGGTAAAGACCTGCAGATCCGAGGCACTGACAGTGGCATCCAAACTATCATTGCCAGTGCCAAAGCTGAAAATCTCGATGTCTTCGAAGGTCCCGCTGCCACCTGTGCCGGCGGAATATCTGCCCGACTCGTCACCTGTCAGGGTAACAACGGCCGGCGCCCCGCTATTGCTGCCAATATACAGGATATCCTGGTCTGCTCCGGTGCTGCCACCAAAGATCTGATCCACGCCCTGACTATGGCTGACCGAGAAATAGTCACTCCCCTCACCGCCATACATCGTGTCGTTCCCGGCGCCACCGAACAGCGTATCATTGCCATCGCCACCGTCGAAAAGATCGTCGCCCTCATCGCCGTTCAGGCTGTCATCGCCCACGCCCCCAAAAAGCGCGTCATTGCCCGCCCCGCCATAGATCTGATCATCGCCCAGATCGCCAAAGATCGTATCCGCACCCGCACCGCCAATCAGGGTGTCGTTGAAGGATGCGTCGATTGTGGTGGTCGTGCCGCCTGGATACACCAAAACGTCCAAAATATCTGACGTGCCGCTTTCCATGATCAGCCAATTGTGGCCCTCGAATGTGGGCTGAACCACCGAGGTGTCATCACCCGCACCACCGAAAAACTCATCCCAAGTGTCGTTGTTGCCAATCAGGCTGTCGTTGCCATCTCCGCCAAACAGGCTGTCATGGCCCAAACCGCCGGTGATCGTATCACTTCCATCGCCGCCAAAGACGGTATCTGCCCCGCTTCCGCCGGTGAAACTGTCATTGCCCGCGCCGGAAGAAACCCAGGTGCCACTGGTGTCGGCGCTGGCGTCGATGGTGTCATTGCCAGCACCGGTTTCAATCTGCTCAATCTCATGGAAGGTGCCGGTCGTGCCGCCTGCGTTTTGGGTATAGGTGCCGCTTTCCGCCGCGGTAAAGGTAATGCCAACCGCCTCATCGCTGATAAAGACCAGGCGGTCCTCATCCCCCGCATTTTCGCCGCCATAAACCGTGTCACTGCCCGCGCCGGACCCCAGTTCAAACCGGTCACTTCCCGTGCCGCCATATTGCAGGTCATTGCCATCGCCGCCCACCAGCGTGTCATCGCCATAGTCGCCAAACAAGCTGTCGTTGCCTGCGCCGCCATCAATAGAATCCGCACCAGAGGTGCCCTTCAGTACATCGTTGCCGGTGCCACCGTTGATCGTCATCGCCTAACCCCACGCCACACACCATCGGACCCGGAGACAGACGACACATTCCCCCATTTTCAGCCGCCGCGCGGGATGGAGGGGTAAAAATGGATCACGCTCATCCCCGTTTTCCAGGAGAATTCAGGCCCGCCATTCGGGCAGACCAGATCAGTCTGCGAGAAAAGCAATAAGCGCGGATTAAAGAGCGGATTTGCTGAAAATACATCGGATCATACCGTCGAACGATACGCTCTGCGTTGATCAAAGTGCCGCAAAAACGCACACTGCCGCACTACGGTCAATTTCCTTGCGATAAACTCTTTTGATCATCGCAGCTCTTCACTGTCAAAAACACCTTGTCGCGGCGCCCGTAAAACCAGCAGCGCCGGAGTTGGTACCAGTAAAGCGCGGTTGACAATGAGGCTGGGCTGCGCGTCAGACACAACAGTCTTTCGGTGTATTGCCTGCCCCGGTCTTGCCCAACTTCAGCGCGACCAGCCCCGCTTCACCAGATCCGTCGCAGAACATCGCAACCCGAACCTCGGCCAGGGCATCACGCCGGATTTCATAACCGGCAGTGGGAACCGGCCCACGATCCGCGCGCATCGGTGCAATGTGGATGGACGCCCAGCAGCTTGGGGGCAATCCATGCGGTCGATAGACCAACGGCCAACCAAGCACCAACACTCAAACTGCACCACCCGATGGGGGCACGCCGGAAACATCTGGGGAAGGCTGCATTCTGGCTCTGTTCGGTTGATCCTGAATGGTTGGACATGCCGCATGCTGCCCGGTCCCGAACCCCGGCCTTTTGACTCCGGGCTACGGAATTGCGCGTCGGTATTTGTTCGGGATCGCATGGATTGTAAAAAGCAATCCAACTGGCGCAATGTGGGCATCATGCAAGCTGTCATTCTGGCCAGAGGCTATGGCACGCGGATTTCCCGGGAAAGCCACTTGCGGCCCAAACCCCTGATCGAAACAGGCGGCAAGCCGATCCTGTGGCACATCATAAAGCTGTCTGCCGCGCACGGGATCAGCGTTTTCGTGATCTGCCTTGGCTACCGCCGCGACATGACAAAGGAATGCCAGCCATCGATGTGACCTGCACGACGCCGGGGCCGTGGCGGATCTGATCTGCGCTGGCCGCCCTGACATCGTGCTGCACCTTGCCGCGCAGCCGCTGGTCAGGCTGTCTTACGCCGATCCGGCCCCGACTTTCGGCTCAACCGTGATGCGGACAGTTCATCTGCTGGAAGCCTTGCGCCAGCACGCCCAGCCTGAGGCGATGGTCGTGGCCTCATTTCGACAAGCCTGCTTTACCCAGCGTGGGATTCCACGGGTACCGCGCGCGGTGGAAATGTCATCGGTGGCGGTGATTTTTTGGCCGACCGACTGGTTCGCGATGCAGTGCGGGCGCTGATGGCTGGCTGTGCCCCGAAAATCCGCAATCCGCAGGCACCGCGGCCCTGGCAGCATGTGCCTGATACCAGGGCTTCGCCCGGAAGGTTGAGATCGTCATTGCCGAATTCCTGGCCTTTCTTGCCATGGCCCACACCGACGGCAAAGCGGTTGCAGGCTACAGGGCGGCGGCCAAGGGCAACACCTTTCTCAACCTTGCCGGGCTGGGGGATCGCGATCTGGCCTTTGTGGTGGATCGTAACCGGCAAAACACGCACCCGAAGTGATCGACCAGCAGGCGCAGATCCGCGATTGGGGCGGGCAATTCGTCACCGCCATTCCCCGGTTGGCAATCTGGTGAAGCTGACCGAAGGCATCATTCCCGGCCTGTTCACCATTGAAAGCCCGGTGCATCGGGATGATCGGGGCGGTTTTACCCGCGCCTGTTGTCGCGACACCTTCCGCGAGGCTGGGATCACGTTCGCCCCGGTTCAGTCGAACTTGTCCGCCAACACGCATCTTCACACCCGGCGCGGCCTGCACTTTCAGCAGCCACCCATTGCCTGGGCAAAGCTGGTGCGCTGGGTCGCGGGTCGGATCAGGGATGTTGCGGTTGATCTGCGCGCAGGCCCCGGATTTGGCAAAAGCCAAGCGGTTGATCTGTCGGCCGCCAGCGCCGATGCGGTCTACCTTCCAAAGCGGCTTGCGCATGATTTCCTGACGCTTACTCCGTATGCCGTCATTCTGTATAAGATGGCCAGCGCCCATGTGCCGGGCAAGGCAGCCGGTATCCCCTGGAATGACTCTGATCTGCGGATTTCCTGGCCCGCGCACCCTGATCTTATCTCGCCTTCAGATGCGATCTGGCCATTGCTTTGAGACATTCGGTATGACCCATCGTGAACTGAGCATCGTCATCCCGACGCCCAACAGGCCAGACTTGCTGCGTCGCGCAGTTGCGTCGGTATTCGCGGCACTGCCGTCTGACGCCCAAGTTGTGGTCGCCGACGACGCCAGCACGTCGCCCACAAAACAGGTGTTGGCAGACATTTTCGCGCCACAGCCCGGTGTGGATTGTGCGCAACCCGACCAGCCGTAGGCGCGCAGGTGCGCGCAATACGGGTATCAGCGCTGCGCAGGAACGGATCGTGCTGTTTCTTGACGACTATGGCCTGCTACGCCCCGCATATCCCGAATCCGTCCTGTCCGCATCCCGTCTGTGCATACGCCATTGCGGCTGGGCTCACTGGCCGTGGCGCGGATCGCACGCCGGGGTCAGCGTGCTGCGTACACTTCTGGCACCACCGGTGATCTGTAGGTCACACGGAGAACCAGAGCCACTGCACGGGTGGATTCATGGTTGCCGAGCGTTTCAGGAAAGCTGGCAGGACAAGACGGCCATTTTCCCGGGCATCAACGGCTTTTTTACTCCCGCGCCGATCGCACGGCAGGTCCAGCCTGCATCGGTGTCAGGACCGGCTTTTCCATACCCCATCGGGCTCTGGCAAGCCCCCTTCCGGCGCGCTCATGTTCCGCTGAACTAGCCCTGCGAATGCCGCGACCTTACGCCGTTGCGGCGGACGCAAGGTCCGAATGCGCTGTGATTTCGGCCAAAACCCGTTCGGCTTCATCGGGGTCAAAGTCGGTCTGATACCGTTTTTTAACTCCATTATCGGACAGCAGGTGATATTCCGTCGGCTTGACATAGTGGCGGGCAAGGCAATTGCGCACACAGGCCAGCGCGCAACCGTCAATGCCGATGATCCGTCGGCCGGATTTGGCCAGGCGAACCAGCTTTGGCACATCGCCGCCGACACCGGCGATGCAGGACATTTCGGCCAGGCCACGCCGGTCCATCGCAATTGCCAGATAATTTGCCATCTGTGCCGCGCTGGAACAGCCCGAGCAGGAATAGACCAAAGGCAGATGTGTGCGTGATGACATGTCAGGCCCCCGAAAGTTTCTGTCGCAGTATGATCTGCACCCCCATGGGTTGTCGATGGACAGGTGGTCGCAGCCCAGCCACAGCAACAGACCACCCTGCCTGGCCGGGCCAAGCAGATCTACCGACCGCCCGTCCGGCGAAAGGCACTGGGGGGCTGCCCTGTCAGACGGGCAAAGTCGCGGCTGAAATGATAGGGATCGCCATAGCCACATTCGGCCGCGATGGCGGCTATCTTGGCGGCGGACCCGACCAGCAGCCCCTTTGCGGCATGGATCCGTTCATGGCGCAACCAATCCATCGGCGTGGCGCCATAGGCCTGCCGGAACCGCCGGTGCAGTTGTGACGGGCTGAGATGCGCCCGCTTTGCCAGATCGCCAATGCGCCATGGCTGACCCAACCCGCCGCGCATCTGATCGGCCAGCGCGACCATGCTGGCGTCCCCCGGCCCGGCCTCGTTTTCCAGATTGCCCCGCGCGCGCGCCACAAAGGCAATCAGCCGCGCCACCGTGGCGTTGTTCTCGGCAGCACTGGCCGAGTCCGGGTCGCGCAGACGGTCGATCACCGCGGCAAAGCTGTCGGCGATCCAGCCCACGTCCGCGCTGGGGATCAACGGATCGGCATCCACCCGAAATGACGAAAACAGCGCGTCCAACCCGTGGCCCTGAATGCCCAGCCAAAGATAATGCCAGACCGCAGAGCCCGGCGCGCAGCCATGCTCATACCGCCGCGCGGTATCCTGCCAGACCAGCGTGCCGGGCCGGGCATGGAAGGTGCGCGGACCCAGGCGGATCAGGCCGCACCCCTGCAGCGGCAGGATCAGCACATGCTGGTTGAACCGTTGCCGGATCAGGGGCGCTGCGGCCTGCACCCGCGTCCGACCGGCCGCCGCGATGCGGTAAGGCAGCGCCGCCATGTGACTGCCGGGCCGGTCAAACCGGATCTCATCGGGCCGCTCGCCGCCGTCTTTGCCCTGCCCCGCCATGCCACGATCCCTCCTATGGGTGATGCGACGAATATCCATCACTTTGCAATTCAGGTCTATCCTGATGTGGTAAACTGCCTGCTATGATTGCGCAGGGTAATACAGAGGTCACCATGCTGGACAGCACTGACACGCGGCGAGGCATCGTCAATGATCCCACCCTCAGCCCGGCGCAAAAGGCCCGTTACCTGGCGCTGGAGGCTGAAAACAGCCTGCCCTATCCGCCCTTGGCCCCCGCCACCCGCGCCGCGTTGGATGACCGCATCATCTGCGACATGTATGAGGGGCACGCCCCCTATAAGCCGCGCTATGTGCTGCCCGATTTTTCCGTTGTGCTGGCAAAAGGCAGTGAGTGGCTGGAACTTCCCGCTCCGCAAACCCTGGATGAGGCGATCAGCACCCTGATGATCGCCTATCACCACACGCCCTCAGTCACCGGAATGCCGGTCTATCTGGGCTCGATTGACGCATTGTTGCTGCCGTTCTGTGATGGCGTGTCAGACGATGATCTCTACCGTCAGATCCGGCTGTTCTGGCGCTATCTGGACCGGGTTTTGCCCGATGCCTTCATGCATGCCAATATCGGCCCCTCCGACAACCGCGTGGCCCGCGCCATCCTGCGCGCCGACGCCGACTTGCAGCAGATCGCGCCGAACCTGACGCTGCTCTATGATCCCGTCACCAGTGGCGAGGCGCTGCTGGCGCTGGCGGTTGAGAATATCATCGCCTGCTCAAAGCCGCATATCGCCAATCACCCGGTCCATGCCGCCACGTTTGACGCGCGCGGCTACGGCATTGTCAGCTGCTACAACGCCTTGCCGGTGGGCGGCGGCGCCTCAACCCTAGTGCGGCTGAACCTGCGCGAAGTGGCGGCGCGATCGCGGGATGAGGCGGACTTCATGACCCGCGCCCGCCCCATTACATGGATCTGACCTTTGACCTGATGCGGGCGCGGATCGACTATCTCTACAATCACTCGCATTTCTTCGACAGCTTTCTGGTGGCCGAAGGCTGGATCGACCGCGACCGCTTTACCGCGATGTATGGCGTTTTTGCCATGGCCGAGGCGGTGGATCTGCTGCAGGAAAAGGCCGGGCGGACGGGCCGCTATGGCCATGATGCCGCCGCCAATGCCCTGGCGTTGCGGATCACCGAAACCCTGGCTGCGCGGGTCAAGGCGCAGCCCTTGGACAACGTCTGGCGCGGCCACGCCATGCTGCATGCGCAGGCCGGTCTGTCCACCGATACCGGCCTGACCCCCGGCATCCGCATCGCCTATGGCCATGAGCCGGACCCGGTGACTCATGTGCGCGCGCTGGCGCCGCAGCATCGGCATTTTCCATCCGGCGTGTCGGAAATCCTGACGCTGGATGAAACCATCCGCGCCAACCCGGCGGCGTTGGTGCAGCTGTGCAAGGGCGCGCTGGCCAGCGGATTTCGCGAATTCACCGCCAATGTGGCGGGCAATGATCTGGTGCGGGTGACCGGCTATATGATCCGGCTGTCAGACCTGCGCCAGCATGACGCCGCCAAGGGATCGCGCACCAATACCACCGCACTGGGGGCCGAAGCCGCCCGGAAAACCGCCATACTCGCGCGCAAACCCAGGGTGGTCGGCCATGAGCGGCATCCGCGCTACGATCAGTAAGATCCTGACCTATTCCTGCGTTGACGGCCCCGGCAACCGGCTGGTGCTGTTCTTGCAGGGCTGCAACTTTGCCTGCCCCGGCTGCCATAACCCGCATACGATCGGCGTTTGCAATGATTGCGGCGATTGCATTCCGGTCTGCGCCAAACAGGCGCTGTCACTGATGGACGGGCGGATTGCCTTTGATCCAACCGCCTGCGACCAATGCGATCTGTGCCTGCGCGCCTGTCCGATCAGCGCCAATCCGATGGTGCAGCATCTGGGTGTGGCCGATGTGCTGGCGCTGATCCGCGCCAACCGTGCCTTTCTGACCGGCATCACCGTGTCAGGTGGCGAGGCAACGCTGCAGCTGAAGTTCATCATCGCCCTGTTCACCGCGATCAAATCCGCGCCGGATCTGGCCGGGCTGACCTGCTTTGTCGACAGCAACGGCCATCTGGGGGCGGCCTCCTGGGCGCGGCTCTTGCCGGTGACCGATGGGGTCATGCTGGACATAAAGGCCTTCGCCCCGGCCCGGCATCTGGCACTGACCGGGCGCGACACTGCCAAAAGCATCACCTCGGCCAGGATCGTGCAGGCGGCGGGCAAATTGTATGAGCTGCGCTATCTGATGGTGCCGGGGGTAACCGACCAGGACGATGAAATTACCGCCTTGATTGCCTTGGCGCAGGACTTGGGCGACGGCGTGCGGATCAAACTGAACGCCTATCAGCACCACGGCGTCACCGGTCCTGCGCGTGACTGGCCGAAAATGCCGCAAGCCGGGGTTGAGGCTGCCGCCAAGCGCCTGCATGCCGCAGGTCTGGCCAATGTGGCAACGCCGGTGGTCTATCTGTAACGGCGGCGTCAGCCGATCGCGCGCAGCCGGTCAAGCGAGCCCGGATCGACCCACCGCCCCGAGATCTGCAGCCCCGCCTCATCGCGCAGACGGGCGATCAGGCGCGACACGGTTTCCGCCTCTACACCCAGCGCGGCCGCCATATCCTGACGCGACAACGGCAGGTGCAGACCGGCGGATGGCTCGGGCACCAGCCCTTCGGTCAGTTGCACGATCAACTGTGCCAGCCGTTTGTGGTTGCCGGTCTTGACCGTCGCACGCTGCCAGTTGCGCGCCCGGGTCAGCTCTTGCGCGCAGCGCCGCGCGATCCGCTCCAGGGTCTGCGGAGAACCGGTAACCACCTGACGGGCCTCACGCCGGGCAACCAGGCACACCCGCGATGGCACCAGCGCCGTCGCCTCGGTCTGATGCGGATCATCGACAAGAAACGACCGGAACCCAAAGACATCGCCCGGATAGACCAACCGCACCAGCGCTGATCCGCCATCGGCGCGATAGCTGCGCAGCGCGACCATCCCCCGCGACAGGCAATAGACCGCGTCATTGGGCGCGCCCTGCGCAAACAGCGTTTCATTGACGGCAAGGGGGCGCCGTAGAAAACTGCGGGCAAGCACGCCGCGATAACCATCGGCCACCGGCTGCCAGATGCTGGCTGCACCAAACCGGCAGGCACCGCAGGGATGCGGGGCAAGGCCTGCTAAGGGCCGCGATGGCGACTTTTGCCCGTTCAACGGCTGTTCCCTTGGCAAGACACGCAAAGTCTTGCGGCTATATCAGCGGACAATTCGCTGAAAATTGACGATCCTCAAATACAATACCGCCTTTGCGGCATCAAAGTGGCGCTTCGTAAAGAGCCTTGGGTAAATGTCAGTAAGCAGCGCCGCGCAACCGTCCGTTTCCACGGAATTGAACTCTGGACTTGATACCGACGTACACATGGCGGCGGCCCGATGCCCGTACCGGGACCTGCCGCCGATGCCCGCCGCGCGACAGGGCCGCGTCTCGATCTGGCAGTATTTCCGGCTGTTTCGACGCGACATCCTGTCGGCACAGCCCGCGCATCTGTTCCGCGCCTGGATGGCCGAATTCCGCACACCATTCTTCCGGTCTTACCTGTGCAACGACCCCGCCCTGGTTGACCATGTGCTGAAGGCGCCGATCACCGTATACCCGAAATCGGAACGCATCCGGGTGGGGCTGAAGCCGCTGTTGGGTGAATCGATCTTCATCTCGAACGGTGCGCTTTGGCAGCATCAGCGCCGCATCATCGACCCTGCCTTTGAAGGCGGCCGCCTGCGCCACGTCTTCCCCGCGATGTGGGACAGCGGCGTGGCGGCCGTGGACCGGCTCAGGCCGCTGGCCGACGGCCGCCCTGTCGAGATCGAGGCCCAGACCAGCCATGCGGCGATGGACGTGATCTTTCGCACCCTGTTTTCGCTGCCGGTCGAATCTGACATTGCTGCCGCTGCCTTTGCCGAGTTTCGCGCCTATCAGGGCGCCCAGCCGGTGGCGAATATCGCCGCAATCCTGCCCTGGCCCAAATGGATGCCGCGCTTTCATGCCCGCAAGACCCGCCAATCGGCGCGCCGGATCCGGGCGCTGATTGCGCAACTGGTGCATGCGCGGGCCGATCAGATCGCCGCCGGACAGGCACCCGATGATCTGGCCACCAAGATCATGACCACGTTCGACCCAGAGACCGGCGCCGTATTTACCCCCGAGGAAATGGTCGATCAGGTGGCGATCTTTTTCCTGGCGGGGCATGAGACTTCGGCCGCGGCGCTGGCATGGGCGCTGTATCTGCTGGCGCGCTATCCTGACTGGCAAGAGCGGCTTGCAGCCGAGGCGCAGACCGAACTGGATCCCGGCAAGATCTATTTCTCGGCCATCTCAAAGCTGCGCCTGTCGCGCGCTGTGTTCCGCGAAACCATGCGGCTCTACCCGCCGGTGCCGATGATGGTGCGCGAAGCCGCCCATGCCACCAGCTTTCGGGGCCGCAATGTGCCCAAAGGCGCGCAAGTGATCCTCAGCGGCTGGCACCTGCACCGGCATGAGCGGATCTGGGACAACCCGCATGGCTTTGATCCGGCCCGGTTTGACACCCCGAATGGTCGCGAAGGCTTGCGTACCGCCTATATCCCGTTTTCAGGTGGCACACGGGTCTGTCCCGGCTCGGCCTTTGCCATGGCCGAGGGTCCGCTGATCCTGTCACTGCTGCTGCGCGCCTACCGGTTTGATCTGGTGCCGGGCCAGATCCCCGTCCCCGAGGCGCATCTGACCCTGCGCGCGCGCGACGGCATCTATCTGTCCCTGACGCCGCGCAACACTGCCCCCCTTTTACCCGTGGAGCCCCCGCAATGACCGACCCCTTGCCACATCCGGCCCCTTTGCGCGCCTGGCCCTATTGGCTGAGCCTCACCTTCGTGCCCCTGGTGATCGTGGCGCTGATCTGGGGTGGCTGGACCATCGCCCTGATCCCGATTTACGGCTGGGTGCTGATGCCGGTCATTGATCTTTTCGTCGGCAAGAACCTGGGCAATGCCGACCCCGAAACCCCCGATGCGCGGCTGTTCTGGTTTCGCCTGCTGACCTGGATCTGGTTCCCGATCGAGTTTTGTCTGGTGTTCGGTGCGATCTACGCGATCACCCATATCGGCGGCTATTCCACACCCGAGATGCTGGCCCTGATGTTCGGCATCGGTGTCACCACCGGCACCGTCGGCATCGTCTATGCGCATGAGTTGTTTCACAAACCAAACATTTATGAACGCAGTCTGGGCGATATGCTGCTGGCAATGGTCCTATACGGACATTTCCGTACCGAGCATCTGTTGGTCCATCACGCCTGGGTCGGCACCCCGCGCGATACCGTGACGGCGCGCTATAATGAAAGCTTCCTGCGCTTTTTCCCGCGAGTGTTGTGGCAGGGGCCGCAATCGGCCTGGCGGGCCGAACGGGCCAAGCTGGCGCGGGTCGGGCGCGGGCCATTCCACCCGTCAAATCCGATCTGGAAATACTTGTTCCTCAATGTCGCCCTATTAAGCATCGCCTATCTGATCGGCGGCTGGCTGGGCGTTGGCTTGTTCGCGTTTCAGGCCTTCGTGGCGGTCTGGCAGCTGGAGCTGACAAACTACGTCGAGCATTACGGCCTGACCCGCCGCCACCTGGGGAACGGCAAGTACGAACCGGTTCAGCCGCATCATTCGTGGGATTCGGCCCATCGGGTGTCTGGGCTGCTGCTCTTGAACCTGCAACGTCACGCCGATCACCACGTTCACCCGATGCGGCGCTACCCGCTGTTGCAGATCTATGCCCCCGAACTGGCACCGCAACTGCCCACCGGCTATCCGCCGCTGACTGCATTGGCCATGGTGCCCCCCTTGTGGCGGCGCATTCTGAACCCGCGGGTTCGGGCCTGGCGGCGGCAATATTACCCCGACATCCAGGACTGGTCGGCCTACAAGAAGCTGACCCTGCCAATGCCGCGCGGTGCTGGCTGAAGGGGATGCGCGATCACCCCTTGGCGCGGGTGATCGCGACCTGCCAGGCCTCGGGGCCGTCTTGAAGATACTCCCAGGAATACTCGCCCGGATACATCATCTCAATCCGGTTCAGCAGCGGGATCGGTGCGTGATCGTTGATCAGGACAAAGGTCTTGCCGGGTGCCAGATCATCAATGGCAGCAAAGACCGTGGCATGACGCTGCGGCGGCATCATCGGCCGCAGATCGACGATCAGGGGGGGCGTTTCAGCGTTGGGTTCATCGGTGGGCATGGGCGCAGGCTCCTGTTTCAACGGGTGTTTTTACATATTTTTTCACGGGCGGGCAGACCAGAACGATCATCCGTCGCCATCCCAGGCGCGCGCCGACCCCGGCCCCAGGCGTAGCAAATCCACCGCTCGGGCGGCGATCTGATCGACAATCTCGGCGGTGGTTTGCGGGGTCAGATAAAACGCCGGAACCGGCGGCATCACGATCGCGCCCATTTCGGTCACCGCGGTCATGTTTCGCAGATGCGCCAGCGTCAGCGGCGCCTCTCGCGCCAGCAGCAGCAGGGGACGACGTTCCTTCAACTGCACGCCCGCCGCGCGGGTCAACAGGTTGTCGTCCAACCCATGCGCAATCGCGGCCAGGCTGCGCATTGAGCAAGGCGCCACTAGCATCCCTGCCACCGGATAAGACCCCGACGCAATCGTAGCACCGACATTGGCCAGATCATGGCGACACTCGCATAGCGCCTGCAAGTCGGCCAGCGCACCAGTCCCGCACTCGGCCGCCAGTGTCCGTGCCGCCGCCGCAGTGACCACCAGATCAATCATCGCCCCCGCAGCCCGCAGATGCCGCGCAGACGCCAGCGCCAAGGGAGCCCCAGAAGCGCCGGAAACCCCCAGGATTACCCGCATGTCTTGCCCCCGATTTCCGCCAAAAGCTGCTCGGCAAAGGCGGCATCCTCGGGCGCGGTGGTCATCACCTGCCCCCAGTCGCGCGTGGTTTCAGCGCCGATCTTGGTCGTGGCGTCAATCCCCATCTTGCCCGCCAACCCCTCATCGGGTGAGGCAAAATCCAGATAGTCCATCGGCGTGCGCTCCAGCAGCATCACATCGCGGCTGGGGTCCATCCGCGTGGCCAGGGCCCAGGCAATGTCGTCCCAATTGCGCACGTCGATATCGCCATCAACCACGATCACCATCTTGGTATAGCTGAATTGCGGCAGCATTCCCCACAGCGCCATCATCACCCGACGCGCTTGACCCGGATAGCGTTTGTCGATGCGGACCACCGCAATCCGGTAAGAACAGGCGGCGGGCGGCAGCCACAGATCGCGGATCTCGGGGATCTGCTGGCGAATGACCGGCAGCGCCAACTCGTTGAACACCTCACCAATCACCGACGGCTCATCCGGCGGGCGTCCGGTAGAGGTGGACAGATACAGCGGATCACGGCGATGGGTGATCGCGGTGACCTGCATCACCGGAAACGGCTCAACCGCATTGTAATAGCCGGTGTGATCGCCGAACGGCCCTTCGGGTGCGGTCTCGCTGGGGGAAACCCAGCCCTCCAGCACCATCTCGGCATGGGCCGGCACCAATAGCGGCACCGTGCGGGCGGGGACCAATTCGGTCCGCGCGCCGCGTAACACGCCGGAAAAGGCCAGTTCCGACACCGTCTCTGGCAGGGGCAAGGCGGCGGCCAGCAAGGTTGCCGGATCGGCCCCCAGAACAACCGCCACCGGCATCGGTTCGCCCGCACGCGCCCAGCTGCGATGATGCGCCGCACCCCCGCGATGCGCCAGCCAGCGCAGGATCAACCGATCAGGCCCCAGCACCTGCGCGCGGTAAACCCCGGCATTATAGCGCCCCACCGCCGAGGCTTCGCTGTCCTGCGGGCGGGTCAAAACCACTGGCCAGGTGATCAGCGGGGCGGCATCACCGGGCCAACAGGTCTGCACCGGCAGAGCGGTCAGATCCGGCGTCTTGGACACGATCTCTTGCACCGATGCGCGGCGCAAAACCTTGGGCCGCGTGCTGAGAGCGGCCTTCAACATCGGCCACCGTGACCAGGCATCGCGCATGCCATCCACCGGCGCGGGCGTTCGCAGCTTGGCCAAAAACTCTCCGAAATCAGTGACTTGTTCTGGCAGCAGCCCCAGACCCGCCGCCACACGTCGCGCCGTACCAAAGAGGTTTGTCACCACCGGCACCACCGCCACCCGGCCATCGGGCAAGACCGGATGGTCAAAGCGCAGCACCTGCCCCCCGGCCCGCAAAACCCGCAGCTGCACGGCTGTCATCTGATGGCGCGTGGCCACCGGCTGGGCAATGCGCAGCAGATCGCCCTGCGCCTCCGCCCAATCCAGAAAGGCGCGCAGATCACGAAAGACCGGCAGGTGGCGGTGAACAGCGTCCAAGCCCAAATCCAATGGCTGAGTTCAGGTTTTGGTAGCAGCCTCTGCCACCGCATGAGTTGACTATGATCAAGTCAGCATGGCGGCCAGCGGCCTAAACTGACGCATCACCTGATAACCTCTTGCCGCCCGAGGCCCCCCTTGCCCGATTTCCACACTCCGCTGCCAATTGTTCCATCCCCGCTTGCGCTGAGTCTTTGGGCGATGCCGCTGGCCCCTATCGGGCTGGCGCTCAGCCTCTTGGCGCGGCGATTGATCACCCATCACCCCGGCCTGATTGACCGGCTGGGCAGCTATGCCAGCTGCAGCTTTGCGATCGACCCGACCGACCTGCCGATAACCCTGCTGATGCAGCCTGATCGCACCGCGATGCGCATCACCCTGCACCGCCGCCCGCCGGTAGCCGACGCCCGCATTGCCGGGCCCCTGGCCGCCCTTTTGGGATTGGTGCATGGCACTTGGGACGGCGACGCGCTGTTCTTTTCGCGCGATCTGGTGATCGAGGGTGACACGTCGGCGGCCCTCGCCCTGCGCAATGCCATTGACGATGCCGAGCTGGATCTGGGTGCCGAGATCGCTGCCCTGACCGGCCCCTTGGCACGGGTTCTGACGCCGCTGATCGGCTTTGCCGAGCGCCGCACGGGTATGCCCCTGCGCCGTGCCGAAGGGATGCAATGATGGAACTGGTTTGTCCCGCCGGCACCCCCGCCGCCCTGCGTGCCGCCGTCGATGCCGGGGCCCACACCATCTATTGCGGCTTTGCCGATGAGACCAACGCCCGCAACTTTCCCGGCCTGAACTTCAGCCGCGATGAGTTGGCGGCAGGGGTTGGCTATGCCCATGCCCGTGGGGCCCAGGTGCTGGTGGCGATCAACACCTTCCCCCGCGCTGGCGCGCAACCGCTGTGGCACCGCGCCTTGGCCGATGCCGAAACCGCTGGCGCCGACGCCGTCATTCTGGCCGATCTGGGCCTGTTGGCCCATGCGGCCGAGCATCACCCGAACCTGCGCCGCCACCTGTCGGTGCAGGCCGCG
Organism: Paracoccaceae bacterium; assembly: GCA_049291415.1. Classification (GTDB taxonomy): domain Bacteria; phylum Pseudomonadota; class Alphaproteobacteria; order Rhodobacterales; family Rhodobacteraceae; genus Pseudogemmobacter. The sequence goes on along the minus strand of JBATPI010000138.1, from coordinate 16,027 downwards.
GCCGCCAACCCCGATGCGATCAACTTTTATGCCACCGCCTTTGGTGTGCGCCGGGTCGTCCTGCCACGCGTCCTTACCGTGGCCGAGATCACCGCCATCAACCGCGAGATTGATGTGGAAACCGAGGTGTTCGTTTTTGGCGGGCTGTGCGTGATGGCAGAGGGGCGTTGCTCGCTGTCGTCCTACATCACCGGAAAATCCCCCAATATGAACGGCGTCTGCTCGCCTCCCAGCCATGTCGAATACTCTGAGACCGGCGGCGAACTATCGGCAAAATTGGGCGGCTTTACCATCCACCGCAACGCCAAGGACGCCCCCGCACCCTATCCGACACTGTGCAAGGGCTGTTTCACCAGCGAAGATAAAACCGGCTATGTCTTTGAAGACCCCAGCAGTCTTGACGCCAAAGACCTGATCCCGGCCTTGGCCAAAGCCGGGGTGACGGCATTGAAGATTGAGGGGCGGCAACGTTCACGCGCCTATGTGGCGCAGGTGGTGCGCAGTTTCCGCGCCGCGGTTGAGGCGGTAGAGGCCGGACTGCCGGTGCCGCCGGGCACGCTGGCCAGCCTGACCGAAGGCCAGGCCGCCACAACCGGCGCCTATCGCAAGACATGGAGATGACCAGATGGATCTGACCGTCGGTGCCAACCAGTTTTTCTGGGACGCCGCCCTGTGGCGCGATTTCTACCTGAAACTGGCCGATGAGGCCCCTGTGGACCGGGTGATCCTGGGCGAATTGGTCTGCTCAAAGCGGTTGCCCTTTTACCAGACCCACCTCCCCGAGGTGATTGAGCGGCTGCAGGCTGCGGGCAAGACCGTGGTGATGACCAGTCTGGCGCTGATCACCCTGAAACGCGAACGCAAACAGACCGCCGATCTGGCCGAAATGGGGCTGGAGGTTGAGGTCAACGATCTGTCGGCAATGGTGCATCTGGCAGAGGAGGCGGCGTTTTCGGTCGGGCCTTTGGTCAATGTCTATAATGAGGCCACGCTGGGCTGGTTGGCCAAACGCGGGGCGCAGCGCATCTGCCTGCCGCCAGAATTGCCGCTGGCGTCGATTGCGACGCTGGCGCAAAGCAGTGCCGTGCCGATTGAGGTCTGGGGCTGGGGCCGTTTGCCGCTGGCCATCTCGGGGCGCTGCTATCACGCGCGCCTGCATGACCGGGCCAAGGACAATTGCCAGTTCGTTTGCGGCATTGACGCCGACGGGCGCGATGTCGACACGCTGGAGGGGCAGAAATTCCTGGCTGTAAACGGCGTTCAAACCCTGTCGGCCAGTTGCGCCAACGTGGCGTATCATGTGCCAGCCCTGCGACAGGCCGGGGTCGCCAGCCTGCGCCTGTCTCCGCAGTCGCAAGGCTTCATCGCCCTTTGCACACAGTTCCGCAGCCTGATTGACGGACGGATCAGCGCGCAAGAGCTGTCGGTGGCGGCCTTGGCCACGGCACCGGGCGGGCGATATTCCGATGGCTTCCTTGCCGGAGCCACTGGCGAGGCATGGTCCGGCGCAGCCTGACCGGATCCCTGGCCCCTAACATCGGGCCAAGGCATCGCGGGCAAATCTGAGACAGTCGTTCCCGATGAAATGGGTAACGCGGCGGGTGTGCCGCCGCGTCAGGAAACTGTCAGTTGCTGATCCGCAGCTTTTCGTTGCGGCCGGGCAGCTCCAGCGCTGCAGCCACGCCCTCGTCCGTGACAAGGCTGCGTGAGGCGGTGATCGAGGTCATCGTCGGGATCGCCGCCAGCACCAGCAGCCCTGCATCGCCCACCTGGGTCTGCCCGATCTGGATCGAGCTGAGCGGCAGCCCCGACAGATGCTGCATGCCGGCATCGGAAACGGCTGTCCCGCTTAGCCAAAGCATGTGCAGTTTGGGTAACCCCGACAGCGACGCCAGCCCCACATCGGTGATCGCGGTGCGGTCCAGATACACCACCTCCAGCTCTGCAAGCTGCCCCAGAGAGGCCAGCGCGTCATCGCCAACCTTGGTATCCCACAGGAACAACCGCTTCAACGAAGGCACCTTGGTCAGATACCAGATCCCCACGTTGTCCACGGCGGTGTTCATCATGCCCATTTCCTGCAACTTGGTCAGACCGCCCAGGTGCTGAAACCCCGACCCGTTCACGGGCGTATCGTTGAACCCCAGCGTCTGCAGTGTCGGAATGGTTCCCAGCGCCACAAAGGCCGCATCGGTGATGCCAGTCCGCGCAAAGTTCAGCGTCTGCAGGCTGCGGTGTCCCGCCAGCGCTGCGACGCCCGCATCGGTTACACCTGTGGCCTCCAGCGTCAGGTGGGTCAGCGCAGGCATCGCCGCCAACGCCGGCATTGCGGCATCGGTGATGCCCGCATTCATCGTCAGGTCCAGTCCACGCACCCGCGACAACCCGGCCACCACGGCCATATGGGCATCGGTCATCTCGCCGACACGCAGGCTCAGCTTCCACAACTCGGGCACATCGGCCAGTTGCGCCAGCCCCTCTGGCGTCAGACCGCGCGTGCTGTCCAGCCCGACATAGCCCAACCGGGGCAAGAACCGGAACAGGCCGATATCGGCATCGGTAAGCAGCGGGCCGAACTTTGACCCAAAGCTCAGCGACTGAACCTCGCCCAGCGTCTCGGCCGTCACGGGCTCATTCTTCACCTTGACGCCCAGTTCGGCCAGCCGTGCCGCAGCGGCGGTGGCATCCTGGGCCGCCGCGAGCGTGGGGTACAGCGTGGGCGTGCCGACGACCAGACCGGCCACCAGAACAGTTGCGAGGCGCGTGCCGAAACGACGGCGGGTGATGTGGGACTGCGCTGACATGGACTGTGACTCCTCTACAGATTCCATGAATGATTCTATACCACTTGCGCCCCTTCGCCCTTGATCGGGATTAAACTGCTTGCCGGCCTTTGGTAAAAATCAGCACGCCTGAGAAAACGCGGCCGCCCCGGGACGGTTGCATCATCTTCGCCAATCCTAGCGACTGACCTTGTCTCCGTCAGGGTCAGCCAACCCTTACCAGAGTTGCTGCGGCGAGATGGGTCGATCGGTCATGTTCAGGCCCCCCAACGCGCGCAAACGCACATAGGCTGCCGCCGCCAGCGCCTGACAATCAGAAAGGCCCAGCCCCAGCCAGCGGTTGCTGAACTCGGTCAGCATCCGGTTGGCCAAGGCCGGCTCACCGGCAGCAAACAGCACAGCGGCGCTGCGCTGCAGGCTGGGCAGTTCGGCCAGCATGGCGGCCTCAACCCGGCGCCAGTGCAGATCGACCTCTGGCAGGATGGTATCGGGGCTTTGAAACGCCAGGTGCATCAGTTGCTTGAACCGGTAAACCGCACTTTCGGCCACCTCAACGCCTTGCGGGATCCGGCAGATGACTTGTGGCGTGTTGACCTCTTTGCGCAAATCCAGAAAGCGCGCACTTTCGCCTTCGGTCAGATAGCGGTGTTTTGCATAGGCGTCGGGGATGGTGGTCTGGCCGATGAAAACCGGCAACAGAGGGGCGGTCACCGGCCCCACCGGCGCGTGCCACAGCATCCGCATGTCGGGATGCTGCGGCTGCGTCAGCGGCACCACCTGCCCATAGCCGGCCGTGTCTCCGGTCAACCGCGGGGTAGAGATTGCCCAGAATATATCGCCAAGCCCGATCTTTTCGGGCCGTGCGGCACGGGTCTGCATTTCAGCCTCGATCCAGACGACGCCATCCCAACGGCCTTTGCCATCGCCGTAGATCCTGTTCACGTCAAAGGCGCCCTGTGCCGGATCATACCAGCCCAGATCCCGCGCGGTCTGGATGAAATGCGGCGGAAACAGGAAATCGTCGTTCGGAGCCGACGGAATTTCACCGATGTGCCCGGGCCGGGAGGCGCGAATGCAGGCTTGCCCCAGCCGTTCGGCCACCCACAGCCCGCGCCCGCCTGCAAATTCGATCACCACCCAGGCCTCATCCGGATCGGCAAAGATATGCGAGTTGCCGCCATAGGTGGAATAGCCGTGGGTCGCGATCAAGTCGGCCACCAGATCAACCGCCTCACGGCTCGTGCGGGCGCGTTCCAGAGCAATGCGGGCCAGATCGGAATAGTTCGGGCCGGTCTGATCCGTAGGCGTCATTGCGATCAGCTCAGCACGTGAGGTTGACCAGATATCGCGAACGGCCAGCCCGTATTCATTCAGCCCGCCATTGGTCAATGGCGCGGGCACGCCCAGATAATGGCTGTAGCTGACACGGATATTCCGCGCGGTTTCCCGCGCCTGCGGGATCTGGCTGAGGTGGCCCGGCATCTCGGCCTGCGGTGTCACCCCGACAGTGATCGTCGCATCTGTGGCATGGGTCTGACGTGGCGCAATTTCCAGCCAGTGGCTGGACGGTTCATCGCCATAGCCCGCCAGATAGGCAATGCCGTCCGCCGTATGCGACCGTCCGATATAGATGCCGTAGCTCACTGGGTATTCCTTCGTATTGCAGCGCGATCCGTCAGGACAGCGGGTAATGGCAGGCAAAGATGCGGTCAGTGCCTTCGGTTTGATGCTGCGGCTTCACCTCATGGCATAGCGGCCGGGCCATCGGGCAGCGTGAGGCGAAATCGCAACCGCGCGGACGGTTCAACAGGCTGGGCACCTCGCCGGTCAGGGCGGCATGGGTGCGGCGGCGATCCGGGTCGGGCTGCGGCACACCGCGCACCAGCGACGCGGTATAGGGGTGTCGCTGATCGGCAAAAATGTCCTCTGCGCGGCCCTCTTCGACAATGCGGCCCAGATACATGATCGCCAGCCGGTCGCTGATATGGCGGATCACCGGCAGGTTGTGGGTGATGATCAGGTAGGCCAGACCATGTTCGGCCTGCAGATCGGCCATCAGGTTCAGGATCTCGCCTTGCACAGACACATCCAGCCCCGCTGTCGGCTCATCCGCGATGATCAGCGCAGGGTTCAGCGCCAATGCCCGCGCAACACCGACCCTGCGGGCCTGCCCACCCGACAGCTGATGTGGAAAGCGAGACAGCAACGCCCGCGGCAGGCGGACCATATCGGCCAGCCGCTCGGCCTCCAGATCCACATCTTTGCCAGTGATGCCGTGGATCACCAGCGGCTCGACGATCAGCGCCCGCACCGTCTTGCGCGGCGAAAGTGAGCCATTGGGGTCTTGGAACATCATCGCCATGTTGCGGCGCAGGGGTTTGAATTGGCGTTCCGGCAGGGATTGGGTTTCCTGGCCCTGAAAGCGAACCTTGCCGCCATTGATCGGCACAAGGTTCAGGATCGCGCGGCCCAAGGTGGTCTTGCCCGACCCACTTTCGCCCACCAACCCCAGAGTCTCGGCCGCGCGCAGGCGCAGGCTGACGTCCAGCACCGCGTCCAGCGGTTTGGGCCGATTGCCGGCCAGTCTGGACATCAGCCCCCCGCCAACGGTGAAGCGCACGTTCAGATCATCAACCTCCAACAGCGGCGTGGTCGCGGCGGGCTTGGCGACCACGGGCGCTGGCGTGGGCGCAGCGATGGGCGGCAAATCCGGCGCGGCATCAGTCAGCAAATGACAGCGCGCGATTGCCCCGGTTGTAGTGGCTACCGGCGGCGGAGCGGTCGTGCGGCAGATCTCCATCACATGGGCACACCGATCGGCAAAGATGCAGCCTTGGCGCGGCTGCGACGGGTCGGGGATATCGCCGGGAATGATCGGCAGGCGGGGCGAGCGTTGCAGGATGCGCGCCGGGTCGCAATCCAGCAAGGCGCGGGTATAGGGATGGCGGGCGTGGTGAAAGATTTCGCGCACATCGCCGGTTTCCACCACCTCTCCGGCATACATCACGACCACATCGTCGCAAAGTTCCGCAATCAGCCCCAGGTTATGGGAAACCACGACAACCGTCGCCTCGATCTCGGCCTGGATCTGCTTCAAGAGATGGATGATCTGCGCCTCCATCGTCACGTCCAGCGCGGTTGTCGGCTCATCCGCCAACAGCAGCTTTGGCCCGGTCAAGAGGGCCATGGCGATGCCGGCCCGCTGCCGCATTCCGCCCGAAAACTGGTGCGGATACTGGCCGATCCGCAAGGCGGGGTCCGGAATGCCGACCTTTTCCAGCATCTGGACGGCCGCCGCGTGTTTGGCGGCGCGGCTGGTGGGGCGGCGATACAGGATATCGCGCATCTGCCGGGCATAGGTCAGCAGGGGCGATTGAGAGGTCATCGGATCCTGGAACACGACCGAGATCTGCTCGCCGCGGATCGCGCGGCGGGCAGGCTCGGGCAGGGTCAGCACGTCGGCGCCAACAAAGGAAATCTCGCCCGATCGCACCCGCGCATTATCGGCCAACAGCCCCATGATCGCCCACAGCACCGTGCTTTTTCCCGACCCGCTTTCACCGACGATGCCCAGAATATGCTTGCGCCGCACCGCAAAACTGACGTCGTTCAGCGCCTTGATCGGCCCGCGTTGGGTCTGGAAATCAATCGACAGGCCCTTGATGGTCAGCAGGTTGTCCATGCCTAGCGCCCCCGCGCCATGCGGGGATCAAAGACGTCGCGCAGCGCTTCGGCCAGAAAGGTGAAACCCAGCGTGGTCAGGATCAAGGGCACGCCTGCGGCCACCACCATCCAGGGCGCATCGCGGATCACCAGATAGCCCTCATTCAAAATCGTGCCCCAGCTGGCGGTGGGTGGCGTCACACCAAGGCCCAGAAAGCTGAGCCCCGCCTCAATCGACACCACCACCGGCACATCCATCGCCGCCAGGATCAGCAATGGCCCGACGATATTGGGCAGGATGTGATGCCACAGGATGCGCGCGGTCGAGGCTCCCAGCGCACGCTCGGCATGGATGAACTCGGTGCCCCGCAGAGACAGCGCTGCGGTACGGGTGACGCGGGCATATTGCGGGATTGAGGTGACGACCACGATCACCAGAACCAGCCCAAGGCTGGGCCCGGTCAGGGCGACGGTGGCCAAGCCAAGGATGATGGTCGGAAAGGCGCGGACCGAGTCAAAGGCCAACAGCAACAGCGCATCCAGCCAGCGCGGCCCAAAAGCGGCGACCATCCCCAGAAACAGCCCGATGGCCAGCGACAGCGACACGCCGACAGCGGCAATCTGCAACGCCACGCGGCCACCGAACAGCAGCCGCGACAGTGTATCACGGCCCAGTTGATCGGTGCCGGCGATATGGACCAGCGACGGGCCAGACAGCCGCGCCGGAATGTCCATCGCATTGGGATCATAGGGCGCCAAAACCGGCGCGAAGATCGCGCTGGCAAAGAACGCGATCACCAGCACCAGACCCAAAACCCCCTGCCAGCCGGACAGGAAGGCCATCAGCCGATCACGCCGCTCGGATCGCGCCGATTGGCGCTGGGGGTCAGAGGGAACTGCGGACACGGGGATCAATCCAGCCGACAAGAAGGTCGGACATCAAGACGACGCCGATATAAAGGGCGGTGGCGACCACGACAGCGCCCTGCACGATGGGGAAATTCCGCGCCAGCACGGAATCGTAGATCAGCTTGCCGATGCCAGGCCGTGCAAAGATGATCTCGGCAAAGACCGCCGCCGAGATCAGCCCGCCAAAGCCCATGCCGATCAGCGTGATCGTGGGCAATATCGCCACCGGCAGGGCATAGCCAAAGATGACCTTTGCGGGTTTCAACCCAAAGGCGCGGGCGGATCGGATATACGGCTCTCCCATCACCTCCAGCATCGAAGCGCGGACCATGCGCGCCAGGTAACCGACCCAGCTAAGGCCGACGGCAAAGGCGGGCATGATCAGATGCACTGCCTGATCGGTCAGATTGCCGGGATCGCCCGCGCCCATGGCGGGCAGCCAGCGCAGGTTTACCGAAAAGATCAACAACGCCCAGATCGACATCAGGAATGAGGGGATTGCGATGGTGCCCACCGACAGGACTGCGCTGATCCGGTCCAGCCATGAATTCGGCCGCACCGCCGCCAGACACCCCAGCGGAATTCCCAAAGCCACCGCCCACCCCATGGCCGCGGCCATCAGCGCCAGACTGAAGCCGATCTGTTCGCCGATGATGGTTGAAACCTTGCGATCCGAAAATACATCGTTGCCCAGATCGCCCGTCATCACCTGCCCCGCATAGGTGGCGAATTGCGTCCAGACCGGTTTGTCCAGGTTCATCTTTTCGGAATAGCGCTGGATCGCCTCAGGCGAGGCGCGCGGGCCCAGCGCGATGGTCGCCGGGTTGCCCGGTATCAACCGCAGCAACAAAAACAGCACCAGAAGCACCGTCAGGATCACCGCGACAGAAAGGCCCAGTCGTTTCAGAAGATATTGGAACATGTCCTACCGATCAGCAGGGCGAAATCTCCCGCGCGCACTGCGTCGCACGGGATTTTTTCAATGCAGCAGCGCCAGCCTATGCCGGGCTGAAGCGGCGATAATCCAGCTCACCCGACGGTGCGGCGTTGATCGTGATGCTGTTCGCGTGGACATAGGCCTCCGGCTCATGGCAGATCCAGACATAGGCGCCGGTTTCTTCCATGATATCTTGCATGCGCAGATAGATCTCATTGCGCTTGGCGGGATCGCTTTCAGCAATGCCCTCAGCATACAGGCTGTCATATTCGGGGTTTGTCCAGCGCTCCCAATTCCAGATGCCGACCTGCGACGAGACAAACCACTGCGTCGCCTCATAGGGGTCCGGCATGCCGGCAAAGCGCATCGTCCACAGTTGCAGGTCTTTCCAGGTGTCGCCCGCTGACTCGGTTCCCATCTCCCAGAACGGGCCGCTGTCCAGTGCTATCACCTCCAGCGTGATGCCCACGGCGGCAAGGTTGGCCTGGATGATCTGCGCCGCCAGCATCGGCTCTTGCGTGTTCAATGACCGGATCGACAACGACAGTCCCGTCACCCCGGCCTCGGCCAGAAGGGCGCGGGCCTTGTCCGGATCATAGCTGTAATACTTTGTTGCGTCGCGGTGGCCGATCAGACCGGGGCAAACCACGCCGTAGGATTTCGCCGGAATGTTGGAATAGGCAGCGGCCAGGATGGAATCCACGTCCACCGCATGCTGGATCGCCTGCCGCACACGGATATCCTGCAGCTTGGGGTGTTCAGTGTTCATCCCCATCCACATATACTGCAGCTCACCCGCCGTGGTGATCGCGCTGCCGGCTGGCAACGTGGTCTTGTAGCGCGCCATGGTGTCGGGGCTAAGCTCGGTACAGTCCAACTCTCCCGCCTCATAGGCCAGCTCTGCCGCCTTCACCTCGGAAATCACCCGCAACATCACATTGTCATAGGCGGGCTTTGGTCCGGTCCAGTCCGGATTGGGCGAGAAGGTCGCACTTTGGCCAGGCACATTATCGTAGACATAGGGCCCGCAAACCGCGGGAAATTGCGTGGTGAAACGGCCACCCGCCGCGGTCACGGCCTTTTCGCACAGGATCGCCCCCGGGCCGTGGCACAGCGTGACCATGAAGAAGGGCGCGAACGGCCTGTTCAGGACCAAGGTGCCGGTGCGATCACCCGTCACTTCGACATGATCCAGCGCCTCGAAATAGCCGCCCCAATCGGTGCCTTTCATCCGCTCATATGAGAATTTCACGTCCGAGGCCATCAACGGCCCATTGCCACCCGACCAGACCAGCCCATCGGCCAGTTCAAAGTCAATGTGGGTCGGGTCGCGCAATTCCAGTTTGGTGACGAAATAGGTGGGCTCCCAAGAGAAGGTATCACCGTCGCGCGTGTATTGCGCCAAAAACGGCAGGCATTGCTTTTGCGCCTCGACCTCGGTGCCGCCGATCATGTAGCCGGGGTCAAGGATTTTGTTGTCGCCCTCAAGGCGCAACCGTAGCGTGGTGCCATCAGCCGCAAATCCGGCGGTAGGGCGCAGCCCGGCCACGCCCAAGGTTCCAAGGGCTGTGCCGGTGGCAAGAAAGCTGCGCCGTGAAAGGGCCAACTTGGTCATTGCGATGTTTCCCTGTTTTATTGTTGTTCCCCTAGGTTGACCACAGCTTGGATCCGATTTCTACATTTATGTGGCTGTCCACTTGATGCGGTCGTCATTGATCCATCCCGGACGTTTGCAGTGATGAACACCGTCTGCCGCTGGTCACCGCCACGCCACACCCAGATTTCTTCATCGGATCACCGCGCAATTATGCGCGACGTGGCCAAATCCTGCCACTTCCGTGGCAGACTTCGGCATTGCCGTCCACAACAGACCCCAGCATACTGAATCTGCCGTTCCAAGGAGGTTGCCATGTCCCAAGTGACCGCGATGCCGGTGGTGGAGAGACTTGAAACGGTATGGATACCGATGTCGGATGGTGTGCGTCTGGCGGCGCGCATGTGGATCCCGGCAAATGCCGAAAAAAGGCCGGTCCCGGCGATCCTGGAATACATTCCCTACCGCCGGCGAGACGGCGCGCGGGAACGCGATGATGTCACTCACGGCCAGATGGCCGCGCATGGCTATGGGTGTGTCAGGCTGGACATTCGGGGCACCGGCGATTCCGAAGGGTTGATCCACGGCGAATATCTTCAGCAAGAGCAGGACGATGCCGTTGAGGCAATCGCCTGGCTGGCCAAACAGCTTTGGTGCAATGGCCATGTCGGCATGATGGGTATCTCATGGGGTGGCTTCAACGCGCTGCAGGTGGCGGCCCGCCGCCCTGCCGCCCTGAAGGCCATTGTGACGCTTTGCTCTACCGATGATCGATATGCCGACGACATGCACTATATGGGCGGCGTGCTGATGACCGGAAACCTTGAATGGGGGTCAACGTTCTTCTCGATCATGGGCCTGCCACCGGATCCGTCCGTATTCGGTGAAAAATGGCGCGACGCATGGATGGAAAGACTTCACTCCGCGCACCCCCCGTTTGCGGAATGGATGGACCACCAGCGGCGCGATGCGTTCTGGAAGCACGGGTCCGTGTGTGACGATATCGGGGCTATCGAATGTGCGGTCCTGGCAGTCGGTGGCTGGGCCGACGGCTATTCCAACGCGGTCTTTCGCCTGTTGCGTGATCTGAAAGCGCCTTGCCGGGGCATAGTCGGACCTTGGGGTCACAAATATCCGCAGCTTGGCGTGCCAGGCCCCGCGATTGATTTCGTGACCGAGATGCTGCGCTGGTGGGATTTCTGGCTGAAGGGCCGCGATACCGGTGTGATGACGGATCCGGCCTTGCGGTCCTATATGCGCGACTGGGTCAAGCCTGCCAGCCACCACGATTTTCAGCCGGGCCGCTGGATTTCTGACGAAAGCTGGCCCAGTTCGAATATCCGGATCAGCCGCTGGTTCCTCAACAAAGGCGGCCTGGCAAAGACCGCAGGGGAACAGGCGATCGTCACCCTGTCTTCGCCCCTGACCATTGGCGCTGGCGGCGGCGAATGGTGCCCCTATTCCCTTGGGGGGTTGGGCCCCGAGATGCCGACTGACCAGCGTGAGGATGACTCGCTATCGCTGGTTTTCGACAGCAAACCGTTGGAAGAAACTTTTGAAATCCTGGGTGCGCCAACGCTTACCCTGCATCTGGCGTCTGACAGGCCGGTGGCTCAGATCATTGTCAGGCTGAATGACGTCAGCCCCCAGGGCGACGTGGGCAGTGTGACATACGGCGTTCTCAACCTGACCCACCGCGACGGCCATGAGACACCACAGGCGCTGGTCCCAGAGCAGACGTATGCGGTCACGATGAAACTCAACGATGCCGCCTATCGGTTTCAGGCCGGACACAAACTGCGCATTGCCCTGTCAACGTCTTATTGGCCGATGATATGGCCATCACCGGAACAGGTCCGGCTAACCCTCCAGACCGCTGTTTCCACTGTGTCGCTGCCGGTCCGAGTCGCAAGCGAAACCGAGCGGCCTGTCCTATTCGCAGCGCCTGAAAACACCGCAGAACGGCCGCGAAAGATCACCCGGACCGGACAGGTTCGCCGCGTTGTATCCCGGAATGTCGGATCCAACGAGCAGTGCATAGAGGTGTTGCGAGACGAGGGGAACAGCATCATCGAGGAAATCGGAACCGAAATCGGCTATCACAAGGTGTTGCGCTATCGCATCCAGCGCGACGATCCGTCATCCGCCCGCGCCGACGCGGATTACAATATTACTTACAGGAATGATGCCGGATGGGATGTGCGCCTGCTGACCCATTCTGCGGTGACATGCACCCAGCAGGACTATGTCGTAGAGGCGGATCTGCAGGCATTCGAGGGTAAGCGGCGCATCTTTTCCAAAAGCTGGACGCGGCGCATACCAAGGGATCTGGCCTGAGGCCGGGCCAATCGCGCCCATTGGCAGGTCGAGGTGATCTGCCCTTGATCTGGCGGTCCCGACCAGAGTTCTTTTTTGGCATAGGGCTGAGCAGGCGCGGCAAGGCCCCCGCCTCAGCGCCCGATCAGGCAGGCCAGCAGAACAATGGCACCGCCGGCCCATTGCTGCCCTGTCATCGTCTCTTCGGGCAACAGCAATGTGGCGCTGATCACGGCCACCACGGCCTCGGACATCATCAGAACCGCCGCGCGGCCCGGAAACAGCAGCCGACAGGCCCAGAAGATCAGATAGACCGATGGCAGCAGGATCAGGGTCGAGGCCAGAAATGACATCGGGAAGGCCGTGGTCAGTTGCGCGATGGTCGGAACCGGCCCCGACAAAACCAAAAGTTGCAACGACACGCCTGCGACGACGGCAAAAACAAACTGAAAGGTGGTTGTGGCCGCAACATGCGCGCCGGGCCAGCGCTTCATGCCCGCCGCCCCAAAGGCCCACAGAATCCCCGACGTCACGGCCAGCACATCGGCAAGACCCAGGCCCGAGGCAGGATCATCCGACCCGCCCGACAAGAGCAACAGCAATCCCGATAGCCCGGCCGCCACGGTGATCGCGCGGCGCAGGTCGGCACGTTCCGACAACCACACCACCCCGATGATCGAGGACCAGACCGAGGTCAGATAGAACTCCATCGTCATGCGAACGACCGACCCCAACACGATAGAGGTCGAATAGAGGCCAAGGCCCAGACCAGTTGCAGCACCGATAAACAGGGCCGCACGCAGATGGGGGAACATGGTGCGCCGCCGCCAGATCAGGATTGGCACCAGCACCAGAAGCGGGCAAAAGTTGAAAAAGACCACGCCCCAGCCGCCGCTGAGGCCCATGTCGCTCAGCGCACGCAGCGGCAGCCAGTATAGCCCCCAGACCGAGGCTCCGAAGAACAACCCAAGCGTTGCAATTCGCGTGGAACGGGCGTCAGTCAAGGTGAAGGCCACCCCAGTCCTGATCGGCGTAGATGTCGGGCGTCTTGCGGCGCATGTCGTGATACCACTCGATCACATCGCCCAGCGTGTTTTCCCCGCGCGCATAGGCCTGAACCAATTCGTTCATCCGGCTGGGGCCGAACGAAGGAAAGTGCCCGGCATGAAATACCTCTGCCCCCAGGCCCTGCAGCCGCGTCAGGGTGCGGCGCAGGGTGGCGGGATCTGAATGATACAGATTGTCCAGAAGATCGCCGTCATAAAGCGCATCACCCGAAAAGACGGTGCGCGCTTTCATGTCCCACAGCGAAATCGACCCCGGCGAATGGCCCGGCGTGTGCAAAACCTGAAAGGCACAATCACCCAGATCCAGCACGTCGCCCTCATCCAGATATCCGGTCAGCGGCGCTGGCGTGATGTGGTAGGTTGCCGGGTCGAAATCAGGGTGGACGCGGGGATCGACGACTTCGATCTGCGTCCAGGCACCGGAATAAACCACCGCGTCATTGTCGGGTGCCGACAGGATATACGCCTCGGCAGGGTGGCCCAGACGGCAATCGAATTCGTGCAGGCATCCGGAATGGTCAAAATGGCAGTGAGTGACGATGGCCTTGATCGGCCGATCGGTTTCGCGCATCAGCCAGTCTTTCAGCGGGCTCAGCCCCATGCCGGTGTCGATCACCAGATCATGGTCACGCCCCCGCACATGCCAGATGTTGCAGCGCAGGAAATTCGCGACCCCGGTCTCTTGTATCAACGACACACGATCAGATAGCCGCCACGATTTATATGCCATGTCGCGGTGCCTTTTACCAATCTGCGCCAGCGTTGATCTGGACATCAACGTTGGTAAAGCCCGGAGCCCGGTCCGAACAGAAAAAGTCGATCAGGGCGGCTACCTCATCCGGCTGGACAATCCGCCCTTGCGGGTTGCTGGTCTCAATCCGCGCGCGTGCGTCTGACAGCGAGATTTCGCCTGCGGCGGCAATCCGGTGAAAGGCATTGGTCATCATCGGCGTCTCGACCCAGGTCGGACTGACAGCAATGCAGGATATGCCATGCGGCGCGCCCTCAACGGCCGTCGCTTTTGACAGTCCGATCAGACCGGCCTTTGACGCGCAATAGCCCGCATAGCCCGCCGCGCCCTTGGTGCCGGCGGTCGAGGCGATATTGGCGATGCGCCCCCAACCGGCGGCCACCATCGCCGGATAAACGGCGCGGGTCATGCGAAAGGCCCCGGTCAGATTGATCTCGATCTGGTCGGTCCAGTCTTCCTCGCTGTGATCGGCAAGAAAGGCCTCACGGTAGATGCCCGCCGCATTGACCAGAACGGTCGGCGCGCCCAGCGTGGCCGCAACCCGCGCGACGAACCCGTCACAAGAGGCGCGGCTGGCCACGTCCAGCCGTTCCAGAAACACCTCTGCGCCCAGTTGTTCGCAAACCTCTGCCACCAGCGCGGGATCGGCCGCACTTCTGGCCCCGATGGCCACGCGGTGGCCGCTGTCGATCAACGCCCGCGCGGTTGCCAAACCGATGCCGGTCGTCCCGCCGGTGACAATTGCGACCCGGCCTGTCATGTCGCAGCCCCGCCACCGGCCTGCACGGCGGTGAGCGTCGGCACGCCAGAGCGCGGCAGGAACTGATCCGGGGCGGCCGCCTCATATTGCAAGGCGGCACCGATCACGGCGGCATCATCAAAGGTGCGCCCGATGATCTGAATGCCCGTGGGCACGCCATTCCTGTCCCGCCCCGACGGCACCGACACGACGGGGCAATGGTGCAACATGTTGAAGGGATGCGCCATGGCCCAGCCATATTCGGCGTCCACCACCCGCCCCTCAATGGCAAAATCGCGGCTGAGCGGATCATGGTCGGCCCGCACCGCAGCTACGGCCAGCGTCGGGCAGATCAGGATGTCGTAACGCTCAAACAACGCGCCAATGGTCTGGTACATTTCATGCTGCACCTCCCAGGACCGTGCCACGTCATCTGGTGTGACCGTTGCGGCGAAATCAGCGGCGGCGCGGGCGTAATCGGTCAAGAGATCGCGATGTTTGGCCGCCTGCCACATCGGCTGGCGGCCAAAATGCATCGCGCCATACCAGGCCATCGCTGCGGTATCCACCGCTTCGGTCCAGCCGATATCGACCTCATCCACCTGGCAGCCATCTTGGGCGAATACATCCAGCGCGCGCAGGGTGTTGGCACGCACATCGGCGCTGATCTGCGCATAGCCAAGATCCATCGACCAGGCCACGCGAAGGCTGCGATGACTGGCCTGCAGCGGCAAGGTGATGCGGTCCCTCAGGCTGTCGTGGTCGCGCGGATGCGGGCCCGAGATCAGGTTTTGCAAAAGGGCGGTGTCACCGACCGTGCGCGTCAGAACCCCACAGTGGTTGTAGCGGTCAAAGTTGGCAGGCGGACCGTCGGGGTTGCGCCCGTGCGGCGGCTTGAACCCGACCAGCCCGCAGGCGCTGGCCGGAATGCGGATCGAGCCGCCGATGTCGGTGCCGGTGGCAACCGGGGTCATGCCTGCCGCCAGCGCCGCGGCTGACCCACCCGATGACCCGCCTGGCCCGAAATCCAGGTTGAACGGATTGCGGGTCAGCCCCCAGATCCGCGAGTTGCAGGTGCCTGACAGGCAGAATTCCGGGGTCGTGGTGCGGGCATGCAGGATGGCCCCTGCCGCCTGCAGCCGCTCAATCATCGGGTCCGAGATGGGATCGACGTGATCCTTGAACACCAGAGAGCCCTGTGTCGTCCGTCGCCCTGCAACCCTTTGGGCATCCTTGACCGCCACCGGCAGCCCCTCCAGCGCACGCGC
>JBATPI010000137.1:0-1946 GCA_049291415.1 Paracoccaceae bacterium | reverse complement strand
TCAGCCGCCGCAAGAGCGCAAAGAAATGGCGTTTCTCTTCGGGCGTCAATGAGGCGGTGGGTTCATCAAAAATGATCACGCGGGCATTGTGATGCACCGCGCGGGCGATCTCGACCATCTGGCGTTTTGCGGCGCCAAGTGTTTCGACCATGGCTGTCGGGTCCACGGCAAAGTTCAGCGATTGCAGGAATTGCTGGGCGGAAATATAGGTGCCGCGCAGCCGGTTCAGGAATTTCTCCGACCCGAGGTACAGGTTCTGTGCCACCGTCATTGACGGCACCAGACTGGTTTCCTGAAACACCATGGCGATGCCGGATTCCAGCGCTGCGTTCGGGGTGGCAAAACTCACCTCCTGCCCGTCCAGCAGTATGTGCCCGCCGGTAGGTTCAACCACCCCGGCCAGCATCTTTGTCAGGGTCGATTTGCCTGCTCCATTTTCCCCCAAAAGCGCGTGGATCTCACCCTCCTGCAGGTCGAAATCCACCGCGCGCACGGCAGGCACGCCGCGGTAAGCCTTGGACACGCGCTGCATCTGCACAATCGGTTGCATCAGCGCCCTCCGGCCAAGGTTACCACGGCGTTGCCACCTTTGGCGGCGGCGTATAGCTGGCCCTCCACCTCAATCGCGCTGGTCACGCCATGCCTGTGACCGTTGGCACGGCTGTGCAGGCTGGCGACCGGCGCAAAAGTGCCGTCCAGCCGCACCACCAGCCCATAGGATCGGCTGGGCGACCAGGCTTTATGGATGCCCATCATCCTGATGCCGCCGCATTGCATCGGCTCAAGGAAACTCTGGCCGGATGACAGCGCCGGGGCGATCCAGAAGTCGCGCGGAACCTCGGCCATCATGTCGCGGCGGTAGTGGGTATCTTGCAACACAAATTCGATCAGCCGGTTGCGTGGCGCAAAGATCGAAAGCCAGGCCCCATTGGGCGCTGGCGACAGGCGCGCGGGATAGCCCGGCAGATGCCCCAGCACGGGCATTACCTTGCCCCCCTCAACCCGGATCAGCCGATGACGCCAGCTTTCGCTGACAGTAACGCCGCTGGCATCGGGCAACACCCCGCAGGGCCAGGCCAAGCGATCAACTTCGCGCGCGAAACCCCCGCCCGGCGCGCGACGCCAGACGGATCCCGTGGCGCCCCGCTCCATCAGATCGACCACCCAGGCCGAGGCCGGATGCCGGGCAGACCCATTCGCCAGCCACAGGCTGCCATCCGCGCCGTAGGCCAGCGCCGTGATGCAGGCGATATCGCCGGGCAGTGGCACGGACATTCCGCCCTCGCTGAGATGACCATCATCGGTCGCAACCGCCAACCGCCCGTCCGGAGAGACGGCAAGGGCCGTCACTTCGGCTGGAAACTCTGCCACTTTCTCCGGCAATCCGCCAGCAATCGACAGCACATCCGCCCCCGACGAGCATAAAAGCTGCCCCCCCTGCCAGACCAGATTGTCGGGTGCGGACAGGCTGGCCAGCACTGCGGCGTCGTCCAGCGCGGTATTGGGGCCAAGTGCCCCGTCCAGCGGCGGAATGGTGATCGCCTTACCGCGAAAGAGATCAAGGATCGGGTCGAAAATCATCCCCGCTTCCCCCAATATGCATCCATTGCCGTCCAGTTCGGATCTGCCCCATCGATGCGCAAACGGCCGATGCGGTTGTTCAGAATGCCGCCGATATAGAGATATCCTTTGTGTTCGCGCATTGAGGTGACCATCGGGTGCGACTGGCTGCCCAGATCGCCGAACGCCTGCAGGATTTCGCCGGTGTCGGTGAACTTGACCACGCCGCCGGTGTTGATGTTGGGGAAAAGCCAGTCGTCCTGCGGCAACCGTCGCGCCATGCGCTTGCGCATTGCGGGGTGGCGCATCGACAGATCAAAACTGGGCGTCCGCATCCCCAGCCAGGCCATCCAATAGGTGCCGTCGCTGGCGCGGTTGATGTTGTC
>JBATPI010000136.1:0-11188 GCA_049291415.1 Paracoccaceae bacterium | reverse complement strand
TTCTCATGATGCGGGAATTGCAGATCAAGGCCGCCGCCGTGGATGTCGAAACTTTCGCCCAGCAGTTCCAGCGACATCGCCGAGCATTCGATATGCCAGCCCGGCCGCCCCCGACCCCAGGGCGACTGCCAGCCCGGCTCTTCATCAGACGACGGCTTCCACAAAACGAAGTCCATCGGGTCTTCTTTATAGGGTGCCACCTCAACCCGCGCGCCTGCGATCATGTCATCGACCGACCGCCCCGACAGCGCACCATAAGCCGCATAGGACCGCACCCGGAACAGCACATGGCCCTCAACCGCATAGGCATGGCCGCCCGCGATCAGCCCCTCAATCATCGCAATCATCGCGCCGATATATTCGGTCGCCCGCGGCTCATGATCCGGACGCAGTGCCCCCAGCGCGTCCATATCGGCGTGATACCAGGCGATGGTTTCCTCGGTCCGCTCACGGATCAGCGCCTCAAGGCTTTCCCCCCGGCCAGCGGCCTTGCGGCGCTGCGCTTCGGCGTTGATCTTGTCGTCAACGTCGGTGAAGTTGCGCACATAGGTGACGTGATCCGCCCCATACACATGCCGCAACAGCCGGTTCAGCACGTCAAACACCACGACAGGCCGCGCGTTGCCCAGATGCGCGCGGTCATAGACCGTCGGCCCGCAGACATACATCCGCACATTGGCCGGATCGAGGGGCACAAACTCCTCTTTCTTCCGCGTCTTGGTATTGGTCAGCCGGATCGTCACCATCTGTATCAGCCCTATAGCACGCCTGCAGGAACCCTGCGCGGGCCGGCTTTTTCATCCATGGGAATGAGAGCGCCCGCGCAACCGAAGTCAGCGGGTAATGCAGCACGAAGGTGTGTTGCGCAATGTCGTCATGGCGTTGTCATAGCGCCAGAACGCCCGCACGCCAAGCGGATTTCACCGCGCACCCTTGCCTTTTGCGCGACCTCACGGAAAGGTCCGTGTCAAAGGAGACCGCGCCATGGATCATGAAGACCTGCGCCATTGGTCAAAACGCGCGGCCGACTGGGCGGCGGATTACCACGCCGGCTTGCGCGACCGCCCCGTTCGTGCGCCCCTGAAACCCGGAGCCATCGCCGCGCAACTGCCCCCTGCGGCCCCCGAAGAGGCCGAGCCGATGGAGGCGATCTGGGCCGATTTCGACCGCATCATCCCCGGTGGCATGACCCATTGGCAGCATCCCCGATTCTTTGCCTATTTCCCAGCCAATGCCAGCCCGGCCTCTATGCTGGCCGAGCAATTGGCCAATGCGATGGCGGCGCAAGGGATGATCTGGCAGACCAGCCCCGCGGTGACCGAGGTGGAGCAGGTGATGATCGGCTGGCTGGCGGGCGCCTTGGGTCTGCCGGATGGCTTCACCGGCACCATCCATGACAGCGCCACCACCGCCACGCTGTCGGCCGTGCTGACCATGCGTGAGCAGGCGCTGGAATGGCGCGGGCTGACCCAAGGGTTGTCGGGACAACCGCGCCTGCGGCTATATGCCAGCGCCCACACCCATTCGTCTATCGACAAGGCCGCACGGGTCGCGGGCATCGGGCAGGACAATCTGGTCAAGGTGCCAACCGACGCCAGCCTGTCGATGAAGCCGGGAGCGCTGGCGGGGGCCATCGCCGCTGACCGCACCGCAGGGCACCTGCCCATCGGCGTTATCTTGTGCGCGGGCGGCACCTCAGTCGGCGCCTTTGACCGCATCGCCGATTGCATTGCGGTGGCCAAGGCCGAAGGCCTGCCCGTGCATGTCGATGCCGCCTGGGCTGGATCAGCGATGATATGCCCTGAATTCAGACACTTGTGGGCGGGTATTGAAGCAGCCGATTCAATTGTCTTCAATCCGCATAAATGGCTGGGCGCGCAGTTTGATTGCGCGGTGCAATTCCTGCGCGACCCCGGCCCTCAGGTGAAGACCCTGGGCCTGCGCCCCAGCTATCTGGAAACCGCAGGGCGTGAAGATATCGTCAATTTCAACGAATGGACCGTGCCCCTGGGTCGTAGGTTCCGCGCGCTGAAACTGTGGTTCACGCTGCGCGCCTATGGGCTGGAAGGCTTGCGCACCCGTATCCGCAATCATGTACTTTGGGCGAATGAGGCGTGCGCTGTCCTGCGGAAAATTCCAGAAATAACAATAGTAACAGAGCCCTGCTTGTCACTCTTTACCTTTTGCCTGAATAGTGAATCGGCGACTGAGGCCCTGCTGACCCGCATCAATGACGATGGCCGGATCTATCTGACGCAGACCCGGCACAACGGCAGCTATGTGATTCGCGTGCAGGTCGGCCAGTTCGATTGCACCCGCGATGATGTTATGGCCATTCCGCAGGTGGTAGCCGAGCTGTTGCAAATCTGACTTGCCTCACGCCCGCGCCGCAGCAATGCTGGGGTGGCATAAACCGCAAAGGACAATATCATGAAAATCGCACTTTGCCTGCTTGCAACCGTCGCCATGGCCAACCCCGCTCTGGCGAAAGACCTGCTGGGCACGGTCTTCCCCGGCGGATCGGGCTGCTACGAGAGAGTCTATTCCAAGTCCCATCTGGCCGAGCATCCCGAGCAGATGGTCAGGAAGATCACGTTTGGCATAGCACGCAGCGCGCCGCCTTATCCGAACTATACGGTGACGACAGTCACGATTGTCCTTCGCGGAGACCCCGAACTGTACGCCAACGACGGCTACTGCAGAAATACCGGCGATCATATCTTCTGTTCGATAGAAGGCGATATGGGCGGCTTTACCGTCAAACCGGCCAAGGATGGCGCGGTACTGCTGACGGTAACGAAAGACGGCATGTCGTTTGAGGGCAACCGTTTTGTCGATATCTCAGGCACCTCGGGCGATGATCGCAGCTTTCTGATACCGCGTGCCGAGGCTGGCGCCTGCCCCTGAAGGCAGGCGCACCGGGATTTGGATCAGAACCGGTAGGACACCTTGGCCTGGACCGTGGTGGCATCCACATCAATGCCCGAGCCGTCGAAATCGTTGAACCGGTGGCCCAACACCTCGCCGCCGACTGTCCAGCTGTCACTGATGGCATAATCCATGCCGATCCCCAGGAAATAGCCGTTGTCCGACCGCCCAACCCCGCCAATGGTGGCATCGGCATAGGCCACGCCGCCGGTGGCATAGAGGAAGGTCTTGCCCAGATCGGCACCCCCGATCAGTTTCAACCGTGCCACATTGTCCAGCGTGTCTGCGCCGACACCCAGATCAATCGAGGCGGTGTCGTAGTCGCCTTCAATCCCGATGACGGTGGTGCCCAGATCCCAGCGATAGCCGGCATGCACACCGCCAATGGCGCCATTGCCATCCAGACCAGCCGGGCTGGAACTGACATCGCCGTAACCCAACTGCGCACCAGCGTAAAAGCCAGACCAGTCAGCCGACGGGGCGACATAGACCACCGGGGCCTCAATCACGGGCTCAGGGGCTGCAACAATCGGCCCGCCAGCAAAAGCGGGGGAACCCAAGGCGGTTGCGGCCAGAATTAGTGCGATACGGTTCATTCTCATCTCCATTTAAACGGCACCTGCCAAAGATAAAGGCCAATCATGGCACTAAATCTTGCAAAGCGTCTGTCTAAGGATGGTGCTGTAGGCACAGGTTGCAACACCTCCTCACGGTTGTGTGAGCGGGTGCCGACCGCATCGGCTTCAACTGGCCGATGCGGTTGCGCAATCAAGGCAAGTCTCTGCCGGTTTTGCGAAAATCAGGCGCGTTCGGCCAAAACCATCCAATCGGATTCGGCCTGTGCCAGTGCTGTCTGCCGCTCGGCCAACCCCTCACTGGCTTTGCGGAACTTGCCCGGATCTTTGGTGAAAAGATCGGGCTGGGCCAGAAAACCGGTCAGCCTGGCAATCTCTGCCTCCAACCGTTCGATCTGCACGGGCAGATCGTCCATCCGCTTTTTCTCGGTAAAGCTGAGGCTGTCTTTGCCTTTGGCTTGGGGCGCTTTCACGCTCGGGTCACCCTTCGGCTTTGACGCCGGTGGCATGCCTTTTGCGGCCATTTCCACCGCACCGGGGCGCTGTGCGGCATAGTCCGACCAGCCGCCGGGATAGACCGTCGCGCGCCCGTCGCCCTCCATCGCCACGGTCGCGGTGGCGATGCGGTCGATGAAATCGCGGTCGTGGCTGACCAACAGCACCGTGCCGTCATAGTCGCCCAAGATATCTTGCAACAGATCCAGCGTTTCCACGTCCAGATCATTGGTCGGCTCGTCCAGAACCAGCAGATTTGACGGCTTGGCCATCAGCTTGGCCAACAAAAGCCGGGCCTTTTCGCCGCCCGACAGGCTGCGCACAGGGGCGCGGGCCTGAGCTTCGTCAAAGAGAAAGTCTTTCAGATAGGCCACCACATGCCGCGGCTGACCGCGCACCAGCACCTGATCGGCAGCACCTGAGACGCTCATCAACGGATCACCCGTCAGGTTGTCCCACAGGCTGGCGTTGGGATCCAGTTGCGCGCGGGTCTGGTCGAAGACCGCTATTTCCAGATTGGTGCCGGTCTTTACAGTGCCGGAATCTGGTTGAGCTTCACCCGTCAACATCTTGAGAACAGTTGTTTTTCCTACCCCGTTCGGGCCGACAAATGCCACCCGGTCACCGCGCAGGATGCGCAGATCAAAGCCCTCAACGATGGTTTTATCGCCAAAGGTCTTGGTCACACCCAGCGCCTCAATCACCTTGCGGCCGGACTGCACGCCAGAGTCAAACTCCATCGCGGCGGTGCCCTGACGGCGGATCTGCGCAGATCGCTCATCGCGCAGTGCCGCCAGCGCCCGCACCCGGCCCTGATTGCGTTTGCGCCGGGCGGAAATACCCTCAACCGCCCATTTCGCCTCGGCCTTGATCTTGCGGTCCAGCTTATGCCGGGCGTCATCCTCTTCGGCCCAGATGGTCTCGCGCCAATCCTCAAAGCCGGCGAACCCGGCCTCACGGCGGCGCACCTCGCCCCGGTCAATCCACAGCGTTGCCTTGGTCAAGGCACGCAGGAACGCGCGGTCGTGGCTGATCATCACAAAGGCGGTGCGGGTGGTGGACAGCTCTGCCTCCAGCCATTCGATGGCCTGAATGTCCAGATGGTTTGTCGGCTCATCCAGCAGCATCAATTCGGGCGCTTCGGCCAAGAGTTTGGCCAGGGCCGCGCGACGCCGCTCGCCGCCCGAAGCGGTGGCTACGGGCGTGTCGGGATTGAACTTCAGCCCCTCGGCCACCATCGCCAGACGGTATTCCTCACCCTCAGGCAGGTTTGAGCCAGCAAAATCGCCCAAGGTGGCATAGCCCGACAGATCGGGGTCCTGCTCCATATAGCCAACGGTCGCGCCTGATGGCACGACGCGCAAGCCCCGGTCCGCCTCAACCAGTCCGGCCATCACCTTCATCAAAGTGGATTTGCCAGACCCGTTGCGGCCAACCAGTGCCACCCGATCGCCCGGCTGGATCACCAGCGACAGATCGTCAAACAAGGGATTGCCGCCGAAAGTCAGCGAGATGTCGGTCAGTTGTAAAAGAGGTGCGCGTGCCATGGGGGCCAGTTATGCGGGCTTGCCCCCCGCGTCAACGCCCTGTGCGACCAAAGGGCGCATCCGTGGCGCAACCTGCCGTTTCCGAGCCTTGCTAACCGCCGCACTCGGCCTAGAAATACACCGCGCAGGAGAATGATCATGACAGACGATGCACTTGTAATCTTTACCCCCTCGGGCAAACGCGGTCGCTTTGCATTGGGAACGCCGGTTCTGACGGCGGCCCGGCAATTGGGCGTTGACCTTGATTCGGTTTGTGGCGGGCGGGGCATCTGCTCCAAATGCCAGGTCTCGCCGGGATACGGCGAGTTTCCCAAGCACGGCGTCCACGTCGCCGAAAATGCTCTGTCGGAGTGGAATAGCGTTGAGGCGCGGTATAAGCGCATCCGCGGCATGATCGACGGGCGACGTCTGGGCTGTCAGGCGCAGGTGATGGGCGATGTGGTCATCGACGTGCCGCCCGAGAGCCAGGTGCATAAGCAGGTCATCCGCAAGTCGGTGACCGAACGGCATATCGAGATGGATCCCGCCACCCGCAGCTATTACGTCGAGGTGGCCGAGCCTGACATGCACGTCCCCACCGGCGATTTTGAGCGGCTGAAGACCGCGCTGGAAGATCAATGGCAGATCACCGGGATTGAGGCCGACCTGAACCTGCTGCGCCGGTTGCAACCCGCCCTGCGCAAGGGTGAATGGAAGGTGACGGTGGTTCTGTGCAAGGGCAACCATGACCACGCCTATCGGATGCTGGACATATTCCCCGGCTTTCACGAAGAGCCGCTGTACGGGCTGGCGATTGATCTTGGATCGACCACCATGGCGGGCAACCTGTGCGATCTGGCCGATGGCCGGGTCGCGGCCTCAGTCGGCATCATGAACCCGCAGATCCGCTATGGCGAAGACCTGATGAGCCGGGTCAGCTATGCGATGATGAACAAGGGCGGCGATGTCGAGATGACCACCGCCGTCCGCTCGGCGCTGAACGAGATGGCCATGCAGGCCGCCGCCGAGGTCGGGGTGTCACCCACCGCGATCTATGAGGTGGTCTTTGTGTGCAACCCGGTAATGCACCATCTGCTGCTGGGCATAGACCCGGTAGAGCTGGGTCAGGCCCCCTTTGCGCTGGCCACCAGTGGCAGTCTGTCGCTGAATGCGCGCGAGCTGGATCTGATCAGTCTGAACCCCGCCGCACGGGTCTATATCCTGCCCTGCATCGCGGGGCACGTGGGTGCAGATTGCGCCGGTGTGGTGCTGTCAGAAGAGCCGAACAAATCAAAGGACATGGTGCTGATCGCCGATATCGGCACCAATGCCGAGATCCTGCTGGGCAACTCAACCCGGGTTCTGGCCTGTTCCAGCCCAACCGGTCCGGCCTTTGAGGGCGCACAGATCTCATCAGGCCAGCGCGCTGCACCGGGCGCGATTGAGCGGGTTGAGATTGACCTGGTCACCAAAGAGCCGCGCTTCAAGGTGATCGGCTGCAAGCTGTGGAACACCGACGCGGGCTTTGATGAGGAAACCGCGACCTCTGGCATAACCGGAATCTGCGGCTCTGGCATCATTGAGGTGATTGCCGAGATGCGCATGGCGGGTCTGGTCGATGCCAGTGGTCTGATCGGCAGCCCCGAACAGACCGGATCGCCGCGCTGTATTCCCGAAGGCCGCACGCACAGCTATGTGCTATATGACGGCACCGCCACGGGTGGCCCGCTGATCACCGTGACCCAGGGCGATATCCGCGCGATCCAGCTGGCCAAGGCGGCGCTGTATTCGGGTGCCAAGCTGTTGATGCGCGAGATGGGCGTTGAGACCGTGGATGAAGTCAAACTGGCCGGAGCCTTTGGTGCCCATATCAGCGCCAAACACGCGCTGGTGCTGGGTCTGATCCCGGATGTGCCGTTGAACAAGGTGACCAGCCCGGGCAATGCCGCCGGAACCGGGGCGCGGATCGCCCTGTTGAACCGCGGAGCGCGCGATCAGATCGAACAGATGGTGCAAGAGATCCACAAGGTTGAAACGGCCATCGCCGAGGGCTTTCAAGAGCTGTTTGTCAACGCCAGTGCGATCCCGAACGCGGCAGATGCCTTCCCTAACCTGTCCAAGGTCGTCACCCTGCCGGATGTGAACTTCAACGCCAGTGGCCATGGCAGCGGAGGCGAAGGCGGACGCAGACGGCGGCGCTGAAACTCGCCGCCGGGGGCCCCGCGCTTTCGGCGGCAGATCACGTCCGTGTCACGCTTGCGTGAGGCGATGAACCGGTTGGCGATGGCCCCCGTATCTGTTGCAGGACGGCGGGAATGACCTCGCCACCACAACCGGGAGACTGCCATGAAAATGTTTCGTATTGCCGCCATTCTGGCCATGACCACCGCCGCTGGCACCGCTTTTGCCGAAAACCCGATGGTGGGTGGGGCTGAGATGCTCGAGTCGAAAAACATCGTCGAGAACGCGGTGAATTCGGCCGATCACACCACGCTGGTCGCCGCTGTCACCGCCGCCGGTCTGGCTGAAACGCTGTCGGGCGCAGGTCCGTTCACCGTATTCGCCCCCACCAATGAGGCCTTTGCAAAACTGCCCGCAGGCACCGTCGACACCCTGCTCTTGCCCGAGAACAAGGACCAACTGGTCAAGATCCTGACCTGCCATGTCGTAGCGGCCAACGCGATGTCCACCGACATCGTCGGCATGATCGAAGCTGACGGCGGCAAGCATAAGATCGGCACCGTTGGCGGCTGTGAATTCACCGCCTCGATGAAGGATGGCAAGGTGATGATCGAAGACGGTCAGGGCAATATGGCCACCGTCACCATCGCCGACGTCAAGCAGTCGAACGGCGTGATCCACGTCATCGACACCGTGCTTCTGCCCGCGATGTAATCTCCCTCACATCCGGACAAAGTGGGGCCGTCGGGATCAATTCCCGGCGGCCTTTTGCATGGGCCGGCTGCATTTGACGGGCTTGCCACATGGACGGTCATGCGCCTAACCTCTGATCAGATATTTTGAAATGAGGTTTGAAACATGATCCGGTCCATTGGCCTGTTGCTGGCTGCCTTTTTGATCCCGACTTCGGCCATGGCCGAGGGCAAATCCATAATCGTTCTGGACGGCTCTGGGTCCATGTGGGGCCAGATCGACGGGCGACCTAAATTGGAAATCGCGCGTGAAGCATTGGCCGAAGTGCTGGCCGGGTTGCCCGCCGACACCGAGATCGGCCTGATGGCCTACGGCCACCGCACAAAAGGCGATTGCGCCGATATCGAACTGATCGTGCCACCCGCTGCGGGCACCGCACAGGCGATCACCGATGCCGCCAATGCGATGCAATTTCTGGGCAAGACCCCCTTGTCTGATGCCGTGCGCAAAGCCGCCGAAGATCTGCGCTCTACCGAGGAAAAGGCCACCGTGATCCTGATTACCGACGGGATCGAGACCTGCAATGCCGATCCTTGCGCTCTGGGAACCGAACTTGAGGCATCGGGCGTGGATTTCACCGCCCATGTCGTGGGTTTTGGACTGACCAAGGATGAGGGCAAGGCCGTGGCCTGTCTGGCCGAAAACACCGGCGGCAAGTATATCGAGGCCAAGGATACCAGCAGTCTGGTTGAGGCGCTGAAAACCGCCGTCGCCGTGCCCGAGCCAGAGCCACAGCCGCAACCGGAACCGCAGCCCGCCCTGCCCGAAAAGAATGTGGCCGTAACCCTGCGCCTGACGGCAGGCGGGCCGGAAATCATTGACGGACCGATCCTGAACAACACCTATTTTGAATTCTGGACCGTCGGCTCTGACGGTAAGGCCAAGGAATGGGTGAACACCACGATCGCGTTTGAATTGACCGGCACGGTGCCCCCCGGCAGCTACATCATGCGCAGCATAAACGGCCCCACCGTCGTCGACCAGCCGGTTGAAATCTCGGCCACCGAACTTTCAACCCCGCAAGTCGTTCTGAACGCAGGCATTCTTGCCATCAAAGTTCTGTCCGAAGAGGGTGGCACCCCCGATCAGAACGGATATTTTGAGATGGTTGGCAATGGTCTGCAAACCGGTGGCTATGGCGAAGGCTGGATCGTTTTCCCCGCCGGATCATATGATCTGTCAACCAGACTGGGCGAAATGAACGCCACCGAATCCGTCACCATCACTGCCGGTGAGATCCTGGAAAAGACCATCATCATGGGTGTCGGCATCCCGGTCTTTACTGCCTATTACGCGGAAGGTGTGCCGGTTGAAGGCAGCCAGAGCTTTGAGGTGTTTGACGCCAAGGTCGGCATGGACGGCAGTCGCAACCGCGTCATGACCATCTACGATGCCGGCTCTGCGCCCAAACTGCCGCCCGGCGATTATGTGGTCTTGGGCCAGGCGGGCCAGGCCAGCGCCGAGGTCGCCTTTACGGTCAAACCCGGACAGCGCATCGACGTGCCGGTGATCCTGAATGCAGGCATCGCCGCGATCACCGCGCCGAATGCCAAATCACTGTCGGTTTTTGATGCCAAGGTTGGTCTGGATGGCAACCGCGAACGGATTCTGACCGAATATGGCGATGCCTTCCAATTGATCCTGCCTGCTGGCGACTATATTGCCGCGGTCGAGGTTGATCAGGCCACCGCCGAAGCCCCCTTCACCGTGAAACCGGCCGAGCGGACGGAACTGACCGTCACGATGGCGGTCGGCATGGCGGCGGTCCGCTCAGCCGGGGCCGATGTGATCGAGATCTTCGAAGCCAAAATCGGCTTGGACGGGACGCGCAAACGGGTGAGCAGCGACTATGGCGAATTGGTCGAACGGATGCTGCCGCCCGGCGACTACATCGCCGAGGCGCGGGCCGGGAAAGCCACCGCAGAAGCGCCCTTTACCGTCAAGGATGGAGAGCGCAGCGAGGTGACCGTGCAGGTGGCCTTCGGCATCGCCGCTGTCTCGGCCCCCGGCGCGCGCGTGATCGCCATTTATCCGGCTGCGGTCGGTCTGGATGGCAAGCGGCAGCACTATGTCGCCTCTGACTACGGCGAAACCTCAGAAGCCACCCTGCCCCCCGGCGACTATGTCGCAGAGGCTGAATATGACGACAAAACCACGGTCGAATCCGCCTTTACACTTTCCGATCAGCAGCGGACCGAGGTGGCACTGACCAAGCCCTGAGAGCCCAATGCCAAGGCAGAACCGCTTGACGGGCGGCCTGCCTTGGCATACCTCAGGCGCGATGCGGGTGTAGCTCAATGGTAGAGCAGCAGCTTCCCAAGCTGAATACGAGGGTTCGATTCCCTTCACCCGCTCCACTTGGCCGCTCAAAACGTCAAATTATTCATTAACTTCATTTACTTGCGGCCCCTTCCGGTGCACATCACAGCACACACGGGGCACACAAGGGTCTAGTCTTGATGCACGTTGAACGCATCAAGTCAGGCAGCTTTCAGTATCAACTATGTCACCCACGATCAGGAATAGGCCCTGTCGATGTCGGAGCGGGTGGTCATCATGCAGGCGGCCGGTCGCATCGAACAGGTCGGCACCCCAAAAGAGCTGTACAGCCGTCCGCGCACCGAATTCGCGGCCTCATTCCCGGGCAAAAGCAACTTTCTGCGCCGCGAGAGTAGGGTTTGGGCCCTGCGCCCCGAAAAGATCGACATGACACCCCAAACGGCGCGCACC
>JBATPI010000135.1:0-4495 GCA_049291415.1 Paracoccaceae bacterium | reverse complement strand
AATCCGCCAGACCGCCCCTGCGGCGGGCCCAGAACGGCGAAATCCGGATGAAAAGCTCGCCTTGCTGCAGCAGAAGCGATCAGGCGGCGATCTCGGCGAAGCCGAAACCGTTAATCAGACGTTCCTTGAATATTGACGTTTATCTTAAGGTCGAGGGCTGACGCCGCACGCCGTTTATCTCGTCGTCGCATACCGCTGATCATCGGAGCGCTTTTGCCAAGATGAAGACAAAGAACTTCATCTTGGACCAAATATTCCGGCCGGAGGCCTGCCGAGGCGGGTGGTGCGTCAGCGCCAGAGCCGAGACAAAAGGCGTGCGGCGTCAGCCGCTCAATATTCGTTCGGTCGGGTCAGAGCGCCAGCCGGGGAATTTCGATCGCGGGGCAGTGGTTCATCACCACTTGCAGGCCCGCAGCACGGGCGCGGGTGGCGGCGGCTTCGTCGATGACGCCAAGCTGCATCCAGACCACCTTTGCACCGATGGCAATGGCCTCATCCACCACAGCACCAGCCGCTTCGCTACGGCGAAAAATCTCGACCATGTCAACGGGGCCGTCTTTTTCCAGCACTTCTGCCAGTGAGGCGCGGACAGTCTGGCCCAGCGCACGAACGCCGGTCTGGCCCGGGTTGACCGGAATCACCCGATAGCCCCGCTGCGCCAGATAGGCGGCGACGCCGTGGCTGGGGCGGTCAGGCTTTGGCGACCAGCCCACCAGTGCAATGCTGCGCACGGTGGTAAGGATCTGGCGAAGGGTGGCGTCATCGGTCTGGGTCATGTTGCGGATCCAAGCAGAAAAAAGCGCCCGAGCCAAGGGCCGGGCGCTAAAGGTGTGGAACAAGGGACAGTGAAATCAAGGCGCAGGAGTTCCGGTCACAGCACCTGTCCCGACTATTTAGGCATCCGCAGGCCGGATTAAAGACCCGGTCGCGCGGTTGTGAACCAACCAGCGGTGATCGCGCCGCGTCAGCGTGTGGCGGCGGCGTACAGCGCCACGGCGGCCGCGTTTGAGACGTTCAGGCTGCCAAAAGCCCCGGCAAAGGGGATGCGGGCAATCACATCGCAAGTCTCACGTGTCTTTTCACGCAGGCCCGGACCTTCGGCACCCAGAACCAGCGCCACGGCGCGGGTTCCCGCATCGGCCAGCGCCTGCGCCAGGGGCAGGGTTCCGTCTCCGTCCAGACCGATCAGCACATAGCCGGCCTCTTTCAGATCAACCATGGCATCGGCCAGGTTGGTAACGCGCAGATAGGGCTGACGCTCCAGCGCGCCGCTGGCGGTTTTGGCCAACGCGCCGGTTTCGGGCGCGGAATGGTGGCGCGGCGCTATCACCGCGCGGGCACCGAACACCTCGGCCGACCGCAGGACGGCACCGGCGTTATGCGGGTCTGTCACCCGGTCCAACAGCACCACCAAAGGCGATCCCGCGCCCGAGATCGCCACATCCATCACCGACCCCCAGTTCAACGGCCGCACCTCCAGTGCTGCGCCCTGATGCACGCTGCTCTCATCAATCGGCACGTCGAAGTTGCGCGGGTCAGTCAGCTCTGGTGCCATCCCGGAAAAGGCCACCGCCTCTTCCAGCTTATCCAGCGCGTTTTTCGTCACCACCAGCCGCAGCTTTTCGCGGTTGGGGTTCAACAGCGCATCGCGCACCGCATGCAGGCCAAACAGCCACAGCGTCTCTTTCGCCTCGGCCTTGGCGCGGCGTTCCTTGTCCACAATCCAGGTGGGCTTCTTTGATCCGGGCTTCATCCGCGCTCTCCATTGGCTTGGCTTGTCTATAGCGCCGGAATCCGTGCCGTTCCACCCTTGACGCCCCGGCATGTCACAGCTAAACCCCGCCCCACTTCGGGTGACGAGCTGCAAGGTGCGGCAGCGGACTGTAACTCCGCCGGGGCGACCCACGCCTGGTTCGATTCCAGGGTCACCCACCATAACCGCCTCGACGGGTTATGGTGGTTCGCCGCAAAAGTGGCGACCAGAAAATCTCCAGCTGCTACATATTCTGCTACATACTTCGATTGTGTGGCCCTTGCCATCTGATCTGATCCAGCTCAGATTCGGTCCATGAGACACCCAAAACCAATCAGGCGCCGCGGAAGCCCCGTCTGGTATCTCTGCCAGCATGTGGCGTGCCGTTCTCAATCGATCGAGCCACGCGCTCAGGCTTGGGTATGCCTCCAAACCGATTCTGAATTGATTGCAAAGGCCAGGCTTCGATGATCTGGCAGCAGCAGATAGCTGCCTGGGAATCCCGGCTCGCCGGGGCCGAGGGAGTTGCTTTGGCGCGATATGATGCGGCGCGCGAACTGGTTGCAGCACGGGGCATCGCCTACCTTCCAGGAAGAGAGGTGGCCGAGCTTCCAATCAAGGATCTGATTGCCCGAGTCGAGGCCGTTTTGGTTCGCAGCACAGGACCTGAAAAATGGATGCCATCGCGATGCTCGGCGGCGTTGAGGTGCCCACCCTCACTATTTCACAAACTATTGAGAGTTATTGGAAATAATCGAAGCCGCAAACTTTGTGCAAGAGTTCTCCTCAGGTTAAGAAATGGCGAAACGCGATCATCCAAGCCATCCTTGAATTTACTGCTGTCGTAGGTGTCCATCCTATCGGCGACATTTCCCGTGAAGATATGCGCAGTTTTCGAGACTGGTGGATTGAACGGATCGCGGTCGATGGGGTGAAGGCCGCAACGGCAAACAAGAACATGGATCATGTCGGCAAAGTTCTGAAACTGGTCAATGAAGAATTGGGACTCGGCCTTACCCTTCCCCTCGGCAGCTTGCGGCTGAAAGAAGGGGAAAAGGTGACTCGCCCACCCTTTTCTGTCGCCTGGATTAGGGATCGCCTGTTGGCGCCTGGAGCCTTGGACGGCCTGACACCGGAAGCCCGAGCAGTTCTCCTGATCATGGTCAACACAGGTACGCGGCCGTCCGAGATCACTGCGCTGACTGAAAAAACCATCCGGTTACGCGATAGCGTCCCACATATCAGTATCGAACCTGAAGGCCGCCTCCGGAAGACCAACTCTTCCCGCCGGGTCATTCCACTGATCGGCACCAGCCTTGAGGCCGCAAGTGGCTTTCCAGCCGGGTTTTCACATTATCACGGCGGGTCCGCGCTGTCGAAGGACATCGGGGATGAATTGACTGCAACCGGGCTGCGCGAGACGCCGCGGCACTCTCTTTACAGCCTGCGGCATTCTTTTGAAGATCGTATGCTGCATGCAGGCTTTGACGACAGAATTCGACGAGACTTAATGGCCACCGTCTCACCCGAGAGCGCTATGGCCACATCACCTCGACATTCCGCCCCGCCTCGCGCTCCAGCCTGCGGCTGGACGGGATGCGGTTCAGATAGCCGTAGATGAAAAGCTTCAGCAGAATTGCCGGGTGATGGCCTGGGCGGCCGGTTCTGGCCGGGGCAGAACGCACGAAGCCAAGGCCAGGCAGATCAAGTTCTTCAAAAAAGAGATTAACGACCCGAACGAGGCTGTCATCGCCGATCCAACCTTCCAGCCGGTCCGGGAACAGCACCGTATGACCCCGGTCAACCCCCTCGATGAAACCCGACTTCCTGACCTCCGCTACCTCGCAGAAGTTCACCACAGCACGGAGTTTCCACACAGCCTCGGCCGAAAGTGACCGGGCCGCGATGCGGCGCGCACTTGGAAACTGGCGGACTCTTCAAGATTCAATGTCTACCACGCTGCGCTCTCAGATCGACCCCAACATGTCGAGCCGCAGCTTCGACTTGATGACAATCGGCGCTGCCGGGCGGTGTTCGGCCGACCTGTGCGTTGCCGCTGCGTTGGTTGATTTTTTCGCGGAACAGAGACAGTCTTGGACGGCGGGCCGGGACACAAGGGATGATGACATGCGCAGCTATAAGAACTCTGAGCCTGCACCACCGATCTTGGTCGGCAGTCCACCGCCACCGGAAATGCGCCCGCCGCAGATTGATTGGGACCGTGCGCCCTGGAACAGGAAAACCTTTCAACGCGTGCGTGAAATCGTGCCAACTGCTGCCATTCGCCGGGCCGCGGTTACCTCCCCTCTGCCCGAGGTGGCGGGGTCCTTAATGGATTTCAGCTATGTCGGGCCTGACGGGGTCAGGACCACGTTCGGCGAGATGCTGGATGAGACCTATACCGATGCGGTGCTGGTTTGGGAAAACGGCAAGATCCTGCACGAAAGCTATCACAACGGCATGGATGCACAGACTTTGCATCTGCTGCAATCGGTGTCGAAATCGCTGACCTCTGCCGCTGCGGGCAGCCTGATTGCCGAGGGCCTTCTGCGGCCAGAGGCACTGGTCACCCAGTATTTGCCGGAACTTGAGACCACCGCTTGGCACGGGGCCACGCTGCAACAGGTGCTCGACATGACCTCTGGCACCCGGTTCATTGAGGAATACACCGCACCTGACAGCGATGTTGGCAAGATGGATTATGCGGCGGGTTGGAAGCCAGCACCCGAGGGCGTTGACGCT
>JBATPI010000134.1:0-2090 GCA_049291415.1 Paracoccaceae bacterium | reverse complement strand
CGTAGTAGGCGTTGAAGCTCTCGGACTCGTCCAGGCCCAGCGATTCCACGATGTATTGGTAGGCGTGGGTGTGGATGGCTTCTTCAAAGGCTTGGCGCAACAGGAACTGGCGGCATTCGGGCGCCGTGATGTGGCGGTAAGTGCCTAGCACGATGTTGTTGGCTGCCAGCGAATCGGCAGTGGTGAAGAAGCCAAGGTTGCGCTTGACGATGCGGCGCTCGTCTTCGGTCAGGCCGTTGGGATCTTTCCAGAGCGCGATGTCGCGGCTCATGTTCACCTCTTGCG
Organism: Paracoccaceae bacterium; assembly: GCA_049291415.1. Lineage (GTDB taxonomy): Bacteria > Pseudomonadota > Alphaproteobacteria > Rhodobacterales > Rhodobacteraceae > Pseudogemmobacter. The sequence continues at coordinate 1,805 of JBATPI010000134.1, read as the reverse complement.
GCATCCAGTGGTTGGCGCAAGTGGCGAGGTATTTTTCCCAAGCCCACTTGTATTTGAACGGCACCAGTTGGTTGACGTCGGTCTGGCCGTTGATGATGCGTTTGTCGGCGGCGTTGATGCGGTGCGCGGTGGGCGCAGCGGGGGCCGATTTTGCAGAAGCGATGGGAGTGGAAGACGGTTGAGCTTGCGCACCCGAAGAGTGGGGTGGCATGGAAGGCGCTGCGGGCTTCAGAGAGGGCGTAACTTGATCGTCCCAGGTCAACATAGAGGTTTCCAATTCGGTGAATTATCGAAGCGCGGAGAAGAAAAGCCAAGAAGTCAAACGTGTGACGCGTGCGATGTGTTGCGGTGGTGCATCGAAATGGTGATGTCTTGCACCGCAACGCATTACAAGCGTGCGCGCTCCCTCATTGGCAAGCTTCGCAACCGGGGTCATCGATGGCGCAAAACTTGATGTCGGTAGCGGGTGTATCGTCCGCTTCAACGTTGGACACGGCGGCCGCTGACGCGACATGTGTGTGAGCAGACACGGCGTTGAGCTGACCCGTGCGGCCAGTGGATTTTTCGGCTTGCGTGGCCGACGTGGTGCGCAGGTAGTAGGTGGTTTTGAGGCCGCGCAACCAGGCGAGCTTGTACGTGTCGTCGAGTTTTTTGCCGGATGCGCCGGCCATGTAGATGTTCAGGCTCTGCGCCTGGTCGATCCACTTCTGGCGGCGTGCAGCGGCTTCCACCAACCACAGCGGTTCCACTTCAAACGCCGTGGCGTACAGCGCTTTCACGTCTTGCGGCACACGGTCGATCTGGCGCAGCGAGCCGTCGAAGTGTTTGAGGTCCATGACCATCACGTCGTCCCACAGGCCCAGGCGCTTCAGGTCTTTCACGAGGTAGCCGTTGATGACGGTGAATTCGCCGGAGAGGTTGGACTTCACCGAGAGGTTGCCGAAGCAAGGTTCGATGGAGGCGTCGACACCGATGATGTTGGAGATGGTCGCGGTCGGCGCGATGGCGACGCAGTTGGAGTTGCGCATGCCATCGGCGGCGATCTTGTTGCGCAGGGCGTCCCAGTCCATCGATGTGGATCGGTCCGCGTCCACGTAGCCACCGCGTTCTTTGGCCAACAGGTCGAGTGAGTCCAGCGGCAGAATGCCTTGGTCCCACAGCGAGCCTTTGTAGCTGGCGTAACGGCCACGCTCGCGGGCGAGCTCCGTGGAGGCCCAGTAGGCGTAGTAGCAGACGGCTTCCATCGACTTGTCGGCGAACTCCACCGCATCGTTGGAGGCGTAAGGGATGCGCATCTCATACAGCGCATCCTGGAAGCCCATGATGCCCATGCCCACGGGGCGGTGGCGCATGTTGGAGTCTCGGGCTTTTTTGACTGCGTAGAAGTTGATGTCGATCACGTTGTCGAGCATGCGCATCGCGGTCTTGATGGTGCGCTGCAGTTTCTCGTGGTCGATCTGGCCGTCTTTCAAATGCTGCTTGAGGTTGATCGAACCCAGGTTACAGACGGCGGTTTCCGTGTCACTGGTGTTGAGCGTGATTTCGGTGCAAAGGTTGGAGCTGTGCACAACGCCCACGTGTTGTTGCGGGCTGCGCACGTTGCAGGCGTCCTTGAAGGTGATCCAAGGGTGGCCGGTTTCAAACAACATCGAAAGCATCTTGCGCCACATGTCTGTCGCGGGGACTTGTTTGAACGGCTTGATCTCTCCGCGTTGGCCTTTTTCTTCGTAGGCCATGTAAGCCTTCTCAAAAGAGGCACCGAACAAGTCGTGCAGATCGGGCACATCGTTGGGAGAGAACAGGCT
>JBATPI010000133.1:0-12838 GCA_049291415.1 Paracoccaceae bacterium | reverse complement strand
GGCCGGGGCCTGCGGGTCTGGCCGGGCTGGCCGCCGAATCCCGCGCCGAAATCGCGCGGGCGGTGCCGGGGCTGGCGCTGGCGCTGCGGTTGCCGGGGCTGCTGGCTACGATTTACGGGCCGCGTGTTCTGGACGGTCTGTCAACCCGCACTTTGCATGGATTCGATCAGATTCAGCCGCCGGGTGAGCCGCTTTCCAGCCAGCATCGCTGCGCCGCCGACTGACCGGGCGCGCGCGCAACCCGGCGGGGGCAACTGTCCCGAAAAACCCCATTCTCATATTCGAATTTCCCGCAATCGCATCCGTTTGCCCGTTGCAATCGCGGGCTGCATCCGTTTACTTGAGGTCAACACGCGGGTGGGACAACCTGCCGCAGTATCAGGGAGAGACAGGGTTTGGCCGATGCCCCCCGGAACGACGCTTTCGTCGTCTTCGATCATGTTCAGAAAAGCTACGACGGCGTTTCGCTGGTCGTAAAGGATTTGAACCTTACCATCGCCAAGGGCGAGTTTCTGACCATGCTGGGGCCGTCGGGCAGCGGCAAGACCACCTGTCTGATGATGCTGGCCGGGTTTGAAACCGCAACCAACGGCGAGATCCGTCTTGACGGCCAGAACATCAACATGGTGCCGCCGCATAAGCGCGGCATCGGTATGGTGTTCCAGAATTACGCGCTGTTTCCGCATATGACGGTGGGCGAAAACCTGTCCTTCCCGCTGGAAGTGCGCAGCATGGGCAAATCTGACCGTGAGGCCAAGATCAAGCATGCGCTGGACATGGTGCAGATGGGCGATTTCATCAACCGCCGCCCCGCGCAACTGTCGGGTGGCCAGCAGCAGCGCATCGCCTTGGCCCGTGCGCTGGTGTTTGACCCCAAACTGGTCTTGATGGACGAACCCCTGGGCGCGCTGGACAAACAACTGCGTGAGCATATGCAGTTCGAGATCAAACGCTTGCACGAAAGTCTGGGCATCACTGTGGTCTATGTTACCCATGATCAGGGTGAGGCGCTGACGATGTCGGACCGCGTTGCCGTCTTCAATGATGGCCGCATCCAGCAGTTGGCTCCGCCTTCGGATCTGTATGAACGCCCCGAAAACAGCTTTGTCGCCCAGTTCATCGGTGAGAACAACAAGCTGCTGGGAACCATCGAAGAGCTGTCGGGCGACAAGGCACTGGTGCGTCTGGCGACGGGTGAGCTGATCGACGCCACTCCCGTCAACGTGCGTGAAAAGGGCCAACAGACCCTGGTCTCGATCCGCCCAGAGCGGGTGGAATTCAAACCCGAGATGATGCCGGCCGGCGCCCATACCATCAGCGCCGATGTGCTGGAAATGATTTACATGGGTGATATTCTGCGCGCCCGGTTGCGGGTCGCCGGATCAGATGATTTTGTCATGAAAATGCGAAATACGATCAGCCAGACCAGGCTGACGCCCGGCGACAAGATCCAGGTGGGCTGGCATCCACAGGACGCCCGCGCGCTTGACCCTTGATCCCCTGTCCGGCCACTGCTGCTGCGGCCGGATCAAACCCTGAAACGTCCACCAAACCACTGGAGTCTGCCAATGAAAAAGATCCTTGCCCTGTCCACTGCGCTGTCGGGTTTTGCCTTTGCGGCCAATGCCGACGTGATCGTGATGTCGTTCGGCGGCGCCTATGGTGCGGCCCAGACCGACGCACATCTAAAGCCGTTCACCGCTGAAACCGGCATCCCGACCACGATGGTCGATGCCGACAACCCATCCACGCCGATCAAGGCGATGGTTGAGGCCAACAACGTCACCATCGACGTGGCCTCTCTGGAATATGCTGACGCCATCCGCCTTTGCGACGAAGGCCTGTTGGAGCCGATCGACCCTGCCATACTGCCCGCCGGCAGCGACGGCACCCCGGCGATGGAAGATTTCCTGCCCGGCGCCGTGACCGAATGTGCGGTTTCGACCGACATCTGGGCCAGCATTTTTGCCTATGACGCGTCGAAGTTCGCCGAAGGTGCGGGCCCCACGGCCGCCGCCGATTTCTTTGACCTGGAAAAATTCCCCGGCAAGCGCGGTTTGAAAAAGGGCGCAAAGACGGTGCTGGAATTTGCTCTGCTGGCCGATGGCGTCGCCCCGGCTGATGTCTATGCCACGTTGTCCACCCCCGAAGGTCTGGACCGCGCCTTTGCGAAACTGGATACCATCAAGAAGGACGTTGTCTGGTGGGAAGCCGGTGCCCAGGCGCCGCAGCTTTTGGCGGATGGCGAAGTGGTGATGACCACCGCTTTCAACGGCCGCATCTTCAACGCCGCGATTGGCGAGAATCAGCCCTTCAAGATCGTCTGGGATGGCCAGGTCTATGAGAACGAGATGTATGCCATTCCGAAAGGCGCGCCCCATCTGGAGGACGCCATGAAGTTCATCGCCTGGACCACCTCGACCGACGGTCTGCGCGCGCTGTCGTCCAACATCAGCTACGGCCCGGCCCGTAAATCGGCGCTGAAGGAAGACATCATCTTCAAGGATGGCAAGACCATCATGGGCCCGAACCTGCCGACGGCAGCCGAGAACATGACGAATGCGCTGGAATCCTCGTTTGAGTTCTGGGTCGACAAGGACACAGAGTTGGGTGAGCGTTTCAACTCTTGGTTGGCGTCGAACTGATCACTGCGGGCGCGAGGGGAAACACCCCTCGCGCCATTTTTCGTGTCATAAAATTGAGTCTCCCATGCGCGTTCTGCCCCTGCTCCTTGCCGCCCTTTTGTTGACGGGGCCATTTCTGTCCGCGGGTCAGGCTGATGCCGACACGTTGATGGTAGAAGCTGATGACGCTGCGATGAACGCCGCCATTGCCGAGGCCAAAGCCAAACTGCCATTGTTCGTGGCCCAGGCCGCGACCGCCGATCTGTCGCAGGGCGATTTTCTGGTCAAATGGGCCCACCCGATTCTGGATGACACCAGTGTTGAGCATATCTGGGTCACCGTAACCGCGCTGACCGATACCGCCGCGATTGGTGTTCTGGCCAATCAACCGGTTGATTTTGCGGGCACCCAGGGTGACCCGGCCCAAGTGTTGCTGACCGATATTTCCGACTGGTCCTGGTGGGACGCTGAGGGCAAGTTGCACGGCTCTTACACCACGCGGGTGATGGTGCCGCAGCTGTCGGCTGAGGATCAGGCCTATTTCGCATCCATCCTAGCCCCCTTGCCGGAGTGACCCCGTAGCATGACCGATGCCGCCGCCACCGCGCCCCTACTGACAACGGCCGATGGCCGCCCGCTGAAGGCCGCGCTGCTGGCTGCGCAGGCGCGGTCCAAACGCCGGGCGTTCTTGCTGGTGCTGCCGCTCTTGGCCTTTGTGATCCTGACCTTTGTGATCCCGATCATGCAGATGCTGTTCCGGTCCGTCCATCATGACGGGTTCTATTCCAATGCGCCGGTGGTTTCGGCCTGGCTGAATGACCACGCCGCCGGAACCGCCCCGGATGAGGCCGCCTATGCCGCCCTGGCCGAAGATTTCCGCACCATGAAGGCCAACCGCAGCGCCGGTGAGGCCGGAACCCGGGTCAACTATACCCTGTCGGAAACCCGTTCATTGTTCACCAAGACGGTGCGCGTGGCTGATGATCTGGCGCCCCCCTACCGTGAGGCGTTTCTGGCGGTGGATCCGAAATGGGGCGACCCGGCGGTCTGGCAGGCGATGCAGTCTTCTGCCGCAACGATCACCGCCGATTTCTACATCGCCGCGCTGGATATGGAGCGGGGGCCGGACGGATCGCTGCAAAAGGTGCCAGAGAACTATCGCATCTATCTGTCATCGTTCTTCAAGACGATTCTGCTGTCGGCGATCATCACCATCATCTGCCTGCTGATCGGCTTTCCGGTGGCACATCTGCTGGCGGTTCTGCCGATGGCCAAGGCCAATCTTTTGATGATCCTTGTGCTGCTTCCGTTCTGGACCTCGCTTTTGGTGCGCACGACCAGCTGGATCGTGCTGTTGCAGGGGCAGGGCGTGATCAATGGTGCCTTGGTGAACCTGGGCCTGATCAGCGACGATGGCCGTTTGGACATGATGTACAACCAGACCGGCACGATCATCGTGATGGTGCATATCCTGCTGCCTTTCATGATCCTGCCGCTCTATTCGGTGATGCGGGTGATCCCGCCCAGCTATGCCCGCGCCGCGCGCAGTCTGGGCGCCACCAGCTGGACCACGTTTCGCCGGATCTATTTGCCGCAGACCCTGCCGGGGATCGGCGCGGGGGCGATGTTGGTGTTCATTCTGGCCGTGGGCTATTACATCACGCCCGCGCTGGTCGGCGGGGCCGATGGGCAGATGTTCTCGAACTTTATCCAGTTCCACATGTCGAAATCGAACTGGTCAATGGCCGCCGCCCTGTCGGCGATGCTGTTGGTCGGGGTCATGGCCCTTTACTGGCTGTATGACCGGCTGGTCGGCATCGACAACCTCAAGCTCGGGTGATCTGACATGGTAATCCTTCCCCCCTATGCCAGCCTGCTCGAGCGTGTCTGGCACTATGTCTTTCTGGCGCTCTGCACCGCGATCTTCATCTTTCTGATCGCGCCGATTCTGGTCATCATTCCGCTGTCGTTCAATGCCGATGCCTATTTCACCTTTTCGAAAGAGATGCTGACGCTGGACCCGGCGGGCTTTAGTCTGCGCTGGTATGATCAGCTGTTGGTGCATGGCATGCAGGCCCCCGATGCGGTGCGTGACGGCAACTGGTGGCGCGATGTCTGGGACAATGCGGCCTGGGTCAAGGCCACCAAGAATTCGATCATCATCGGGTTCTGGGCGACGATCTTTGCCACCTGTCTGGGCACCCTGGCCGCGCTGGGCCTGGCACGCCCCGAGATGCCCTATCGCCGCACCATCATGGCGGTGCTGATCAGCCCGATGATCGTGCCGATCATCATCATCGCGACGGGGATGTTCTTTTTCTACTCCTCTCCCTGCGGGTTGATCGGGATGGAGTGCGGGCGGCTGACCAGCACCTATCTGGGGGTGATCCTGGCCCATACCACGTTGGGCATTCCGTTCGTGATCATCACCGTCACCGCCACGCTGTCGGGCTTTGACCAATCCCTGATCCGGGCCTCGGCCAGCCTGGGCGCGAACCCGCGCCGGACGTTTTTCAAGGTCATCATGCCCCTGATCCTTCCGGGCGTGATCTCGGGCGGGCTGTTCGCCTTTGTCACCTCTTTCGACGAAGTGGTGGCGGTGCTGTTCATCGCGGGGCCCGATCAGCAGACCATTCCGCGCCAGATGTGGAATGGCATCCGTGAGGCGATCAGCCCGGCCATTCTGGCGGTGGCGACGCTACTGGTGATCCTGTCGATCGGCCTTCTGGCCACGATCGAGCTGTTGCGGCGGCGATCAGACCGGCTTCGCGGGGTGACGGGGCGCTAGTCCCCGTTCACGGCAGAACGTGCAGCCAGCCCCAGACCGTGATGATGGACGCGACCGTGGCCACCAGCACGGCTGAGGCGCTGACCCGCTTGCCGACGCCGTAGATATTGGCAAAGATATAGGCGTTGACCCCCGGCGCCATCGCCGCCGTCACCACGGCAGACCGCAGACCCGCATCATTCAGCCCAAATGCATAGCGCCCCAGCGCCCAGGTGATCGCCGGATGCACCACCAGGGCGGCACAGGTCACCATGATGGCGGGGCCCAGATCGCCCTCGATCCGATAGCGCACCAGGACGCCGCCAAGGCCGAACAGCGCCAGCGGAATGGCGGTTGAAGCAATCATCCCAACCGCGGCCCAGACCACCTGCGGCAAAGGATTGCCGGTCAGGTTCACCGCAAATCCCGCCAGAATTCCCAGAACCAAGGGCTGGCTGAAGATGGCCCTCAGCGTCTGCCGCGTCAGGTGGACCAAGGGCAGCCCATGCCCCCGCGTGCGCGCCCATTCCATCAGCGTGATGCCAAAGCCGTAAAGGATCGGCGCGTGAACCGAGATAATGGCGTAATTGCCGGCCAGCGCCTGCGCGCCATAGGCCCGCTCGGTGATCGGCAGACCCAAGAGCAGGGTGTTTGAAAACATGCCTGCAAATCCGATGGCGACTGCATCGGTCAGCGGGCGGTGAAAGACCCAGCGCGCACCGGCAAAGCACAAGGCAAAGCCCGCAAAAGCCCCGGTGTAGAAACTGAGCATCAGGCCGGTGTCATAGGCCGACCCCAGATCCAGCCGCGCGATTGAGACAAACAGCAGTAAGGGGGCCGCGATATTCTGGGCAAAGCGCATCAGCGCATCTATTGCAGGCTCTGTCAGCAGGGCGGTGCGGGCGGCCAGATAGCCAAAGCCCAGCACCAGAAACACCGGCAGGATGACGTCTATCAGCGCCGACATGGGCGCGCGGATCCGGTGCAGCAGGACCGCAGGTCAGGGCTGATTGTCATAGCTGATCTGCATGCCGTCATGGGCGGGGTGGATATGGGGCGGCAATTCAGCCGCCAGGGCGGCATGGTCCAGGTCGATATGCATATCGGTCAGCACGGCGCGGGCCGGTTTGGCGCGGGCGATCCAGTCCAGCGTCAGGCCCAGATGGGCATGGGTCGGATGCGGCTTGCGGCGCAGGGCATCGACGATCCAGCAGTCCAACCCCATCAGATGCGGCCAGCTGTCTTCGGGAATATCCACCGCGTCGGGCAGATAGGCCAGAGGGCCGATGCGAAAGCCCAAAGCCTCGCTCGACCCATGGTCGGCGCGAAACGGGGTCAGCCCGATGTCGCCGCCGGCGCCGGTGATGGTCACGGGGCCTTTGATGCTGTGCAGATCCAGGATCGGCGGATAGGGGCTGTCATGCGGCTGCACAAAGGCATAGCCAAAACGTGACAGCAGCGCCTCTTGGGTCGGGCCGTCGGCCCAGACCGGGATGCGCCGCCGCATCCGGTAGGTCAGCTGGCGCAGATCGTCGATGCCGTTCATGTGGTCGGCATGGGCATGGGTGTAGACCACCGCATCCAAGGCATCCACGCCCGCATCCAGTAGCTGTTCACGCATGTCCGGCGATGTGTCGATCAGCACCGTTGTGGTGCCCGCCGTGGTTTCGCGCTGCACCAGCAGTGAGCAGCGGCGGCGGCGGTTCTTTGGATTTTCGGGATCGCAAACGCCCCAATCGCCGCCGATCCGCGGCACACCGCCGGATGATCCACAGCCCAGAATGGTAAAGATCAGCCGGGCCATCAGATGGCCGGTTGCGGCAGCGCCGCCCTGGTAAACAGCCGGTCGAAATTGGCAGTGGTGGCGGCGGCGAATTCAGCCTCGGTCACGCCGAACAGCTGCGCGCCAGTGCGGGCGGTATGGGCGGTAAAGGCGGGCTCATTCCGGCGGCCACGGTGCGGGATCGGGGCCAGATAGGGGCTGTCGGTCTCTACCAGAATCCGGTCCAGGGGCGCTGCGGCAAAGATCGCGCGCAGATCGCCGCTTTTGGGGAATGTGGCAATGCCCGACATCGACAGATAAAACCCCATTTCCAACGCGGCCTCGGCCAGCCGGGGGCCCGAGGAAAAGCAATGCATGACGCAAGCATAAGGCGCGCGGGCCATGCCTTCGGCCAGAATCCGTTCCATATCATCATCTGCTGCGCGGGCGTGTATGATCAAGGGCAGGCCGGTTTCCTGCGCAGCCTGGATATGAATACGCAGGCTGGTCTGCTGCACTTCAGCGCTGTCGGCGGTGTAATGGTAATCCAGCCCGGTCTCACCAATGCCAACCATCTTGGGGTGCTGCGCAGTGATGAGCAGTTCGGCGACTGTGGTCAAGGGCAGTTCGGCCACGCTCATCGGGTGGATGCCATAGGCGAACCAGACGCTGGGGTTGGCCTCGGCAATGACGCGGACGCGGGGCAGGTTTTCGGGCTTGGTGCAGATCGTGACCATCCGGGCCACCCCGGCCGCATGGGCACGCGCGATGATCGCCTCTAACTCACCGTCGAAATCGGCAAAGTCCAGGTGGCAATGGCTGTCGACCAGCGCAGGGGGGGCAGAGGGCATCTTGGGCACCATCGAAGGGGGCTAACGCGCAGGCAGTTTGCCCGCAGTCTCGTCGATCCGAAGCAGGATATCCATGAGAAGTGCGGCGGGGTCAAGGTTCACCGACCGCGCGCGGCGCGCGCGCAGGGTCAGCGTCTGGGCCAGATCGGCCCAGGCCCGGGCGGCAATTGCATCGGGTGCCAGACGGGCGATCAGATCGGATTCCCCCGGCGCCGCCTCTGGCGGGCACTGGCCAAGGGTGCCCGCCCGCGCGAGGCGCGCCAGAAAGAGGTCGATCAAGGTGATGTAGAGGTCAAACTTTTCCGCCCCCGCCTTGCCCCCGGCACTGTCGGCCAAGGTCAGCGCGCGCGGCCGGTCCAGCCGTGGCAGATCGGCCAACAGGCGGATCAGGGTGGCGTAGCTTTGCAAACCGTTGGCATTGGTCAGACGAAACGCCTCGCCCACCGATCCTTTGGCCAATTCGCCCATGGCCTGACGGTCTTCGGGTGCAATATCGCCCCCGGCCTGGGTCAGCGCATCCGCCAGATCCGGCGCGGATAACGGCACCAGCCGCAAGGTGCGGCAGCGCGAGCGGATAGTCGGCAGCAATCGGTTCGGCTGATGTGCCACCAAGAGAAAGGTCACCCCGGCGGGCGGCTCTTCCAGCAGCTTCAAGAGCGCGTTGGCGGCTGCGGTGTTCATCTCATCCATCGCATCTACGATGGCGACCCGGCGGCCCCCATCGGCTGCCGACATGGTGAAAAATGATTTCAGCTTGCGCACCTCATCGACGCTGATCACCTGCGACAGGGCCGTGCGCTTTTCATTCGGGACACGGCGCAACAGGGCCAGACGTGGCTCGGCCAGGCTGCGCATCCGGCGACAGACCGGGTGGTCGTCAGGCGTATCCAGCGTGTCGGGCGGGGCAGGGGCGAACATGCCGCCGTCATCCTCGGGCGTGGTCAGCAAGAACCGCGCCAGCCGCCAGGCCAAGGTCGCCTTGCCCACGCCTTTGGGCCCGGTAATCAGCCAGGCATGATGCAACCGCCCCTGACGAAAGGCGGATAGAAACGCCTCTTCCGCCGCCATGTGACCAATCAAATGGGCGGTGTCGCGCGGATGCGGGGCGCCCTCGGCGCGGTCGGGTTCGGGCAATGGATCAGACATGGCCAGACTTTGCACCAGCCTGCGTCCGGGGGAAAGGGCGCGCGGTCACCTGTCCGCACGATCTGTCAGGATTGGTCTTTTTCAATCACTCTTACATCTTTACCACCCCGCGAAACGCCCACAAGCACACTCCGTGACAACGCCGCCGCAGGGGCCCTCAATGGGTCGCAAGGCGGCTCTTGTTGCTACAGCGCGGCCAAGGCGACCGTCAGTACATCAGCCGCCACTGCGTCGGCGTCGCGATCCCCATCGATCAGGCGAATGCGCGGATGTTGGGCGGCCAGCGCCAGAAACCCCTCGCGTGCGCGGGTCTGAAAGGCCAGGCCCATATCCTCAAACCGCATCTCGGCCCCGGCGCGGGCTGTCGCACGCGCCAGCCCCGCCGCAGGTTCCAGGTCAATCAACAGCGTCAGATCCGGCTCAACCCCGATCATCAGATCATGCAGCCGGTCGACGACTCCTGTCAGATCGCCCCGCGTGATGCCCTGAAAGATTCGCGTTGAATCCGCAAAACGGTCACAGATCACCACATCACCGCGCGTCAATGCGGGCTGGATGGTCTTTTCCAGATGATCGCGCCGGGCGGCAGTGAACAAGAGGATCTCGGTCTCGGCCGACCAGCGGTCGGTGGCACCTTCCAGCACCAGACGGCGAATTTCTTCGGCCCCCGCGCTGCCCCCCGGTTCGCGTGTCAAGGTCACCGTATGGCCGCGCGTCTGCAGGGCCTCGGCCAGCCGCCGGGCCTGGGTGGATTTACCAGACCCGTCAATGCCTTCGAACGAAAGGAACCGGCCCGACATTCAGGTCGCCGGAGCCGCATCGCCAAGGTAACGATCGTATAGATCGCCCGCCGCCGTTGACAGACGCCGCAGGAACCCAGCCTTGCCGACGCTGGTTTCCGCCACCAATTGGATCCGGTGATCGGGCAGGTCGGGCACATGCACGACAAGTTCGGCCACCGGGGTTCCCGCCTCGATCGGGGCAATCAGCGGACCCTTGTAGATCACTTCGGCGTCGATCTTGTCCTGCACCAGGGCGGGCACCAACAGCGACAGATCCTCGGCCGGTATCAGGCCCACGGTCGCGGCATCGCCCATGAACACCTCTGCCTCGGCCACGCGGACGCCTGCCTTGGCCACGGTCTTTTGGGCAAACTGCCGAAACGCCCAGCCCACGATCCGCTCTGACTCTTCGGCCCGCGCGGTGTCTGACGTCAGGCCGGTGATCGCAAATATGATCCGCCGGTTGCCCTGCACAGCACTGCCCACCAGCCCGTATCCGGCCTCGGTGGTGTGCCCCGTCTTCAACCCATCAGCGCCAATCCCCATCTTTAACAATGGGTTGCGGTTGTGGCGGTTATCCGGCGCGCGGTTCTTGTAGTTGAATTCAGTCTGCGCAAAGACCGGGTAATATTCAGGAAACACCTCTATCAGCCGCTGCGACAATATCCCCAGATCGCGCATCGACATGCGCTGGTTCGGGGCCGGCCAGCCGCTGGAGTTGGCAAAGACGGACGAGGTCATGCCCAAGGCGCGGGCCCGTTCGGTCATCTGCTGGGCAAAGGCCTCTTCGGTGCCTGCCAGCCCTTCGGCCACCACCACGCAGGCGTCATTGCCGGAATTGATGATCATGCCGTGGATCAGTTCTTCCACCGTCGGGCGGTCGGTCTCTTGCAAGAACATGGTCGAGCCGCCCATCGCTTTGGCCCGGGATGAAACGGCAAAGGTGGTGTCCATCGTCACCCGCCCGTCGCGCAGCGCCTCAAACAGCATGTTCACGGTCATCAATTTGGACATAGAGGCGGGGGGCAGCGCCTCATCGGCGTTCTTGTCCATCAGCACGGTATGGGTGGTGACGTCATAGACCCAGGCTGCGCGTGCCTGCGTGTCAAAGGCCTGCGCGGGCAGGGCGGCCAGCAGCAGGGCCACGATGGTCAGGCGCAGACGCAATGACAGACGGGGCAGCATGACGGCTCCTTTCACTTCAGCAAATAGGCGTCGCCGAACCCGGCCGCCTTGATCTTTTTCAGCGCGGCCGCGTCGCCGCGCGCTGTGACCGACCAATAGGTCTTGCCCTTGGCTGAATCCTTGCGGACCTCAGCCGGAACACCGGCCTTGGCCAACTGGTCCACCGCACGGTTGGCGTTTGCCTCGACCGAGAAGATGCCGATCTGGATCCGTTTGCCCGCCGCAGCGACCGGGGCGGGTTTGGCTGCCGGATCGGCCGCCGCAATTGCGGCCCCTGCGGCTGCGACGGTGTCTGCGGGCTTTTTCGCGGTTTTTGGCGCTTTGCCCGGTTTTGCGCCCGGTTTGGCCGCTCCGCCCGCGTCCAGTGTCATCGTCTCGACCCCGCCCGAGGCGACAGCGTCCGGCGTGGTCCCGGCAACGGCTTTGCTGCCGCCCACCGTCTCGGCACTGTCCAGAATGGGAGAGGTCGGGGCGGTTTCCGGTGCCTCTTCACGGCGCAGCGCAGTGATTGACAGTTTGGACGGCGCGCCGGCCAATATACCCAAGGCCGCCGCAGCATCAGATGAGATCTGCAAGGTCGGGCCGGGATTGTCGCGCTCACGCCGGAACAGCGCACCAATGACGAATTTTCCGTTGGCCGGGTTGCGCATGATCACCCGCTCAGGATCTTTGGTGTCGGGCGAGGCAACCCAGACCCCGCCCAGGGACGGCCGCCCGTCCCACAGCGCCTGATCGGTCACCTGAAACACCTCTGGCGCTTCTACGTCGCGGTCCACCAGACGGGTGGACTTCTGTGCCTTTGCCGGGGCTTCGCTGCCCGCAGGCCTATCAACCATGGTGCCTGCGCCGGGTTCACAGGCCGCCAGGGCCAGGGTGGCCCCGGTCAGAATTGCGAAAGGCCAGAGTGCTGCACGTGCCATAAATGCCCTCATTCCTGCGCGGTCTTGTGCGCCGCGCTGATTTATTTGCCCACAGCCAGGCTGCGGAGTGGTCTGCCCTTCGCCCAGGGTCCCAAAGGGAAAACAGGCGAATTTCGCGCATCATACCGGCAGGAAAACACTCTGGAAAGGGCCGAGCCATCCCGACCCCATCACGATCAGCGGATTTCACCGCAACCGTGCCCTTTCAGAATCACTATTCAGCCCGTAAAGGAGCGCTGTCGGAGGAGTGGCGGAGCGGTTTAACGCACCGGTCTTGAAAACCGACGTGGGTGCAAGCCCACCGTGGGTTCGAATCCCACCTCCTCCGCCACTTGCCCAAGTGAAAACATTCTCCCGTTCGTTCTGGGACCGGATTTTCTTTTTGTTTTCAAGGCTTGTGCAAAATTGTCCAAACACTGACACCCCTGTGATGTGGCTTGGAATAGCTCTCTCTTGGCCGATATTCTCTGAAGCTGAGGACTGTGCTGATTTGGTGTTCAGCCCATAATGTATTGATATATAATCAATTTACCTCACACGATTGGGGACCCTTTTCGTAAAACCTTTCACTGGTCGGTGGAGACTGGGATCGGAAATGATCGCGTTTCCACCTCAAGTGGCGGTGGACGATGAATCCGAGGGGGCATGGTAGCTGAGTGCGTTGGCAATGGTTCGCAACGCATTATGCTCGCTGGCTAACTGCTATGTCCGACAGCATTGCTTCTGCCTGCGCGAGAACGCCTTGAACAGCGGCGTCCTCCAAATCCGGCGGGTAGCCGTATTTTCGCAGGATGCGCTTCA
>JBATPI010000132.1:0-34794 GCA_049291415.1 Paracoccaceae bacterium | reverse complement strand
CCGCGATAAGCCATATCCATGTGATACCAATGGTTCAGCCCGGCCCCCAGGATGACCATCGACTTGCCATTGGTCTTTTCGGCATTGGTGGCGAATTCACGCGCCACCGCGATGATGCGGTCGCGTTTTACCCCGGTGATGCGTTCGGCCCAAGCGGGCGTGAAGGGCTGATCGTCATCAAACGACACCGCCACATTCTCGCCGCCCAATCCCCGGTCCAGCCCGTAATTGGCGCAGAAAAGATCGAACACCGTCGTCACCAGCGCCTCACCGTCCTTCAGGGTCAGCCGCTTGACCGGAACATTGCGCGTCAACACTGCGCCCCGCATATCGGCCACAAAATGCTCATGTGCCTCACCGCCGAAATATGGGAAATCGACGCCCACCACATCGTCATGGTCAGCCTCGGCGATCAGCGAGTCCTTCAGGACCGCCTTGCCCCCGGCGGCCTGTTCCTCAAGGTTCCATTTGCCGTCCTGTCCCCAGCGGAACCCGACTGAGCCATTGGGCACGACGACCTTGCCGCTTTTTGCATCCAGCCCGACGGTCTTCCAATCCGGGTTGTTCGCCTCGGCCAGCCCGTCGGCAAAATCCGCCGCGCGCAGCATGCGGCCCGCGATCAACCGGCCGTCCTTTTCGTCCAGCCGCACCAGCAGCGGAAAATCGGAATATTTGCGGGTGTAATCCTGAAAATAGGGCACCTGCCGGTCAAGATGGTATTCACGCAGGATCACATGGCCCATCGCCATCGCCAGCGCCGCATCGGTGCCCGCCTGCGGATTTAGCCATATATCGCCGAACTTTGCCGCTTCGGAATAATCCGGGCTGATCACTGCTGATTTAGTGCCGCGATAGCGCGCCTCGGTATAGAAATGCGCGTCCGGGGTGCGCGTCTGCGGCACGTTCGATCCCCAGAGGATCAGGAAGCCCGAGTTATACCAATCAGCACTTTCCGGCACATCGGTCTGCTCGCCCCAGGTTTGCGGGCTGGAGGGCGGCAGGTCGCAATACCAGTCGTAAAACGACATGCAGGTGCCGCCCAAGAGCGACAGATACCGTGACCCCGCCGCATAGCTGACCATCGACATCGCTGGGATCGGCGAAAAACCGAACACCCGGTCGGGTCCATAGGTCTTGGTTGTGTAGGCGTTTGCGGCCGCGATGATCTCGGTCACCTCATCCCAGGTGGCGCGGACAAAGCCGCCTTTGCCGCGAATCCGCGTATAGCTTTCGCGCTGCTTCGGGTCGGCCTGAATAGAGGCCCAGGCCGCAACCGGCGCCATCGTCGCGCGGGCCGCCCGCCACAGCTTCATCAGCCGCCCGCGGATCAGCGGCGTCTTCACCCGATTGGCCGAATACAGATACCAGCTGTAGCTGGCACCCCGCGCACAGCCCCGCGGCTCATGATTGGGCATATCGGGGCGGGTGCGGGGATAGTCGGTCTGCTGGGTTTCCCATGTCACGATCCCGGATTTGACATGGATCTTCCAACTGCATGACCCGGTGCAATTCACCCCGTGGGTAGAGCGCACGATCTTGTCGTGCCGCCAGCGGTTCCGGTAGGTGTCTTCCCAATCGCGATTTTCTATCGTGGTCTGGCCATGGCCTCCCGCGAAAGTATCCTTTCGGATGGATCTGAAGAAGTTCAGGCGATCCAACAGATGACTCATCTCGCTTTCCTTTCAGGAGAGGCGTGAAGGCATTGGTTGATTTTGTATGGGTCGAAACTGGGCGTCGAATTTTTGTGAGTCGTTGATCTGTGTCATTTCTTGCGTGAGCATCTGCTCAAACTAACAAGAATGTAGTGTTTGCGCCCCGGGCGGATCATGCGCCCCAGAACAGCGGGGATTGCGGGCGCTGCGTAGGCAAACATGGATGACAGTGGCAGGTTTAGGCGATTGGTTGACCGCCATTGGGCGGGGTGCCATGCTGATCAGGTCGGAAAGGTGGGGTTGCCCAGCAACGACTGCGCGGATGGCCGTGGCAAGCTGACACAGGTCAACCCACAGCCCTGTCTGATAGGCGAAAGTTTCTGCTGCGGCGATCAGGGGCGAAAAGACCCAAGGCCGTGTTGGCTCAGGGTCCCTAGGTGCATCTGAACCGTAACAAGCTGCATCCCTTGACGCGAAACCCCGCGATCGCGCCAAATATAAACACCCAATGCCCGGTGCGGCGACACAGTAACCGGACACCCAGCAAAGCGCCGCCGGCAGCTGGTTCAAACAAATCGACCCACATCCCTGGGAGGGGGTACCCTGCAACATGAACTGGCTATTGGCGCATTTTGGGGTCGTTCTTGTCACACTGCTGGCGCTGGTGACGGCTGTGGTTATCTTGCAGCAACGCCGCGCCCCGCAGTCAACTGCGGCCTGGCTGCTGTTCATCATTCTGGTCCCCTACATCGCGATTCCACTGTTTCTGGCCTTGGGGTTTCGCAAGCGGGGCAGGCGGTTCCAGCCTATCGCCTTTCGGGAAACGGTTTACCCAAGGCCCGAGACCGCGCCGTCAGGCGTGGCCGCGCTGTTTGCGACCTACGGGATACCACCGGCAACCGACGGGAACAGGGTCCAGTTGCTGGCCACAGATCACGAGGCCTATTCCGCGCTGATGGATCTGTGCAGGTCGGCCAAGACGCAGCTGGATGTCCTGTTCTACATTGTAGCCCGCGACGAGGTTGGCATTGCCTTTGTCAACGCGTTGACCGACAGAGCCCGAGACGGCGTCCGCGTGCGCCTGCTGATGGACCGGTTCGGCAACCTGAAACCGCCCCGTGTAGCGTTGCGCGCCCTGACCGAAGCGGGTGGAGAGGTCTTGTACTTCTCTCCGCTTTTGCAGCGCCCTGATAGCGGGCATCTCAATCTGCGCAACCACCGAAAGATGGTGATTGCAGACGGTGTGCAGGTCTTTGCGGGCGGGATGAATGTCGGGACGGAATACATGGGCACCACGCACCGGGCTGATCGGTGGACGGATCTGGCCTATCTTTTGCAAGGCCCCGCGACCAGTACCTTTGCGGATATATTCCGGTCGAATTGGGCCGTGGCAGGAGGGGAGGCCGCCTTGTCTGGGCCGCCCGCTTCCCAACCCAAGGCGGGAACCGCAGTGGCGCAGCTGGTGCCATCTGGCCCCGACACGGCGGGCGATCCGCTGCATGACGCGTTGGTCAATGCAATCCATACCGCTTCGCGGCGGGTCTGGATCACAACCCCCTACTTTCTTCCGACCGAGTTTCTGGGCAAGGCGCTGACCACTGCGGCCAAGCGCGGGGTGGATGTGCGCATTCTGCTGCCCCTGAAATCAAACCAGAGTCTGGCCGACTTTGCGCGCGGCGCCTACCTGCGCGAAATGCAGGATGCCGGTTGTCAGGTTCTGCTCTTTCAAAACGGCATGATCCACGCCAAGACCGGGATCATTGATGACCTTGGTTATGTCGGCTCGGCGAATTTCGATGTGCGCAGCATGCTGCTGAATTTCGAGACCGCGCTTTTCCTGTATGATGTCGCGTCCGTCGCCGCGCTCGAGGCGTGGTATCTGGCGCAAGAGCGCCACAGCACGTCAGGACTGCCCAAGGCGGGACATCTGCGCAGTGTGGCCGAAGGCGTTTTCCGTCTGGGGTCACCAATGTTATGAGCATGTCTTGCCGTGTTAAAAGAGGCCGACAGACGGCTGGGCAAGCGGCCTTCGGCGCTACCGATTATGGATATTCAGGTGATCTCAACGAATGGTCTTTGCGGAAGGGGCTGGGGTGCATTGCGTATCATTTCACGGACCATGCCGCCTGACTGCTGGATACACCAGTCCGGCAAGATCGCGGCGATGGAACGACACGACGAGGGTTAGTCTGAAGATTTGGCGCCATTGATCCAGTTCGGGCGGGCTGAAGCCGAGGCAGGCGAGACAAAATAGTAGGTTGAAATCCCACGTCTGGGACCGCCAATTCTAAACCGTGGTCTTGATACCCCGATCCTTGGGTTTATTGCCCCTCCAAAAGATCACCGCCTATCATCGGCGCTGATCTTCTGGTCCTTCGGCATCAGCGCGGTCGGCTTTGCGATGCCCATTGCCGCCCATCCGACCAGCCCACATTCGTCGCCCGGGATAATACCATGATCTTCGACCATCGGTTCAT
The DNA here is from genome assembly GCA_049291415.1 of Paracoccaceae bacterium. Taxonomy (GTDB): domain Bacteria; phylum Pseudomonadota; class Alphaproteobacteria; order Rhodobacterales; family Rhodobacteraceae; genus Pseudogemmobacter. The sequence continues at coordinate 30,665 of JBATPI010000132.1, read as the reverse complement.
TTGGGCAGAACGGATCGTTTTTGACGCCTTGGCCAATGTGTCGCTGGACGGCTTTGCTCTGGGCATAGGCATCCTGTTTTGGTTATCTCAAGGATCGCAAAGGACTCCATCTGGCAGTACGCACCATCGCGCCAGTCTGTGACGGGAACGAGACCTGATTGCCAGGTCCGATCTTTCGTCGCGGTGCATTTGAATTCTTGCACCCAATAACATTGGCGCAGCGGTTTGCCCGACCGCTTGTTTGCGGGCGGGATGGCTTATACAGATCAAACCATTTGCACGATGACGTCGATCGACGATACCACAAATACCGTGACCCGGTAGAACGGGGCGGTCCACACGTTTGAAAATATTTCTGACCGCCACGTAATGCTGGGCGGGTATTTGCCTGGCGACAAGCTGATGATTCTGGCAGCTGAAGCCGCTTTGCTTGACGAAACCTGTTTTGACCTCTGCGATCAACTGGCCGCTTGGAGGGTGCAGAATGAAACCCACTTTCGTCATTGCGAGGCTTGTCGCTGATCTTGTCGCCATGGATGGCGCCATGGTCAAGTCGGGTGACTTAATCGCCCGGCCGGGCGACGCGCAGGCAACCTTTGACCAAACACAACGGTTGGTCACGTCCGGAACGAGCCATGCCGCAGGGGTTGTTCTGGCAGAGGCGGAAGTGACGTTGAAATTTGATCGGGCCAGGTTGGCCAGCGATCAGCTGACGCAGTTGTGGGGGCGGGCACGGCGATTGTTCCCCTGACCCAGTTGAACCCGGTGCTGGTAGAGTTGGCATTTCCGGAAACGTCTTTGGATCTGGCGCACAGGCGCTGGCCGACGAGACGCTGACGGTTTCGGTAGGGTCCATGCTTGCCGAAACGGGCCAGTCCCGAGTGACAGGGCCAGTTTTTTTGTCGTCACTGCAATTGATCCGGCATCCGGCACATTGATGTTGCGCGCGAAGTTTGCGAATGATGCTGGCGCTTTATGGCCCGGCCAATCCTTGGCAGTGCAGGTAGGCTTTGGCAACAAGGTCTGTCTGGTGCTGATACAAGGTGTCGCCGTCGCACCGCAGGCTGCGGGATCGGTTGTCCCTGTGGTCAAGACGGATTCCAGCATCGCAATGCGACAGGTTACCGTGGCAATGCACGTCGGTGACATCCCTGGGTTGAGCGACGGGCTGCCGGCCGGGGGGTTGGTGAATGAGCATTTCCGAGATTTTCATTTGACTGCCGGCCGATCGGTGTTTCGGCCCAGTTGGCCAATTCTTCGCCCGACGTGATGGCAGCATCAGTGGCAACACCGCTGATCAAGCAATTCGAGACGATTGCCGGGGTCAGCACGATCAGTGCCCGGGCGGCGCGCCAATTATCGTCAAAAATGACGTCAACGCCAACCGGTAGCCTGCAATACAGCACGCAGGCGATGACGGTCGGTGTTGCCACCCAGCAGACCCCGCTGACGCCTTGACGCTGATCATCGCCCAGCCGAATGGCACGGACCGTGCGGTGGGGCGACGTGGCCCGCGCTATCGATATCATGGACATTCTGAATCAGGGCAGTTGGCTGAACGGTGCCGCGGCCATCGCCCTGGCGATCCAGCACCAGCGGGGTGCGAATACGGTCGAGGTGATGGATGCAATCCGCGCGGTAATCCCGCAGATCGAAGCATTGCTTCTCGGCCCGCGCGCTGCGCAACACGCTGGAGGCGGCGTTTGCACGCACGGTCGTGATGCAGATCCAATCGGCCGGCAAAAGCTGTGACGTGATCATGGAATACGACTATTCCCTGTCATGAGAAGATCTGCCACTGTTACAGGTCAGGATAGCTATCTGCGACCGCAGAGTTGATGCCGCCGCTGATCGGGATTGTTAAGAAAAACGCGATCATGATGGTTGAAGTGGCCTGGGTGCAGATGCGGCGCGAAGGCAAGGCGCCCGCTGCCTTCGGCATCGGTGCGTGCGCGTTCGACAATGCATCAGGGGATGCACCACCATGTCAATCAGCGATGACTCCCTCCACACATACGAAGTCCGCGAAGCGGGTTCCGGCATTCTGAACCAGCAGGGGTCATTTCCGAAGAGGAGGTGCTGCCGCAGCCGATCTTTGCGAACCGGCGCTAAATCACGACTGACAAGCGGATTGCCGTGGGCCTGCAGGTCTATATTGGCGGGGCCGGGGTTGGTCTGGCGATCGTCGTCTCAGGCGGCACGCTCGCATTGTCAGCCTTGCCTGCTGCGACGGGAGCGGCCTGGTGGGTTTTGTAGTCGACCCATCATTTCTGCTCTAGTAGGCCAGTTCCGATCGGGGGGCCAAATTCCCAGGCCCCAGCGCGTCCTTTGGCCTGGCCAAGATCGTATGCCCGCTGCATGTAGTTGGGATCGAACGGAATGCGACGGTCGGCCGGAATTGAGCGGTCGATGAAGGCTAACCGGAATGTGGCCCGATTTTGTCGCGCGAATTCAGTCATTTCCGCGACGCTGCGCGCGGCACTCGATTTTTCCAGCGATGACAGGGCGCGCTCCGCAATGCGGATGGACTCTTGCGGGACGACGCTGAAGCTGGGGGCGAGTTCGGCGTTCACGATCACAAAGATATCGGGACGCAGTCCGTCAAGGTCTGCGGTGCTGTAAAACGCATCTGGAAAAAGATAAAGCTGCCGGATCGCCCCGCCGTCGGCATGAAGTTCCTGAAATGAGGTGCCATTGCCGGACACGTTGATGCGCACCGGGGGGAAGATGGCCGGAATGCTGGCCGATGCTTCCAGAATATCACCGATAAGGCGCAGCTTGTCGGGATTGTCTGAGGCAGCGATGGCGCCGATATCCCAGACCACGCTGCGTTCGGCATCAAGGTTGGTCGTGACGATCAAGAGCCGGGCCCCCGAGCGGTGCCGGGCCGCGATCTGAACAATCAGATCGGCGTCGATATGTGCATCTATCAGCGCGCGGAAAGGTTTTCTGGATATGGCGCTTTGTCCCAATATGCCGGCCAGCAGCGAGCGGCTGCGATTGAGCGGGGCAACAGAGGCTTCGGTGAACAGGGTTGCCAGATCGTCATCGGCTGCCGAGCCGACAAAGGCAAAGGGCGCAAGCAAGGCCCCTGCGCTGACCCCGGTGACCAGATCGAATTGCGGCCGGTCACCCCGCGCGGACCAGCCAGTCAGGAGACCTGCGCCAAACGCCCCGCCCGCCCCACCAGAGGACAGCACGAGCCAGGTTGACCGCCCGTCCGACCCGGCGCCACGTGGCAGGAAGTGATCGCGCTGCGCCGCCAGATCGGCAGTGGACATGTCAGCGTAGAACCGGATCTGGTGATAACCGGGAACCATTACGTCGCGTAGATCGGCAAGCGTGTAGGTGGTGCGTTGGGGCGCGGCGCAACTGGCCAGGAACGCCAGCAGGAAGGGCAGCATTCCCTTGCGCCCCGCCACCGCAGCAGCGGTGGACGTGGCTTTTTCGGTAAAAGACCCTTTATCGCGCATGGTCCGATTTCCTTGAATTGGTAAGGGCCGACACAAAGATTTGCAGGGCAAAACCCAGAACCAGTGCCAGAACATGGCCGCTATCGGCCAAGACCTCCGGCGCCACGGCGAACTTCAAAGCGATCGCCAACAAGGTTGCAGCAAGCCAAAGCCATGCATATTGCCAGCGTGCCATGATCGTGCCGATCAGGCCAAAGCCACCGATCGACATGCCGACATCATTCGTTGCGGCCAGGTCGATCACACCTGCTCCCCATCCGATGCAGCCAAGCAAGAGCAGCGTTGCAACGATATCGAGGCCGAAAAAGAGAGCCGCGGTTCGGGCCGAGCCTTGCATCCATTCGGCGTAGCCGATCACGGTTGCCGCAAACAGAAACTGCCGAAGGGCCATGCCGGGATCATGCGACAGAAAGGTTCCGGTAATCAGCCGGAAGACCTCGCCCGACATCACGGAATTATAGCCGATACCCCAATCCGCAAGGATCCGGCCCGGCAGGTCTTGACCAATGCTGCCGGACAGAAGATTGGCCGCCAACATGGTGGCAAGAAACAGAAACGTGAACCACAATCGAAGGATCGACCTGTGTGGGCGTGGGCGCGCATGGGCGGGGTTGAGGGTGTCACCCAACATGGACTGCAAAGCTCCCCAGCAGGAAGAACAGCGCGACGATCAACAGCAGCAGGAAAAACTCGGCCGCGTCCGAGTCGTCGGGAAGGCGGTCAGGATTGTCGATCCGTTTGCGGACATGGCGCATCCTGACCCAGGCAATCAAGATGACCACGCCACCCGCTACCAGCATCAGCATTTCAGACCACCAGGGCGACGGTTGGTTGCCAAGCCGTGCCGTTGCCAGACCGAAGCCCACGATGGCGACAGCCGTGCGCACCCATGCCAGGAAGGTGCGTTCGTTCGATGCGTGGGTCTCAAAGTTGATGATCATGCCAAACCTCGTCTTTTGAACAGACCACGAAGCCCACCTGAGATCAGGATGTTGACTTCATACAGGATTTGCGGGGCCGCCAGGCCACCGGGGCAGGCCAGATAGGTCGGGCTCCACTCGGGGCCGAATTTTTCCTTGAACGCGCGCAGTCCCTCAAAGTTGTAAAAATGCTCGCCATGGCCATAGACAAAGCCACCGATGCGGTTCCAGATCGGGGCCAGTTGACGGTTCTCGATCCCCGAAAAGGGGGCCGCACCCAGCGAGAACCAGTGATACCCTTGGGCCGCGCCCCAAAGCAGCAGCTCGGCAAAAAGCGCGTCCATTGCGAAGCCGGGGCCGCCGGGGCGATAACGCATCAGATCCAGCGACAATTCGTGCAGATTGGCCCCCTTGAAGAGGTTTGCGAAGGCCAGGATGTCACCCGCATCGCTGCGCAATACAGCGATGTCGAAATTCGACATATACTCTTCGTCGAAGGCGCCTAGGGCAAATCCCTTCTCCTCTCCTTGCTTGCTTGCCAGCCAGGTGTCTGAAATCGAACGAAGTTCGGGCAGGATCATGGTGGTATCGGCGGCTGGGATGATCTGGAACGCACAGCCGTCGCGCCTGGACCGATTGCTGGCCTGTCGCAGGTCCTTTTGGGCCGGGCCAGCCAGCGAAAAGCCTTGCAGGTTGACGCGGGCCACCTCACCGATCTTCAGGATCGACAGGCCGAGATCGAGGTATGTGGGCAGATAGGCCGGCGAGACGCCGTAAAAGGCGCAGCGCTTGCCCTCTTGGTCTGCCCGTTCGCGCAGGCGCCAGACCAGCGTTTTGCCAGCCTTGGGGTTGCCCACCGGATCACCCTTGGCAATCAGCGTGCGCCCGGTATCGGCATAGGCGATAAATGCGCTTTCATCATCGGCCAGCAAAAAGGCCTTGTCGCCGGTTATTACGATGGACGCTTCGGCGTTGCTGCTTTCGCCAACCAGCTTGCGCACGGCATCGGGGATCGGCTGGGGGTGTTGTCTTTGCGCCTTGCCCGTCATCAGCGAATTGAAAGCAATCCCGGCCAGAATGACGGCCACCGCAAGGCTGGTGCGCAAAAACCGCGAGGCATCCCCGTGCCAAGTGAAATCCCACCACAGGTCGTTGCGATAGGGCACATGCGAGTGGGCGAAAAGCCCGATCCAGAAGACCGCCGCCAACAGGCCCAGAATGCTGACCACCCATGCCCCGTTCAGGCGAAACACCGATGTAATTTCAGCGCGGTAGAAGGCCGGGCGGAAAAGGCCCAACACCGCCAGGGTGCCCAGCATAGACAGGGCCTCTTCCCAATCCAACCCCTTGAACATGGATGCGAGCAAGCCAACGATCAGCAAGCCCATTGCCACGACCCAGGCGCGATAGAGCTTTCGATAAAGTCCCCGCGCGACGACGATCAGCAACAGTCCGGCAATGCTGCCGGCAAGGTGAGAGGCCTCGATGAACGACAGCGGCAGAAGGTCCCGAAGCAGGCCAAGGCGGGATCCATCGACAGGCAGGTTGCCCGACACCAACAGCAGTATTCCGGCCAGCAGCGCAATGCCGGCTGCGACTGGTGGCACCAACGGCCGAAAGGTGCGCCAGACCAGACTTGCCCCATCCGTCAGATCATCGCGCCGCGCCATGCCCATGATCAGGCCCATCCCCACAGTCGCGACAAGAAACGGCACGATGGTGTACATCACCCGATACAAAACCAGCGCCGCCAAAACGTCAGAGCGGCCCGCCGTGCCCAAGCCCGCAATGATCGTCGCCTCGAACACGCCCAAGCCACCGGGGGAATGGCTGAGGATGCCCAATCCGACTGCGGCAAAGTAGATGGTGAAGAAATAGGGCAGGTTCTGCGCCGCATCCGCCGGCATCAGGATGTAAAGCGTCAAAGCCGCGCCGGTCAGATCCAGCAGACCCGCAGCGGTCAAGGCCGCGCCAAGCCTTGCGCCCGGCAGCGGCAATGTGAAGCCGCCGACGTTCAGCGCACGCTGACCCGTTTTCAGCCAGGCCAGATAGCTGATCAGTGCGGCCATCATGGCCAGTCCAAGGCCCGTCTCGACCAGCGGCGACAGCGGCAGGACGGCGCTTAACCCTTGGGGATGAAAGGCAAGCAAACCGCCAAAGACAAGCACCAGCCCGGAAAGAAAACCGCTCCATGACACCGTGATGATCCCGGCTATCACAGTCAGATCCAGGCCAAAGGTTGAATAGACGCGGTAGCGAACGGCCGTGCCGGTCAGGTACGAGACACCCAGCAATCCTGAAATCGCATAGCCGGCGGATCCGGCCATGGCAGCGATGCGAAAGGGCACTTTGCCGGGCGCAACGGACCGGACTGCCAGAGCATCATAAAGAGCGATGCCTGCAAAACTGAGCGCGGTAAAACCAAGCGCCTTGAGAAGTGATACCGGCGCCGCCGCCGCCAGATCGGCTTTCACGTCGGTCCATTTCACATGGGACGCCAGTTTGTGCAGCACAAACACGGCAATGACAGCGATGAGCAGGGGAAGACCAACCTTGACCGCCGGATGCTCGATGATCCGCAACAACCTGCCTTGCGTTGGCATGGTCTCAGCGACGGCCATCGGCGTTTTCCTCTAGCAGGTCGATCTGGATTTGCTGCAATGCGGCCAGTTTTTCCCATTGATGGGCCAGCTGGTGGTCGATCTTTTCGTGCAGTTGACGAATTTCCAGCTCTGCCTTGAGGTTCACGCGGTAGTCGTTCTCGGCGCGGAGCCGATCCTTGGTTTCTTGTCGGCGCTGACTCATCATGATGACCGGGGCTTGCATCGCGGCGATGCAGGACAGCACCAGGTTCAGCAAGATGAAAGGGTAGGGATCAAACGGAGTGGCGCTGAGCCCCACCACATTCAGCGTGATCCAGGCGATCAGGACAACAGCAAAGGAAATGATGAATGTCCAGCTGCCCCCGAATTCCGCGACCTTGTCGGCGGTGCGTTCACCAAAGGACGATTCCTTTTCGATCTCATCGGCCGGATTGCGGGTGACAAGCTGACCCGCTTCCAGGCTTTCGATCACCTGCCGATCCAGCTCTCCCAGCTCTCCGCGCTCATCTTGTAGAAGATGCTCGACGTATTGGCGGCGAAACCGGGCAAGGTCAGGCTTGCAGATCTGCATCCCTTCGGCCCAGCCGGGGGCGGCATGCCCAATCAGTTCCGATACACCCGGCCGCACCGAAATCCACGGCCGCATCTTGGGGTTGGGAAAGGTCTGACCGCAGATATGGCAGGTAGACCTGTTCAGGGCGGCGGGAGGCAGGCTTTTGGTCATGTCAATTGATGCCTTTCGCTGCTTTTCCCAGCATGATGAGAGCGATCCCTGTCGACAGGGAGTTGATGCCCAACCGCAGGCCCAAGGTCCAGATTGCCGCTTCCGGCCAGCCTAACAGGATGATGAAGCCGACGATCAACGAACAGGCCCCACTCAGGATCATCCAACCCCAGTTGGTGGGTCTGCCCGCTCAACCGCAATCCCAACAGGATTGAGGCGACGCCTTCCATCAAAAAGACCGCGATCATCGCGGTTGTCAGGGTGTCAACACCGACGCCGGGAAGCAAGAGGAACACCAGCCCCAGCACAAACGTGGTCCCGTAGGCGACACCGGCGTAGCTCCGCTCTTTCGTGTGGCGCATTTCGCAGGCGAACAGCATGCCCGCCACGCCCCAGAGTGCCAGTATCGAGGCTATCATCGACTCTGCCGCGAGGGAGCCCCAGGCGGGCAAGATGACGGCAAGTGCGCCAATTGCGGCGAAGGCAATGCCGATACGTGCGAGGCGCACTGACGGGTCCGGTTTGCGGGCTGCGCGTGTCGGCGAATGATCCAGCCTGTTCATTTCCGGGTTACTCCTCGGGGCAGCGTCCGATCGCCACAATGCCAGGTGTTTTTATTCTTACCTGTGGTCATGGAATTCTTGCCAATATTACATTTGTGAAAGGTTTGCAGGGAAAACTGCAAAAGAGCCTCATCGATTTCCTGTATCACACCGATCCACGCGGCGATCTGATGTTGTGGTTGGCCAACGTCTGGATTACCGGGAGCAGACCGAGCGAACCAGGTTGCAGCCCTTGGGGATCAGTGGCTTTGTTGTCGTTCTGGCGCCACCGAAAAGCCCGCTCGATCCTGGAAGTGCTGCCAAACCAGCTGATCTCCCGGAATGGCAAAGCCGCAATCACGGATTACGCCCGCTTTCGACTGACCGATGGCGAGCTGGATTTAGTGCTGAACCCGATCCCGGGCCAGCGTCTTACGCCCCGCACCCGAAATTATGGAAGGACTGACTCTCCATGAGATTACTCAGTTACATAACTCCTATTATGCGACTATGAATTCACAGCCATATTGGCCTGCCGCCTCCTCAGGATGAATGTAGGCGCCTGACACTTTGACCACCAGCTGGAGTAACAAGATCGCTGGATTGCCTACCTTAACCCCGAACAGGTTTTTGAACAGGGCCCGGTCAACCTACTGGTTTTTTCCCATGCTGTTCCAGTCGATCCAAAACAGCGAAATACGGCCATGCCAGCACAGAACCTGTGTTGGAAATCCTGACAAACAGAACATCCAGAAACCCGCCATCCCGACAGCAACTTGGCGCGGCGTCCAGCGGTTCAGATATGCTCGGTGGTTTCCTTCAGCGGCATGTCGTAATGTGGAAATGCGCTGTGGCGTTCGATCATCCGGTGGACCTGCGGCGGCCATGTGCCACGGTGCAACGTCATCAGATGCGATGATACCTCGGCATCAGCCTTGGTGCGGCGCATATTGTGGCGCAGGTAATCATCCCAGGTCGAGACATGGTAGCTTTCTGTCCAGCGGTCAGCATGTTCCAGATCCCGCAGCAAAACCCATTGCCGCGCGCCGTCGCGGCGGCGAATCCGGCGGCGATCCGCCATGACCGACAGGAATTCGGGAATGTCTTCAGGCTCGATCACATAGTCGATCATCACCATGATAGGCCCGCTGCGCCCCCGCAGGTCCAACCGCAGTGACGGCTCTTTGAACTGATCCAGCGGATCCAGATCGACCGCTCCGAACTGGGGCATCGCGGCACGCAAACCGATGATCGCGCCGATCAGCAGGGCTATCCCCGACATCTGCAGCGCCCCCGATATGCCGAACGCGCCCGCAGCCGCCCCCCAGGCCCAGCTGCCCAGAGCCATGCCGCCAAAGGTTGCCATCTGGTAGAACGACAGCATCCGCCCCACCACCCAGCGCGGTGACGAGAGTTGCACAGTCACATTAAATAGCGACAGCGCCAGCACCCAGCAGGCCCCGGCGACCCCCAGCGCAGGCAGGCTGAACCACAGGCTGCGGCTGAGCGACAGGGTCAGAACAGCCAAGGCAAAACCGATGAAGGCCAGGCGGACAATGGTCTCGCTGCCCAGCGTTTGCCGAATGCGGGAATTCAGCAGCCCGCCTACCACGGCACCCAAACCGAACAGGCCCAGCGTCACGCCATAGGTGACCGCCCCGCCCTGCAGCAGGTCGCGCGCAACCAAAGGCAACAGGGCCATTGCGCTAACCGCACCAAAGCCGAAGATCAGACTGCGTGCCATGACGGTCAGCAAATTGGGCGACATTGACACATAGCGCAGCCCGGCCGCAACGGCGGGCCCGAAAGCCTCTCGTGGGATCGGATCTTGCCGGCGCTTTGGTCGCCACAGCAACAGGACCGCGATCAGCGGTACATAAGACAGGGCGTTCAAGGAAAAGGCGGCGGCGGCCCCGGCGGCGGCAACGATGATGCCGCCGATGGCGGGTCCGACACTGCGCATCAGGTTAAAGCCGATGCTGTTCAGCGACACCGCCTCGGGCAGATGTTCGCGCGGAACGAAATCGCCCAAGCCGGCCTGAAAGGCGGGATTGTTCAGGGCCGTACCCATGCCGATCAGGAAGGTGAAACCCAAGAGGGTCCAAGGAGTCAGCCAGCCGGCAAAGGCGGTGATGGTCAGCGCGATGGACACCACCAGCATGAAGACCTGCGCCACCAGCATCAGGGTGCGCCGGTCAAAGCTGTCAGCCAGCGCCCCGGCCGAGATGGAAAACAGCATGACCGGCAGCGTCATCGAGGCCTGCACCAGCGCTATCAAGCTTTCCGAAGACGTCAGGCTGGTCATCATCCATGCGGCACCGACGCCCTGTACCAGACCGCCAAAGCTGGAGATCTGATTTGCCGTCCAGATGCGACGAAAGGTCTGTTCGCGTAAAGGCGCCAGCGCGGAAACGCGAGGTGGCATGCGACGCTCTCCTTTCCCATGGCTCCGTTGCATCTGACAGGAAACCATGGATGGCATCCACTTGAAACCGCGACCTGCGACAAACGTGTTCGTCCGGTCGCGGTGCGGCAACAAAAAAAGTGAATTTTATCTTGTCAGGCGATCTTTTTCGCAGCCGTCCCCAGCATGAAAAGCGCCACCCCGGTTGACAGAAAGTTCAGCCCCAGCAGCAAGCCCAGTGTCCAGATCGCTGTCTGCGGCCAACCGATCAGGATGATGACGCCCACGATCAGCGAACACAGGCCGCTGAAGACGATCCAGCCCCAGTTTTTCTGCCCTGCGCTCATCCGCAGGCCCAGCAGGATCGAGATGATGCCCTCCATCAGAAAGACCAGCATCATCACGATTGTCAGGGTCTCGATACCGATACCGGGAAACAACAGGAACGCAAGGCCAAGGAAAAGCGTGACGCCAAACACGATGCCGGCATAACTGCTTTCCCTTGCCGGGCGCATTTCCCACGCGAACCAAAGGCCAACCGCCCCCCACAGCGTCAACATCCAGGCAATCAGGATTTCACCCGCCAATGTGGCCCAGGCGGGCAGGATGATTGCAAGCGCACCGATTGCCACAAAGGCAAGCCCTAGCATCGTCAGGCGCCTGGAAAAGCCCGGCTTGCGAAATGTGCCCGAAGGCATGTGATCAAGTGATTTCATCTTCACCACTCTCCGATATCAACCGGCCCGGATGACCGCTTGTGGGATCATTCTGGATCCTCGATCGGTCATCAACTTATTGCGAACCTTACTTTTGTGTAAGGTTTGCAAAAGCGCTGGCTGAAACCACACCCACTGCGTAATCATCGCGCAAAACGGATAGGCCCATGAAAATCCTGCTTGCCGAAGACGATGTGAAGATGGCCGAGTATATGACGGCCGGTCTGGCCGAAAGCGGCCATAGTGTCGATCACGTGGCCGACGGGCGCGATGCCCTGGCTTATTGTCTTTATAACGATTGTGACGTGGCCATCCTGGACAGGATGATGCCTGGCATGGATGGCCTTTCGGTTCTGAAAGCGTTGCGGGCCGCGGGAAAGGATCTGCCGGTTCTGTTCTTGACCGCCATGGGTCAGGTCGATGACAGGGTCGAAGGGCTGGCTGCAGGCGGGGATGATTATCTGGTCAAACCGTTCCATTTTTCCGAACTACTGGCGCGGATTGCCACCATCACCCGGCGTAAGCATGCAACCGCAGAGGCCAACACGATCGACGTGCATGATCTGCATCTGGACCTGTTGTCGCGCACGGCGACCCGGCAGGGCAAGCTGATCGAACTTCAGTCAAAAGAGTTTGCCATGCTGGAGGTTCTGATGCGCAACGCGGGCCGTGTGGTTACGCGCACAATGCTGCTGGAACGGATCTGGAATTTCAATTTTGAGCCGAACACAACCGTTGTCGAAACGCATATGAGCCGCCTGCGGTCCAAGATAGACAAACCGTTTGATACCCCTTTGATCCACACCATCCGCAACACCGGGTATTCGATGCATGGACCGCGGTAGCGTCCTTTCGGGGGCCGCCTTTACAGCGGTTCTGATGTCGGCGGTCGCCTTTCTTGTGGTGCTGATCACTGTTGGTTTTGTCAGCCACAGCTACGTCCAGCGCAACATGACCCAAGAGTTGCGCGACGATATTCAGACACGCTGGAGCCTGTTTGCCGCTGAGTATCAGGCGGCGGACGCAGGTGTCGCCACAGTTGTCAAACTGGTTGAAAGTGCGACCTCATTTACCCATTTGGCAGAGCGGGCAATCGGGCTTTTCGATCCCGCCGGAACTCCGATAGCGGGGAATATCTCGGCACTACCGGATGGGGCCGGATGGCAGCAGGGCTCGCTGGGCCTGATCGCCGAGAAATTCTACCCCCCCATGACCGGCCCATCGGCAGATTACATATACCTTTGCGGCCCGCTGGGTGGCTATACACTGGTCGTCGGGCAACGGACGGACCAACTGGTCCGGATCAACCGCTCTATCTTCCGCACCCTGGCCATCACCGGCGTCGTCGTGGTGCTGGCTATGCTGTGCGTTGGGTATTTTCTCAGCCGCAATAGCCTGCATAAGCTGGAAAGGCTGGAAGCGACGCTGGCGCAGGTCTCTGACGGTGACATGACGGCGCGGACGGTAATCTCATCGCAGAACGATCAGATCGACCGGATTGCGGCGCGGATAAACGTGCAGCTGGATACATTGTCCCGGCTGATGATGGCGACCCGGACAACGGCAGCCGCAGTCGCCCACGATCTGAAATCACCCCTGGCGCGCGCCTACATGGCGCTGGGGCAGGCCCTTGCGCGGGTCGCAGCCGGACAGAATCCCCAAGCCGAGATTGAGGACACGCAGGCCGAACTGGAACGGATGAATGGAATTTTCGATGTGTTTCTGCGGCTGTCCCGGATTGAGGCCGGCGCGGATGGCGTCCGCTTTGCAAAGGTCGATCTGGCTCCCCTGTTGGATGATCTGGCTGAGACCTATCAGATGGTCGCCGAGGACAGCGGCCAGACCCTTGTCTATCAGCGTCCCGAAGGGGGCAGGTTCACAGTGACGGGCGACGCATCAATGCTGCAGCAGATGATCGTCAACCTGCTGCAAAACGCCGTGACCCACGGCGGCACGGGGTGCGAAATCCGGGTGAGGCTGGATAATTTTGCAGATCATGTCCGGCTGACCGTCGCCGATACAGGTCCAGGCATCCCCGAAGCCGCGCGCCAGGCGGTGTTTGAGCCTTTCCACCGTCTTGATCCCAGCCGCAACAGGCCGGGTAACGGCCTTGGACTGGCGTTGGTGCGGGCCATTGCGGAACGCCACAATGCCCGCGTCCTGCTGTCGGACAACGCGCCCGGTCTGCGTGTTGTGGTCGAATTCCCCGCGTCGGGGCCGACGCCCCACAATGTCTAATGCGCGGGAACTGCAGCCTTTCCCTTCGCCGGGCGTTGCAGGATCAGGACAACCGGCAGCATGGCAAAGGCGGCAATGCCCGTCAGCCAGAAAGCGTCCTGAAAGGCCAGCATGCTGGCCTGATGTTGGACCATCAGGGTCAGCTGCGCCACCCCGGCGGGGGATTGCGGGTCCAGCCCCAATGGTGCCAGATAGGCATGGGTCTCGGGGTTGAAGGGCGTGATCCCGGCCGACAGCGCCGCCCAGTGAAACTGCATCCGGCTGGCCACTTGCCACCCCACGATGGCAATGCCGATGGACGAGCCGATCGAGCGGGTCACCCCGTAGATGCCCGAGGCTTCATCCTGCCGCTCTCGCCCGATGTTTTGAAACGCCAGCGTCGACATGGGCACGAAGAACAGCCCCATGCCAAGGCCCGAGATCACGCCCGGCCAGGCCAGATCCCAGAACCCTGCCGTCAGATCCAGCCAGCCCAGCATGATGTTTCCGGTCCCGGTAAACAGCAGGCCAATCGCCACCAGAAACCGCCCGTCGAACCGGTTCACCAGCACGGCACCGGTGAACACCATCGAAAACCCCGCCGCAATCCCGCGCGGGACGAAAAGGTATCCAGACTCCAGCACCGGATAGCCAAGCAGCCCCTGAACGAACAGTGGCAGAATCGCGATAGAGCCGAACATCGCCACGCCGAACCCCATGATTGCAACATTAGCACCCGCAAAGCTGCGGTCACGGAACAACGAAAAGTCGATGATATTGGCCCGATTTCCGATCCCGCGCAGTACAAATGCCACCGCGCACAGCACCATCGCAATCGCAGCCACCTGGATCAGATGTGAGGCGAACCAGTCCCGCGTCTCTCCCAGATCCAGCATCAGTTGCAGGGACGCGATGGCCCCGACCATCAAGATGAGGCCGGTCCAGTCAACGGTGATGGATTTGACATCCTCGGTTTCCAACTCTCCCGAGATCATGATCAGCGCGAAGGCCGCGACCGGGAGGTTGACGTAAAAGACGGCGCGCCATGAGAAATATTCGGTCAGAAACGCGCCCAAGGTCGGTCCCAGAACCGGCGCGACCACGACACCCAGGCCAAACAACGCCATCGCTTGCCCGCGCTTTTCGCGCGGAAAGCTGTCGAACAGGATTGATTGTGACAGAGGGATCAGGAACGCTCCGAACAGGCCTTGGCCAATGCGGCAGATCACGATGATCTCAACGCTCCACGACAGCCCGCACAGCGCGGAAAAGCCCGCAAAGCCCAGGATGGCGGTGGTAATCAGCCGGCGACGTCCCACGCGGCGGACGAAAAACCCGGTCAGCGGCATCACCACGACCGACGCGACGATATAGCTGGTCAGGATCCAGACTGTCTGATCATTGGTGATGCCAAAGGCGGCCTGCATATGCGGCAAGGCGACGTTGACGATGGTGCTGTCCAGCACCTCCAGCACGGCCGTAAGCACAACCGCCAGAACGATGGTCCAGCGCGCGGTTGCCGGGACCGCAGAGGGCGCTGGGGTCATGCCGGCGGTGGTCATTTCGGCTGGTCCCGCCCCGAGGTGTCTACCGTTGCCGTGGCACTGGCACCAACCCTGAACTGCAACGCAGGATCCTGGAGTTTGCCGTTCAGCTTGATCCGCACAGGGAACCGCTGCGTGACCTTGACCCAGTTGCCGGTCGCATTCTGCGGTGGCAGCAGTGAAAAGACCGCCCCCGACCCAGCGCCAATGCTGACAACCGTGCCCGCCAGTGTCGTGCCGGAATACATGTCCACCGACACCGTGACCGGCTGACCGGGTCTGATGCGGTCCAGATCGGTCTCCTTGAAATTGGCATCGACCCACCAATCCCCATCCTCAACCAATGAGAACATCGGTGCGTTCTGGGCCACGACCTGTCCGGGCCGCAAATTGATATTCGCGACCCATCCTGCCGAAGGTGCTATGATCCGCGAATTGTCCAGATTGATCTGCGCCGTGGTCAGCGCACCCAGCGCTGCGCGCACCACAGCATTGCCCTCTCCGGCTGTGCCGGCCTGCGCGCGGGTCGCCGCCAAAGCCGCTTCGGCCGCTTTGACGTTTGCCTGGGCCCCGTCCCTGCTGGCTTTTGCCTGATCCAACGCCGCTTGCGCCACATCGCCCAGCTTGAACAACTGCGCACTGCGATCATAGGCGATCTCTGCGTCGGTCAGGCTGGCTTTTGCGCCAGCAAGATTTGCCTCCGCGACCGACACGTCCGATTCCGACGCGCCTGCAGTCTGCCGCGCAATATCATATTGTGCCTGCGCCGTGGTCAGCGCAGCTTCCAGCATCGCCGGGTCGATCTGCACCAGCAGGTCACCCGCTTTGACATAGTCATTCTCCGCCACCGCAACCTGCAAGATACGACCGCCAACCTGTGGCGCTATCGTCAGCACATGGGCCTGAAGATAGGCATCATCGGTCGAGGGGTGGATCTTCTCATTCTGCCACCACCACCACAGCGTGGCACCCAGAACCAGTATAACCAGGCCCAGGATGCCAATTTTCGCATTTTTCAACATATCGCCTGCCCTATGCCATTTTCAGAATGCGTCTCGTGATCTACGCCGGATTGATCGCGCACGAGCCCATGGATTGTTCCGGGGCTATCTGTGCAACTGACTGGCAAAGGTGGTATTTTCCAATCAGATCTTGATGGTCTCAGCACTCCACTCGGCCAATGGCAGGCCCCAGTTCGGAATGCGGCCATGGTTGCGAAAGAACATTTCCTTATAGGCCATCTTCTGTGCGTATGGCAGACGGCCCATCCGCAACTCTTGAATATCGCCGCCGAACCACGAGGTTGCGTGGATGTAAAAGGCCTTGCCGCCGCCCATGTCGCCAATGCAGATAACCTCGGGCATCCAATCCTTGTCGGCCTCTTTTGCGGTCATCGCGCCGACCTGTTTGGCGATCTGGCGGCCGACGATATCGGCCTCTTGATGCCCGATAGCACCCAGTTTCGGCACGGTTATGGCGGCCGCGTCACCGCAGGCGAACACCTCGGGGAAATCGGGATTGCGCATCTTCATGTCGGTGACGATAAATCCCACCTCATCGGAAATCGGCAGCCCTTTCAGGAAAGCATGCGGCTTCCAGTTCGGAAAGACGATGTTCAGCTCGGTCTTCAGCTTGCGCCCGTCGGCAAACTCGATGCCGTCTGCGGTCAGGCGTTTGATGTCTTCGGTCTTGTTGATATAGCCAAACCCCATCGAGGACGCGGCTTCCAGAAGCTGCCCCACGACCTTCTCACCCGCGTCTTCGGCAATCAATGCGCCGGGGGTAAAGATGGTAATGTTCTTGGCACTGCCCTTGCCATGTTCGCCCAACCAATGCGCCAGCGCCAGCGATACCTCTACCGGCGGGCCCTCGCAGGCGGCGGCGGCATCGGGCAACCAACTAGGGCGCCCCTTTTTGCCTTGGGTGAACCGGGCCGAACCGATGGCTATCGGGCCGCCCTTGTAGTCATTCTCAAGAAAGCGGATCAGCCGGTTGGCATGGAACGCATCGCAAACCGTATGGCCATGTTCGGCAAAGCCTTCGATGTCGCGCAGTGCCAGTTCTGCGCCCAAGGCAATGACCAGGTAATCATAGCCAAGCGCGCAATCCGGCGCGCCGGGGCGCTCATTGGGGCGCACCGTGACCTTGCGGGTCTTTACATCAATCGCCAGAATCTCGGCCTGGGCAAAAGACACCTTGTCGCGCGCCAGCGTCTCGACCAGTGGCATGTGCATGGTGACGGCGGGATCGCGGCCCTCAAAGATCTCCAGGGGGATGTTCGGGATGTAATCCAGATAGGCCTTGCGATCGATCAGCGTGATGTCGACGCGGTCCCCGGCATGGTCGCGGATCTTCTGTGCCGCACCCAATCCCGCAAAGTTGCCCCCCAGGATAAGGACGTTGGGTTTCGAGGTCATGATGGGTCTCCTTTCCAAAGTTGAAACAGAAGGCGATAGGCGTGACACCGACACCCGGCATCATTTGACGATGTGATGGGCATGGGCATGACAATTTCGCCCCTTTGGGTTTCAGTTCATGTACCAGCCGTGGCTGACAACCAGCGACTGGCCGGTCAGAGCATTGGTGGGGAAGGCGGCGAAGAGATGGGCCACCTCGGCCACATCCTCGATCGTGGTGAATTCCTGATCGACGGTTTCGCCCAGCATCACCTTTTTCACCACCTCTTCTTCCGAGATGCCCAGATCCCGTGCCTGCTCGGGGATCTGTTTTTCCACCAGGGGTGTTTTCACGAAACCCGGGCAGATGACATTGGCGCGCACCCCATGCGCGGCCCCTTCTTTTGAGATTACCCGCGCCAGACCCAACAGCCCGTGCTTGGCCGTGACATAGGCCGATTTCAGCGGTGAGGCCTCTTTCGAATGGACCGAACCCATGAAGATGATCGACCCGGACCCGGCCTTGTACATATGCGGCAGGCAGGCCTTGGTGGTCAGGAATGCGCCGTCCAGGTGGATGGCCAGCAGCTTTTTCCATTCGGCAAAGGGAAAGTCCTGCAGCGGATGCACGATCTGGATACCGGCATTTGATACCAGAACGTCGATCTTGCTCCATTTGCGGACCACCGCATCGATGCCCTTGTTGACCTGATCTTCGTTGGTCACGTCCATCTCAACCGCCATGGCCGTGCCGGGGCCTTTGGATGAAAGATCATCCGCTGTCTTTTGCGCGGCCTCTAGTTTCAGATCGGCGATGACGACCTTTGCGCCATCAGCAATGAAGCGGGTCGCGATACCATGGCCAATGCCGCTGGCGGCGCCGGTGATGATGCAGACCTTGTCCTTGAGGTTCATGTGTAGGTTCCTTTCCATAAATGATGTGCAAGCAGCCTCAGGTGGCGGCCCAGCTAAGCGCGGCCTGCATCTGATCAATGCCGAACAGGCGTGTCCTTGCCGGCATAAGAGGCATGAACATCCGCATCGCTCTGGCGATCCAGTCGTGGTCGGTGACAATGCCGATCCGTTCGAAATCGCGCCAGTGATGCAGCCCGAACAGCGCATCGTCCAGCACGGCCCCGGCGTCGACGCCACCGCATTCCGGGCCGATCACATAGACGAAGCGGATCTTGCCATCCGTCTTGATCCGGTCCTCGATGGCGGGGATCAGCACCGTCTTGTAATCCTCATCGGTGATCCGTCCGCTGGCCTTGAAGACCAGCACATTGTCCGGCGCTGTGTGAAGTCGTTCCAGCATCTGATGCCTCCTTTGATGAATTTGTAAATCTGGCCATCATTTTTCGGCCAGATAGTCATGCACCACCTCACCCAGACCCAGGGTCAGGTCGGTCAAGAGATGCACGGCGGAAATCACCTCGCGCACCGGCAACTCTGCAACCGGGGCCAGCGCATGGGAATGCAACTCCAGCCCGGCCGGACCCTCCCAGGCGCCTTTCACGGTGATATCGGTGGTGTAGTAGCGGACCAGCTCGCAAATGCGCGGGGTGCAATCAACGTGCGGAATGATTTTCAGCAGGTAGTTCGGAGCCTGCAGCGCCGCCAGAACCCTGGCGGGATCAATTGTCCGGTGCTTGTAGCCCATCGTCCCCGTTGCCACGCGGACCGACCCCACGTCCAGCGTGCCGATCAGCGTATCTTTCTCAACGCGCAGCGCGGGATCGGCCAGTTTCTTGGGAAACCCCCAGATCTCACGCCCGCCCGCAATCGGGGCCTCATCGTTCAGAAACATCGCATGGACATAGCCGCCGGCAACGCCGTTCAGCGTGACCGGTATGACCTGACCACTTTCGGTATAGTCGCCAAAACCGGTGGAATCCGGCATCCGGATAAATTCGTATTTCACGATGGGTTCAGGAATTTCCAGTGGCTCGGGCACCAGTTTCCGCAGCGCCTCCATGTCGGTCCGGTAGGTAATCGTCAGAAATTCACGGTTGATAAAGCGATAGGGCCCACGCGGATATGAGGGGCTGGTCAACGGCATCGCAAAGGCCTGTTTGCGGATATCATTACTGTTCATCACATGGTTCCTTCATTTGTCTTTTGCGCCCAGGTCAAAGACCTGCAGCCCGTCCTTGCCGACCTGGCGCGATGTCCAGGATTTGTGGCCAAGTGTTCGCTTCACGTCCGCCGTTCCGGCAGCCCAGTGTTCTGCCATCGACTGGCGTGAGAATTCGTAGTCTTTGGAATTGCTCTCAAACCCTTCCTTGCGGTGGATAAGATGCGCCAGGGTCACCGGACATCCGGGTCCGCTGGCCCGCAAAAGGGCCAGGTCGGGATCGACCAGCAGTTCGGGCGGCAGCTTCGCCGCCAGGCGTTCGGCGGCGGCGCGGATGTCATGCAACTGCAGATATCTGTCCGTGGTCAGGCGGGTCCGGCTGGAAAAGCGGATGTCTTTTTCGCGCTGCTGCACATCGGCCAGGGTCGAAGGTAACGCGCCGCGGGCGTTGAACAGGTCAATCTGAAAAACGCACAGTGGATCGGAGCCGGCGTTTTCCATCACATATTGCAGGGGCGTGTTTGAGACCAGGCCGCCGTCCCAATAAAACCGGCCGTCAATCTCAACCGATGGAAATCCCGGTGGCAGCGCGCCGCTGGCCATGATGTGACGCACATCGATCCGGGTGGTGCGACTGTCAAAATAGACAAAATTTCCGGTCTCGATCTCAACCGCGCCGACGCTGAGGCGGGGCCCTGATGTGTTCAGGTAGTCGAAATCGACCAGTTCGCCCAGCGTCGTTTCCAACGGAGACGTGTCATAGATACTCAGCGCCTGCGCAAGGCCAAACGGCCAGAACGCCATCGGCCACCGCGGGCGGAAAAAGCCGGGCGCTCCAATCGCCATCACCTCGGCCGCGGCGACCTCGGCAAAGACATGACGGGATTTTACGTCCACCATCCACGGCGTAAAGGGAAAGGCGGCGCTGACCTCCTCCCAGAACAGCCTCAGGTTATGGACACGCTTTTCTGGCGGATTTCCACAGATGATTGCGGCATTGATCGCCCCGATAGAGATGCCGGCGACCCAGTCGATGTCGTAGCCTCCTTCGAATAGCTTTTGAAAGGCCCCCGCCTGATATGCGCCAAGCGCCCCGCCTCCTTGAAGAACCAGAACGTTCTGTTCACCCGCCCGCATCGACCGTCTCCTTCAGCACCCGTGATGGAATGAAGGCAACCTAGCCCGCCGATGATGCGCGCCTTTTGCATGAACCTTACAAGTTCGACAGATTCACGGTTGCCGCACCAGCCAGGGCAAAGCGGCAGGTCTATCCGGCATGACCTGTTTTAGAGATAGCATCCGCCAGAAGAGTTGCGGCCAGCGTCGGGCGTTCCCGCGAATGAACAATCTGAAACCTGTCTTTAAAGTTTATCCGGTCGGGTGCCAGCACCCGCAGCTTTCGGTCATGGACAAGGGCGTTCGCATAGTGATCTGGCAAAAAGCCGACATAGGCCCCCGATAACAACAACAGCAGCGTCCCCTCCATATGGGCGGTCACGGCTCCCCAACAAAAATCCACGCCGCAGATCGTCGCTTCGGGCATATATGATCGACCTGCAAAGGACTGCCCTGCCAGCACCTCTGGCGTCAGGTCAATGTCGGGAACGGCAAACAGTGGGTGGCCCTGCCCGCAATACAAGTTCTGCGTCTCCAGAAAGACATCAGTCGCGCGGTTCTGCGGAGCAAACGGTTGGGCAGGCATCAGGACAAGCTGATAGCGCCCATTCATGATGCCTTGGGACAGCGCCTGAGGGGCCGCAATGTCGATGTCCAGCTGAACCTTCGGCGCACGGCGGGCAAAGTGGCCAATGGCGGCGTGCAGGTTCAGTTTGGTGTTTGTGGCCATGGCATCCACCGTTCCGAACAGCAGCCGACCGGTCAGTTCGCCCTGAACGTCGCCGACGGCGCCTTGAAAGCGTTCGATCGAGCCAAACAGATCAAGCACCGCCGAATGGATCTGTTTTCCCTCATTCGTCAGGATAAAACCGCTGCGCCCGCGTTCGCACAGACGAACATTGAGCCGCTCTTCCAAGTTGCGCATATGAACTGAAATTGTGGCCTGGGTCATGCCCAGATTGGCCTGTGCCGCAGTAAATCCATTGCAGCGCACAATTTCGGAAAAGACCCGCAAAAGCCGCAGATCAACATCGCTGAGCGCGGTCTTATGGGCAGATCTGGTCGTTTGACTGGGCGTCATACATTGATAGTTTCACAAATGAACATGGAAACATACATATTCTTTCATGCATGACCCTCGCCCAACCTGATCGGAATTTATCGCATGAGGTTTGGCCATGGTTGGGAGCTCTGAAGACTGCGGGCGTTTGAACCTGCCCTTTGTCGGGATCTGAAACATGGGCCGCATCTCCTATGATTTCAGTGGTGAAACCGTGCTGGTCACGGGTGCCAGCCGCGGCACTGGCTATGGTGTGGCGCGCGGCTTTGCATTGGCCGGGGCGGATGGGATCGTCCTGTCTAGCGGTGGTGGCATCCACGCGGCAGCAGCGCGGCCCCAGCGTACCGGGCGCAGTGAGGCTGACCTCCCGGCCGAGATCGTTGGTGCGCAGGTCCTGCCCGGATTGCTGGAGCCGGACGATATGGCGGCCCTCTATCTGTATCTCGCTTCAGACGGGGCCCGCGACATCACGGGACAGGCGATGATGCTGGAGCGGGGCGAGGTGATGGCATGAGTCGGGTGCTGATCACCGGCGCAGGGCGTGGTATCGGGGCCGCGTGCGCGATGGCTTTTGCGGGCACTGGCGCGCGGCTGGTGCTGGCAGACCTTGCCGCACCTGACGTGACAGCCACACGCGCGCGCGCTGCCGGGGCGGCGGAGGTTCTGGATCTGGCCTGTGATGTGTCAGATGACGCAGCAGTTGCAGAAATGGCCGGCCGGGTCAAAGCGGCCTACGGCGGCCTTGATGTGCTGGTCCATTGCGCGGGCATCATCCACGAAGCCCCGCTGCTGGACACCCCCATCGCAGATTTTGACCGGGTGATTGCCGTCAATCTGCGTGGCAGTTTTCTGATCGGTCAGGCCGCGATCCGGTTGATGTCCGGCACGGCGGCGGCGCCATCGCGGGTGATCCTGATCGCCTCTGATATGGCATATTACGGCCGCGAGACCTTTTCGCCCTATGTGGCGTCCAAACATGGCGTTCTGGGGTTGACCCGATCCTGGGCCCGCGAGGTCGCGCCGCGCATTCTGGTCAACGCGCTTTGCCCCGGCCCTATCGACACCGACATGCTGGGTTCCGCCAACATGAGCGCCGAATGGCGCGAGAAAGAGCAGGCGATCCCGCTGGCGCGCTTTGGCCAGCCCGAAGAAGTCGCCCGGCTGGCGGTGTTTCTTGCCGGCGAGGGCGGAAGCTATGTCACCGGGCAGGGTATTGGCGTCAATGGCGGCAGCGTGATGCCATGATCCGCGACCCCATCCCCTGGCCAAACGGCGCGCGCTGTGCCGCCTGCGTGACCTTCGACATGGATGCCGACAGCCGGGTGCATATCGCCCATCCCACCTATGGGCACAGCCGCGTCTCGGCAATCTCGATGCTGCAACACGGACCAAAGGTGGCCATCCCGCGCATCCTGGACAGCTATCCCAGCCTGGGCCTCGGGCAGACCTTCTTCTTCCCGGCCTGGTGCGTTGAAACCTATCCCGTCGCGGTCGAGGCGATCTTGAAGGGTGGCCATGAGATCGCCCATCACGGCTATCTGCGCGAACACCCGCGCGACAGGCGTGCGCCGCTGTATAATTTCTCACACCACTCGGCTGACCTCTTGGCCGCGCGCGGAGACGTCTGGTTTGCGCCGATGGAAGAGATCGCCGCCCATGTGCAGGCGATGGTGGCAAACGGCCAATGGCAGCCGCGGATTGACCGCCTGCCCTACTATGTTGCGCCGGTAAGGGTGACGTGAAGACGGCCCGGATCAATCGGGCGGCAAAAAACGGGAGGGACGGACATGAAAGACACGGACATAGCCTGGCAGGCTGAGATTGACCGACGCGCACGGATCTACGACGGCATCGAGGCGCAGGGCACCTGGCAAGGCCGGATGACGACCACGGACTATCTGGGGCTTGCGGTCCTGGTTGTCGGTCTGGTCGTGGGTTTCTGGATCTGGGGGGCATCATGAGCAGTCAGGAAAAAGATTTTAGCGACGCGGCCGAACGGGGTGATGCGCCCCTTTTGCCAACCGAACGGCTTTGGGGGTTTTGGGAGTTCACCTATGCCAACTCAGCCTTGGCAATTGCCACCTGGGCGTTTTTGATTGGCGGGGCGGTCGGCCTGTTTGTCGGTCCCAAAGAGGGTATCGCGGCCATTGTTATCGGCAACATCATCGGCGTGGTGCTGACATCACTGGCCGTGTGCATTCCTGCCGGCAAATACGGTGCCGAACAATTCGTCATCCTGCGCAGCCAGTTCGGCACCAACGGCAGCCGTCTTGTGTATTTTCTGGCCGTTATCTTCCTGACCATGGGCTGGCTGGCCGTGCTGGCGATGATGTTCGGCCGCTCAATCGACGGCATGACCGCGATGGTCAGCGGGGGCGAGGCCTCTCCGACCGGGATAAAGATGGTGATTGCGGCCTTGGGGGCGATCTGCCTGACATGGTTCATTGTCGCCCGTGGCCCGACCTCGATCAAGGTATTCAACATGATCGTGTCGCCCGCGCTGGTGGTGCTGATGGTGGTCATGCTGTTCCTGATCCTGCGGCAACACTCGCTGGGGGATCTCTTGGCCCTGCCCGCGATTGATCCGCCGTTTGAGGACAATCACCTGAACTTCATCATCGCGATAGAGGTGAACATGGCGGCCGGATTTTCCTGGTGGCCCTATATCGGCAACCTTGCCCGGCTGACCAAGAATGAACGCACCGCCTTTTGGCCGAATATTGTCGGCATCTTCGGTGCTGCGGCACTGGGAGAGATCGTTGGGCTTTTCGGCGCAGTTGCACTGGCCAACAGCGACCCGACGATCTGGATGACCATGGTTGGTGGTGTTGCGATCGGGCTGATCGCCCTGGGCTTTGTGGCCTTTGCCAATGTTACCTCGATGGCGAACATCCTTTATACGTCTATCGTCGGGCTGCGGCAGGTTGGCACCGATGGCATCCGCCGGATCAAATGGGAGGTGCTGTTGGCATTGTTCTGCGTGATCCCGGTGCTTTTGGTGCTGTTCTATCCCGGCATGTATGATGGCTTTTTCATCTTTCTGGTCTGGACCTCAGCGTTGAACAGCGCCTTGGCCGGGATCGGGATTGCCGACTACTTCTTCCTGCGTCGCCAAAGGCTGGACATGGCGGCGCTGCATGGCCCGATGGCCAGCAGCCCCTACCGCTTTGTTGGTGGGTTCAACCCGCTCGGCCTGATCGCCTTGGCGGTTGGTTTCGGTGTCTATGTCTGGGTGTTCAACCCGCAGACCTTGGCCAATGCGGCGGTGTTCAAATACCTGACGGCGTCAATTCCGTCCTGCATGGCGGCGGGGCTTGTCCACTATGTCCTGACCAAGGTCTTTGCCTCTGCCAAAGGGTGGGGCGCATACCCCGACCGCAACCGCTAAGTGAACTGGCGATGGGGCCCCCTGCCCCATCGCGACCCTTTCCCGATCAGCCGAGGACGCAAAATGAACGACACATTCGATTACATCGTCATTGGTGCCGGATCGGCCGGCTGTGTGCTTGCCAACCGGCTTAGCGAGGACCCGACCGTCTCGGTTTTGGTGCTGGAGACCGGGGGCAGCGACAAAAGCATCTTCATCCAGATGCCGACGGCGCTGTCGATCCCGATGAACGGCACGAAATACAACTGGCGCTATGAGACCGTGCCAGAGCCGGGTCTGAACGGCCGCCGCGTTCATTGCCCGCGTGGCAAAGTGCTGGGCGGATCGTCGTCGATCAACGGGCTGGTCTACATGCGCGGCCATCCCCGCGATTTTGACGAATGGGAATCTCTGGGCGCGCGCGGTTGGGGCTATGCCAACTGCCTGCCGTATTTTCAAAAGGCCGAAAGCTGGACCGATGGCGGCGACACCTATCGCGGCGGCACTGGCCCGCTGGCCACCAATGCGGGCAACCGGATGAAGAACCCGCTTTACGGTGCCTTTGTCGAGGCCGGTCACCAGGCCGGATACATCAAGACCGAAGACCCGAACGGCTATATGCAAGAAGGTTTCGGCGCCATGCATATGACAGTCAAGAATGGGGTGCGCTGGTCAACCGCCAACGCCTATCTGCGCCCTGCCCTGAACCGGCCGAACCTGAAGGTCATCACCCATGCCATGACCCGCCGCATCATCGTAAAGGACAAGCGCGCCATCGGCGTCGAATACGACTGGAATGGCACGCGCCATACCGCGACTTGTCGGCGCGAAGTCGTGGTGTCCGCCGGCCCCATCGGCTCTCCACATCTGTTGCAACGCTCAGGAATAGGTGCCGGTGCGGTGCTGACCAAGGCGGGGGTTGAGGTGCTGCACGACCTGCCCGGTGTTGGTGAAAACCTGCAAGACCATGCCGAGGTCTATATCCAATATGCCTGCAAAGAGCCGATCACTCTGAACGGCCAAATGGGGCTTTGGTCAAAATTCCTGATCGGCGCCGAGTGGTTCTTCTTCAAGCGTGGTCTGGGTGTCAGCAACCATTTTGAGGCGGGTGGATTCATCCGCTCAGACGCCACGCTGCAATGGCCCGATATCCAGTTCCACTTCCTGCCCGCCGCCATGCGCTATGACGGCAAAAAACCTCTGAAAGGCCATGGCTTCATGGTGTTGACCGGGCCGAATAAGCCCAAAAGCCGGGGCCATGTGCGCCTGCGGTCCGCCGATCCGGCGGAGCATCCCGATATTCTCTTCAACTATCTGGACCGCGATGAAGACCGCGAAGGATTTCGCCGCTGCCTGCGCCTGACCCGCGAGATAATCGCCCAACCGGCGATGGACCGGTTTCGTGCTGAGGAAATCGCGCCAGGAACGGACGTGCAGACCGACGATCAGATTGACGCCTTTGTCCGTGAGACGCTGGAAAGCACTTATCACCCCTGCGGCACCTGCCGAATGGGCGAAGACGCGCTGGCGGTGGTCGACAGCCAGTTGCGGGTGCGCGGGATTGACGGGCTGCGGGTCGTTGACAGCTCGGTATTTCCAACGGAACCCAACGCCAACCTGAACGCGCCGACGATCATGCTGGCCGAACGCGCCAGCGACATGCTGCGTGAGCGGCCATTGTTGCCAGCGTCAAACGCCGAGGTCGGCCACGCCCCCGGCATTGGCAAGACCCAGCGCAGCGCCGAGCCGATGCGCAAGGCGTAACCCCGCACACGCCAAAAATCGGGCTATGAAAAGGCCGTCCCAATCGCTGGCGCGGGCGTGACCTAGCTGATCATCGGCGGGCGGTTCTTCGGTAACACCATGGCAGGTGAGGTTGTCGGCAGCCATGGTATCGCCCATGTCGACGCGCTTTAGCGATATTGTTCCAAGAGGTGGCAGTCCTAAAACGGGCGGTCCCATCCTGCCGCACCACAGGATGCAGTGCCGCGCGCCCGTGGGGCGTTCGGGCCCGAACATGGATATCAAACCGTCAAAGACGTGATCTGCTGGCCCGCTTGCACAGCTTGCTCAGCCATTTTTTGTCAAATTTTAGAAGCAAAAGCCGTGGTGGGCTTCGCCGGGCTGGAAATGTTCGGGCGTCACGCTGAAGGAAAATGACGGCCTGAACGACAGAGCCTCAGGGAAGCAGCACGGTTGATCCCATTGTGCGGCGCGCCTCCATATCGGCATGCACGGCACCCGCTTCGTGCAGCGGTCGGGTGTTGACGACATCAAGCCGCAGCGTTTTATCGGCAATGCGCGAGAACAGATCGGCGCAGCGTTCAAGAAGCTCTGCGCGGGTCGCAATATAGTCGAACAGCACTGGGCGGATAGCAGTCAGAGACCCGGCGGCCAGATCAGACAAGGCAAAGTCGCGGATCATGCCGGATGACTGCCCGAAGTTCACAAAAACCCCCCGCCTGCGCAGACATTTCAGCGAGCCGCGCCAGGTATCTGCCCCAACGGAATCGTAGACCGCTGCGCAGCCTGCCCCGCCGGTCAGGCGTGCGACTTCGGCGACGAAGTCCTGACTGCTATAATCTATCACATGGGCATAGCCATGCGTCCGGGCCAAAGCCACCTTTTCGGGCCCCCCCGCGGTGCCGATTGCCGTGGCACCCAGGGCGGCAATCCAAGGGCCCAACAACAGCCCCACCCCGCCAGCTGCGGCATGCACCAGCACCGTATCGCCAGGTTGCACTGCGTAAGAGGACGTGACCAGATACTGCGCCGTCAGCCCCTTTAGCAGGGCACCGGCGATGCTGGCGGCGTCAAGTCCCGCAGGCAGTGGCACCAGCCGGTCAGCAGGCACGACGCGGGTTTCGCGGTAGGCGCCAAAGGGCAGCACATAGGCCACCCGGTCGCCCAGACGCAAATCGGTGACGCCCTCACCCAGCCCTTCGACCACACCTGCCGCTTCGGCGCCGGGGACCATGGGCGTCTCGGGCCAAGGATATAGGCCCGAGCGGAAATAGATGTCGATGAAGTTCACCCCGATGGCGGTGTGGCGCAGCAGCACCTCACCCGGGCCGGGCTGACCGTCGGGCAGATCAACCCAGTCCATCACCTCGGGCCCGCCGGGTGTCCGCGCTACAAGAGCCTTGCCCATCGTCGTCCCCCTAACGAAGAAAAACCTCGTCCACCGGCAATTGCATTGCGGTGACGAGGTGATTGGTCTGGGCGGCAAGGCCGATAACGGCCAGCAACTCAGCGTGCTGGGCATCGGTCATACCTTTGGCGCGGGCGGCGGCGGTGTGGGAATGCACACAATACTGACAGGCATTGGCGGTGGAAACGGCGATATAGATCATTTCCTGCACGACCGGACTCAGCTCGGTTTCGCCGGTCATCACGACCTTCAACTGGCCCCAGGTGCGGTCCAAGAGGTCGGGGTGATTGGCCAGCCCGCGCCAGAAGTTGTTGACGAAATCCGATTTCCGGGTGGCGCGGATATCGGCAAAGATGCGCGCCACGACGGGGTGCGCTGCGGCCTCTTCATCGCTCCAGAGTTTTACGGTTGCCATGGTTTTCGCCTTTCAGGAATGGGCCCAGTCAAAATATAGCGCGCGGGCCTTCTTGGCGATTGGCCCAAAGGCCAGCGCCCGACCTTCAAAGCCGATACAGGGCACCAGTTTTGAGATGTTGCCGGTTGAAAAGATCTCATCCGCCTGATGGAAATCATCCACGGTCAGGGTGATCTCATGCACCGTCACCCCTGCCCCGCGCAAAAGACCGATCACGCGCTGGCGGGTGATGCCGTTCAGGAACGTGCCGTTTGGCACCGGGGTGAACACCTCATCCCCCTTGGTCAGAAAGACATTGGCGGTGGCCAGTTCGGCGACATTGCCATTGGCGTCGCAGGTCAGGGCGTTCTGGAACCCGCGGCTTTGGGCCTCACGCAGCATCCGGGCGTTGTTGGCGTAAAGGCAGGCCGCTTTGGCGTTGACCGGCATCACCTCCATCGTCGGGCGGCGGAACCGGGTTGTGGTCAGGGTAAAGCCGGATGGCTGTGTCATCGGCATAGCCTCGAGGCATAGCGCGAAATCGGTCGAGTCCGGGTCAGCGGGCAGAACACCGGGGCCGGACGTTTCGGCCCAATACATCGGGCGAATATAGGCGTCAGTTCCGGGGGCAAATTTCTTCAGCCCGTCGCGGGTAAGCGCTTCAATGGCCTCGCCCGTCATCGTAGGGGCCAGCGCCAGCGCCAGAGCTGAATCGTTGACCCGCGCCGAATGGCGGTCCAGATCGGGGGTCACCCCTTCGAACAGCCGCGCGCCATCAAAAACCAGACTGCCCAGCCAGGTCGCATGCGATGCCGCGCCCAGAATCCGCAGATCTCCCTGATGCCAATCGCCACGCCAATATGTCCAGGTTTCCGCCATGGTGTTCTCCTTCAGTGAACCGCCGCATACATGATCTTTTCTTCGCTCGCCCCGATGGGCGACAGTTCTTCGACGATACGCCCCTGCCGACAGACCAGAATCCGGTCCGACAGGTTCAACACCTCGGGCAGGTAGGATGAGATCATCACCACCGCCAGGCCCGCATCGGCAAGGTCGTTGATCGTCTTGTGGATTTCGGCAATGGCGGCAACGTCCACGCCGCGGGTGGGTTCGTCAAAGATCACCAGACGGGGCTTTTGCACCAGACCTTTGCCGATAACCACCTTTTGCTGGTTGCCGCCAGACAGCTCAACGACATGCGCGGTGTCGTCGATGGCGCGGATATTCAGGCGGCTGGTCCATTCGGCCGCCAAGGCCTTCATGTCCGCCATGCGCACCAGAATGCTCTTGCGTTGCGGCGCCGCCAGCTGCCCGCCGAACAGGTTCTCGGCCACGGTCATGGTTTCAAAAAAACCTTCGGTCTTGCGGTCTTCGGTGACGTATACGATGCCATCGGCCACCGCCGCAGCCGGGGTGACATAACGCACCGGCCTGTCATCCAGATCAATGATGCCACCGCGCAGAAAGTCGCGCTTGGTGATGCCGGCGACAATCTTGAACGTCTCGGTCCGGCCCGATCCGATCAGGCCGAAGACGCCGGTGATCTGTCCCTGAAACACCGAGAAAGAAGTATTCCGCACCATCCGCCCTTGGGAAATATCCTGCACTGACAGTACCTTGCGACCCGGTTTGCGCAAAGACCCGGCGTCGCGTTGGGTATAAAGCGCGCCCGACAGCGTGCGGCCCACCATCGCGGCAATGATCTTGTCACGGTCGAAATCGGCAGTTGGCCCATGCGCCACCAATTCACCATCGCGCAGAATGGTGATGCGGTCGGCGATCTGCAGCGCCTCTTCCAGCGCGTGGCTGATGAACACAATCGCCACGCCCCGCGCCTTCAGCCGCCGCAAGAGCGCAAAGAAATGGCGTTTCTCTTCGGGCGTCAATGAGGCGGTGGGTTCATCAAAAATGATCACGCGGGCATTGTGATGCACCGCGCGGGCGATCTCGACCATCTGGCGTTT
>JBATPI010000131.1:0-18382 GCA_049291415.1 Paracoccaceae bacterium | reverse complement strand
CTGGCGCCCAAGGGTCAGGTCGTGGCCTGAAGGTTTGGCCTGGGCTGAACGGGCTCAGCGCCAGAGATGGCTGTGGCTGGCAAAGCGGCCCTGCAGTTTGGCGACTATGCGGTTCAGCGGGCCGGGGCGCGGGATGTCGCCCGCAGCCAGCCGCTCCAGCGCCACTTCGGGCGGGCAGGGGCGGCGGCTGACCGGATCCCAATAGCGCGGATAGGCGATCAGGGCGGCATGGACCAGCGTCGCAAGGTCAGGCCGCGGTTGCAGGCTGCCATCGTCTTGGCGCAGGCGGCGCCGCGGGATCGGCCCCAGATCGGTGGTCAGGCCCCAACCGGCGTAGAAGGGCGCACCATAGGTGGTCACCTTTTTGCCCCGCAACAGCGCCTCAAACCCGGTCAGCGAGGTCATTGTCCAGACGTCATCAATCAGGGGCAGCAGCGCGGCGATATCCGTGCGGGGCAGCACGGCATCAGCGAATTTCAGCGCGATCTCAATGGCCAGGGCGCCGGGGCGCAGGCCGGCTTCAACGTCCGGGTGGGGTTTATAAAGGATCACCGCATCCGGGTTCGCCTCCCACACCGCCTGCAGCAGGGCGGCGTTTGTGGCGATATCGCCCGCACCGGTCAGGATTGAGGCGTCATCCTCAACCTGGCCCGGTACCAGGATGCGGCGGCCGGGCGGCAGGTCGGGCAGCGCGCCGCCCAGGTTGTATTTTGTCAGGTTTGCGGCGCGCAGCTGGGTCAGCAGCGCCTCGGCCCGGGCGTGACCACCGGGGGGCAGGGGGGATAAGATCAGCCGCTCCAGCTGCGAGGGGCGGCTGGGATCATAGTAAATGCCGCTGTTATCGGTGACCAGCGACAGGGGCGGCACAAGGTCAGCGCCCAACCCGCGCGAGCGTAGAAAGCCGTCTTCGACACGCAGGGCAGGGGCGGTGAATTTGATGGGTTCTTTGCTGGCCCAGATCAACAGGCCGCGGCCCTTTTTTGCGGCCAGCGTCGCGGCCTGATCGGGCGGGTCGCTGAACAACAGCGGCTTATGTTGTCCAAAAAAGTGCTGCAGGCGCCCGCGTTTCCAGGCGCGCATACCGCTGGCGACATGGCCGTTGCGGTCGTCGCGATAGGCGCGGACCTCAGCCTGCATCTGATCCACGGCCTCTTCAAAGCTGCACAGCCGGTCGCGGCAGGGGTCATACCAGGTGGGTGCCAGGATCATCGCCGCAGCAAACAACTGATTTCGGGTCAGCACGCGGCCCCGGCGGGGCGGCGGGGTGCGGTCATGGGTCAGACCCCAGCCGGCATAGAAGGGTTGGCCCCAGACATGCGGTTTGTGGCCGGCCAGAATTGCCTCAAACCCCAGTTGGGATGCGACGGTGTAGACCGCTATGGCGCCGTCCAGCAGGGCCCAGGGGCAGTAAGGGACGTCGATCAGGCTGACCAGTCCCTGCACATGGCGGGCGCTGTAATGGCCCGCGCGCAACCCGATGGCGGTTTCGGGATGGGTCTTTATCAGCACCCGTGCGCGCGGATGCGCCTCAACCGCCTCGGCCAGCATATCGTCGAATGTCGCCTGATCCGCGCCCGAAGCGGTCAGAGAGGCATCGCCCAGGGTCTGGTCGATCACCAGCACATAGCCGGGCGCAGGAGTGGGCAGATTTGGATCATGAATGTTATATTTGGATAAATTCAGATGCTTTAATCGATCGATTCCGACCTTTGCACGGTGCAAAAGGTTTGAATTGTCTAAAGAATCGGTCGTCAGAAGACGCTCTAGCAGTGATGGTGCGGTAGAGTCGAAATGCACCCCCAATGGATCAACCATCAGGCCGATGGGCGCATCGCCCATCCTACCCGGACGGATTGAGCGCAGGAAGGCGTCCTCAATGCGGATCAACGGCACATTCCTGTACCGGGCCAAGCTTTCCCCGCGCCAGGCCGTAGGGCTGGCCCCCCAGACCGCCACGCCGTCATCGGACCCTGGCAGGCCAAAGTGCAACGGATGACCCATCAGGGTCAGAATGCGCTTTACCCGCTGGTTGCGCAGGAACGACAGGTTCAGATGGCAAAGCCGCCGGGGGAGGACCACGGCGGCTTTTTCAACTGGATCAGGCTGGACGGCCAAGGCCGCCTCAGTTGCCCGAAAGCGAGCTGGAGGTGGACGCCAGGTTCGCCGCCGCCCCGGTGCCACCGGACAGCGCCGCCAGCGTCTTGTTCCACTGCACATAGGGAGCTTCGGTGACATAGACAGTGTCGCCATCACGCACCAGGAAATCGCGCGCCTCGAACATGCCGTTCGGCTGGGTCAGGTCCAGCACATAGATCATTCGTTGATCGCCTTGCAGATCCTTGCGGCCCAGAACCCGATTGGCGATTTCGGCTGGTTCATTGCGGAAGACGAACACGCCGGTCGGATCGGCGGCTGCCGTCTGCAACCCGCCCACCGTGGCAATCGCCTCCAGCGCCGAGAGAGTCTCGGATTCAAACGGAACCAGAGCCTGGCCACCTGTCGCGCCCAGCGCGGTAAAGCGGCGCTGATCCTGCTCGATGATGATCTGATCACCGGCGCGCAGGGCGATGTCCAGCGATGGGTTAGACCACAAATCATTCAGCCACACCTTGCCGGTGGCCTTGCCGCGCGTCACGCGAACCAGGGCCAGAGCGGGCTCAATCGCGACACCGCCTGCCTTGGCCAGCATGGCAGACAGGGTGCGGGTGGGCCGTTCAATCGGATATACACCGGGTGCAGCGACCCGGCCTGAGATGGTGACCGATGATCCGTCGCCCGCCAGACGCGCGACCGTGACCTGCGGGTCAGGGGTCTGGGCGTCCAGCTTACGGGTGATCGCCTGACGCAGACCGTCCGGGGTTTGCCCGGCGGCCTTTATCTTGCCGGCATAGGGGATGAAGATGAACCCCTGCCCATCCACCTGCACCTCATTCAGCGCGCTGACGCGCTGGCCGGTATTGCCCAAGAGGGGGTCATCCTTGACGTTCTCAAAGATAGTGATGCCCAGCGTGTCGCCCGGTGCCAGCGTGTCAGACCCGACAATCCCGGCAGACTGGAACGATTGGGAAAAGCCGAATGACGGCAGCACGGCCGTCGCCCGGGTGACGCGGGGGTTTACGGTGACGACAAAGGCGTCACCTCCGTTCAAGACGGACCCCGCGAAGATCTCTTTCTTGTTTGGACCGGGTCGCGGCAAGCCGCAGGCCGATGCCATCGGAAGGCACGCAAGCGCGCCGAGGACCGCAGCCCTCCGGGTAACCTTGATATTCACTGCTCGGGATCCTTTTCGGATTTGCCTCAAGTTTTGCCTGCAACCATAGGGAATCCAGCAGGAAATAGAAAGCACGGCTTTTTATCAGGGTCAGTTCACAACGCGCAACTGTTGCCGTGGCGCCGCGTTTCCCGAGATCAGCGCGTCATAGGGATCTTGCGCTGACAGCATCATGTCTACCACCTGTCGTAGCAATTCGCGCCGCCCACGCGAGGAGTAGAAGCCACCCGCCACCTGCGACGTCTCCAGCAGGTAGTGGCGATAGTCTCGGTAGGCGCGGGTGTCGGGGCGGGTTGCCTGGGCAAAAAAACGCTCAATCGGCTGGTCCGAGACGAATTCCGGCTTGGAATAGACCGCGCGGCCGAACGCCTTTAGCGGCAATCCGCGCCACAGCACCTGCTGCCCGGCGGTGGAATTCACCGTTACGGCGCTGCGGGCGTGGTTCAAGAGCGCCGCCAGTTTGCCGCCGCGGACGAAATGCACCCGTTCGGCGACGCCGTGCTGTCGGGCCAGACGGTAAATCTCACGCTTCATGGCAACGCGGCCATCTTCCAGCGGGTGTGCCTTGAAGACCAGATGGTGATGCGGCGCGCCACCCTTGGCAAACCCCTCAATCACCAGGGCCAGAAATTCTGTCATGGTGGAAAATGGGGAATGGTCGCGAAAGCTGGAGTCATGTTCCAGCTGCAGGATCACCAGATGATAGGGAAAGCCGCCATGCCGGATGTGGAACGTGGCGATCCGTCGTTCCAGTGCATGCACGGGCAGCATGGTCAGACGGCGCAGATACAATAGGAACTCTTGCCCCACCGTCAGCGACCGATGCGGCCGGAAATTGCGGTAATCCCAGAAACCGGTCATCACGAACCAATGATACAGCGCGCCCCAGAACATGTGCTGACGCATGTCACCCCAGCGGGCGGGGGCATCGGGCATGTCCATATCGGCCTTGGCCAGGGCCAGGCGCATGTCGGCGACCGATTGGTCCATCAGCCGGGAATGGCCGTTGGCGCCGCCACGTTCATAGGTGACCCAATAGGGGCGCAGATACCCCTCTTCAAAGACATGCACGGTCAGGCCGCGGTCGCGCGCAATCTGAATCGCATGCGCGTGGACGGGCCGCGTGTCGCCATAAAGCACCACATCGGTGATGCCTTTTTCGTCCAGAATTGACTGAAACGTGGCGGGCCAGTTCTCGGGACTGTTCTTATAAGCGATATAGCTGGACACATCCGGCCAGAACGCCCGGTCGCCACGGTTGAAGCCCACCCTCCAGCACGCCGCCCCCGACTTGCGCAGCATCCGCGCAAGCCGATGGAACCAAGGCCCATGCGGACCCTGAAGGAAAAGAAAAACCCTGTACTGACCCGAAAGCCGCATCACTACCCTTACTGACTCCTTCTGCTCTATGCGCCAATGTGTGGCAGAGTGAAGAGGAAACCTTGTCACACCTTTAACCCTGCCCACAAAGCGCGGCGAATTTAGGGCAAAAGATCGGGGTCTTGCGCCCGATTGCCGGGCAGGGTTAGGTCAGGACAACGACAAAGGGAGATGGCCATGTTCACGGGGATCGTCACGGATGTGGGCAGGGTGCTGAACCTGCGTCAGGAAGGCGACCTTCGGGCGCGGATCGGCACCGGCTATGATGTGGCGGGCATCGACATCGGTGCCAGCATCGCCTGCCAAGGGGTGTGCCTGACTGTGGTGGACAAGGGGGAAGAGGGCGGCCCCGATCCGCAGGGCTGGTTCGACGTGCAGATCTCGGCCGAGACGGTGTCAAAGACCAACATTGGTCACAATGGCTGGACGATAGGCAAGCGGTTGAACCTGGAACGCGCGTTGAAGGTGGGTGATGAGTTGGGCGGGCATATCGTCTCGGGCCATGTCGATGGTGTGGCCGAGGTGGTTGGCCTGCGGGCGGATGGTGACAGCCTGCGGGTGACCTTTCGCGTGCCCGAGGATCTGGCAAAGTTCATCGCATCGAAAGGTTCGGTTGCGTTGAACGGCACATCATTGACGGTGAATGAGGTGGATGGCCGTGATTTTGGCATCAATTTCATCCCCCACACGCGGGCGGTCACCACCTGGGGCGAGGTGGCCTTGGGCGATGCGGTCAACCTGGAGGTCGACACCATGGCGCGCTATGTGGCGCGGCTGAGGGAATGGGACTGACCTCAGTCAGCGGGACACAAATTCCTTCGAAGGAATTTGCCAAAATTCTTTGAAGAATTTTGCACCCGGATTGCAAATTGAAACGGCGGCCCCCGGGGACCGCCGTTTTTTCGCTATCTCTGATCGGATCAGGCGGCGCGGGTGACCAGAACGTCATCCACTTTTTTCTGTGCGGCGGGCGTTTCCAGCCCGGCCACCGCGGCGACTTCGCGGGTCAGACGTTCCAGCGCAGCCTCATACAGCTGACGCTCGGAATAGCTTTGCTCACGCTGATCATCGGTGCGGTGCAGGTCGCGCACCACTTCGGCAATCGCCATCAGATCGCCCGAGTTGATCTTCTGCTCATACTCTTGGGCACGGCGCGACCACATCGCCCGCTTGACCTTGGCCTTGCCCTTCAGCGTGTCCAGTGCCTTGGACACCACGTCGGGGGCCGACAGCGCGCGCATGCCGATCTCGGTGGCCTTATGGGTCGGCACCCGGAGAGTCATCTTGTCTTTTTCAAAGTGGATGACGAACAGTTCCAGCCGGAATCCGGCGATTTCCTGATCTTCGATCGATACGATCTTGCCCACGCCATGCGCGGGGTACACGACAAACTCATTCGGGCGGAAGTCAGGCTTTTTCGACTTGGTCATTCAGTTTTTCCTCGATCGAGCCATATTCAAGACGAAAGCCACCAGGCCGACGGCAAAGCCCCCGGCCTGGCGGCCACGAAGTCACATTGAGTGCTGTCCCAGACGAGCGGCGCTGAGGCAGGTTTCAGGCTAGGGTGGATATTACTGTTAGCACCATAACACAAAATGCGCCTGATTCCAACCGCAGCGAAATCTGTGAATCTTGACCGGCGCCGTTGAAATCAAACGACAATCGGCGATTATGTCGAATCACGTTCGCGGTGTCAGCGAATCGTGAACAAATATCCGCGACTCAGTCGCCGCTGCCGGGCGCTTCCGAGAAGTAGGTCTTCAGCTTGTCTTTTTCACCATCGCGGGCCTCGTAATCGGGCAGCGGGTCTTTCTTTTGGGTGATCACCGGCCATTGTACTGCATATTTGCGGTTGAACTCAACCCAGGCTTCCATGTCCGGCTCGGTATCCGGGCGGATCGCGTCGGCGGGGCATTCGGGTTCGCAGACACCGCAGTCGATGCATTCATCCGGGTGGATGACCAGCATGTTCTCGCCTTCGTAAAAGCAATCCACCGGGCAGACCTCTACGCAGTCGGTGTATTTGCAGGCGATGCAGTTGTCGATGACGATATAGGTCATGGGGATGCCCCGGAGATCAGATGATTTGGATGAGACCTAAGCCAGCCGCGCGGATCATTCAAGCGGATCTGGTGCCGCAGGTGCCCGGCCCGCTGCGACGTCCAGATCAATATACAGCGATTGCGCCTCGGTCGAGGGCCCTCGGCGCAGGCCCAGGGCGGTGACGCGGATCAGTCGGATGCGGTCCCCTTGGGGAATGGTCAGCGTGTCACCGGGGGTGATGTCGCGGCCCGCTTTGTGGATCGGCGTGCCATTTACCCGGATATAGCCGTCCTGCACCGCCTCGGCAGCAGCCGGGCGCGATTTGAAAAACCGCGCCTGCCACAGCCATCTGTCGATGCGCAGCCTGGGCTTTGCGTCGGGTTTGCCGCCGGGTCCGGCCAAACCCTAGACCTTGCCCTTCAAGGCCATCAGCGCGGCAAAGGGGTTGTCGGGGTCGATCGGCTTTTCATGCCGGGGCGGGCGGGCCTCATAGGACTTGGCGCCCGGCTTGTCGCCAGCGCGGTCGTCGCGTTTGCCGGCAAATTTGCCCTTGGGCTTGCCGCCCTTATAGCCCTCGGCCTCCTTGCGGTCGCGGCGTTCGCCCTGCGGCCTGTCACCTTTGGGCCGGTCCCCCTGAGGTCGGTCGCCCGACGGACGCTCGCCGCGCGGTTGGCCTTCGGGGCGGGGCGCACGCTCGGGACGGGCTGGGCGTTCGGGGCGCTGAAAGCGTGGCTTGGGCGCCCAGGTAAAGGTATAGAACGCCTCCATCTCGGGGGCGGCGGGCTCTTCGCCTTCGGCAGGTGCCTCTGGCTCGGGCGGCGGCGGGGCCAGGATCGACACCTCTTCGGGGATCGGTTGACCCGCTGCAATCGCCGCCTGAATGGCCGCATCAACGGCATCAGCGGCGGGGGCAGGGGCGGCTTCGGCCGGTTTGGCCTTGGCGCGCTCGGCCTTGTCGCCCTTATAGCCCAGACCGGCCATCAGATCGGCGAACTGGTCCAGCGTCATGCCGGTGATCGACAGCATGTCGGGGGCGGCCTCAAACCCCGCCCGGCTGTCCTTGGTGCGCAGGATGTCGGCCAACCGTTCCAGCATGTCGATGCGGATCGCGCGCACCCCAGCTGGGTGGTAGCCTGACAGGGTGTAGTGCTGTTTCGGCACCTCGGCGATGTTGGGGATCGTCACCAGACCCGGTGGTGGGCTTTCGGGGAATTCGGACAACCCGCTCCACAGGCTCCACAGCACCAGCCGCAGGCGGGTGGGGGCGGGCTTCAACAGGGCGGGCAGGAAAACGGTGTATTGACCAAAGCGGATGCCATGCTTGCGCAGGGCACCGCGGGCCTCCTGATCCAGTTCCTTGACCTCGGCTGCGATCGCGTCACGCGGCTGCACGCCCAGGGCTTCGGTCATCCGAAAGGCGAAACCGCGGGCAAGACCGGTCAGCGCCTCATCCCGGCCCATGGCCAGAAGCGGCTCATACAAAGCGGCCACCTTGCGGTCGATGAAGTGCTGCAAGCGGCGGCGCACCTTTTCAACAACCTCTTCGCCGGCCTCTTCGTCGACAAAGGCCTCAACCCCCGGCTTCAGGATGTCAGCACCCTTGACCAGTTTGCCCACCGCAGAGCTGCCCCACATGAGGCCGCCCTGTTCGGTGAAATCCATCTCTGTGTCGGGCGCGTTATAGAACCGATCCGCACGCAGATGGAATTCGGGGCCCAAGGCCGCCATGGCCGCAGATTGCAGCGTTTTCGCCGCATCTGGCGCCGCGCTTGCATCCTGCTGAAAACGGAACCCTTCCAGACGGCCGACAAATTGGCCCTCTACGGTCACTTCACCCTTGTCGTTCACCTCGGCCACGAGGTCCTCCTTCTGCTTCAACCGCCGCAACAACACGGATGTGCGCCGGTCGACAAATCGTTGGGTCAGGGCCATGTGCAGCGCATCTGACAGGCGGTCTTCTACAGCGCGAGTCTCATCACGCCAATGGGATTCGTCATCAACCCAGTTCTTGCGCTGGGTTACGTAGGTCCAAGTGCGGATATGTGCCAATCTGCGCGACAAAGTATCAATGTCGCCACTGGTCTGGTCAATGCGCTGAACCGCCTTTTTCAGCCAATCGGCGGGGATACGGCCGCCGCCCAGACCCCGCCCGCAGAGAAAGCCGAAAATCCGCGCCAACAGCCCTGCGTGATCGGCGTCTGATGTGTTGCGGAAATCGGGGATCCGGCAGACATCCCACAGCAGCGCCACGCGTTTGGCATCGGTGACGCGGTCTATCACCTCAGGCATCGCGGTTAGCGCCTTTAGCGCCAGCATGTCATCAGCGTCACGGGCGCGTGACAGCCAGTCGTTTGAGGTGGGGGCTTCAAGACTGCGGATCAGGCGTTCCGCTGATCCAAAATCCAGATCGGCGTTGCGCCACATCAGCTTTTTTACCGGGGCAAAGCGGTGCGCCTCGATCTGTTCGATCAGATCGGCGTCAAAAGGTCGTGCCTCACCAGTCACGCCGAAAGTACCGTCTTCGGTATGCCGCCCGGCCCGACCGGCGATCTGGCCGATTTCCTGCGGCGTCAGGTGGCGCATCCGGTGGCCGTCGAATTTGGCGGTTGAGGAAAAGGCGACATGTTTGATGTCCAGGTTCAGCCCCATGCCGATGGCATCGGTGGCGACCAGATAATCCACCTCGCCATTCTGATAGAGATCGACCTGCGCGTTGCGGGTGCGGGGCGACAGTGCGCCCATCACCACCGCGCAACCGCCCTTTTGGCGTCGGATCAGCTCGGCAATCGCATAGACGTTTTCCACGCTGAACCCGACGATGGCGCTGCGCGGCGGCATCCGGCTGATCTTTTTCGATCCCGAACAGGTCAGCGTCGAGAACCGGTCGCGTTTGACATAAGAATGTTGCTGCACCAGCCCCGCAATCGCCGCGCGCATCGAATCAGCGCCCAGAAACAGCGTCTCGATCAGCCCGCGGGCGTGCATCAGCCGGTGGGTAAAGACGTGGCCGCGATCAGGGTCAGCGCAAAGCTGGATTTCATCAACACAGACAAAATCAGCGCCGATTTCCAAGGGCATCGCCTCGGTCGTGCAGATCCAGTATTGGGTGCGGTCAGGCACGATCCGCTCTTCGCCCGTCACCAGCGCCACCCGCGACGGGCCGATCCGCGCCACCACGCGGTCATACACTTCACGCGCCAACAGGCGCAGCGGCAGACCCATCACGCCGGTGCGATGCGTCAACATCCGGTCGATCGCATGATGCGTCTTGCCGGTGTTCGTCGGCCCCAGGACCGCCGTAACCCGCCGGGGCGCGTCCATCAGGGTTACAGCTCCTGCCCTTCTAGCGATTTGGACAGGCGGGCGATGGCGTCATTGACCTCAGCCAGATGCGGGTGAATGGCCTGCGCGGCGCGGTAGGCCTGTAGCGCCTTTTCCTCAAAGCCGGATTCTTCCAGGATCCGCGCCAGCCCCGCAATCGCATCGAAATTGCGCGGGTCCATCAGCAGCACATGGTTCAGATCGGCCAGCGCGGGACCGATGTCCCCGGTGGCATAATAGGCCGAAGCGCGGGCATTCCAGCCCTCGACAAAACCGGGGTCATGGTCCACCAGCGCGGTGAAATGTTCAATCGCGGCGGGTATGTTGCCCAAGGCCATCGCCTGATCGCCGCGTTTCAGCAAAAGATCCATCGCAGCAGAACCCGATTTCGACCAGATGATCCGAATCTCGGCCTCGATCCGGCCGGCTTCGGCGGCATCCGCGGTTGGCAACCGGGCGAAAAGATCGTTCAGTTTGGCGCTGTCATCAGCCCAAACCGGGCCCGCAACCAGCGCGCAGGCCAGAAATACCGGCAAAATTGCCGTAAGGATACGATTGTGTAACGGTCTTGCGGCTTTCATAACCGTCAGATTAGCCGATCTGGGTGGGAAAGCCAGAGGCACCAGGGTCACGAAAGGGAGACTGTCGGATGAGTGCGGTGATTGATACGGCTGTTGTGCAGCTATCGGCAAAGATGGCGGATGGCTTTGACGGCCTGGCCAAGTTTGTCATCGAAGGAGAGGGGGCGATCATGCTGGACGCATCGGGCGCGCGGGCCGCCGACGAAGACGCGGATGTGACGATGACCGCCTCGGTTGAGGTGTTCAAGGCCATTCTGGATGGCGATATGAACCCGACGATGGCCTTCATGACCGGCAAGCTGAAGATTGACGGCAGCATGGGGCAGGCGATGAAGCTGGCATCGGCCTTGTCGTGAGCGACGCCGCACCCCT
The DNA here is from genome assembly GCA_049291415.1 of Paracoccaceae bacterium. Lineage (GTDB taxonomy): Bacteria > Pseudomonadota > Alphaproteobacteria > Rhodobacterales > Rhodobacteraceae > Pseudogemmobacter. The sequence continues at coordinate 7,414 of JBATPI010000131.1, read as the reverse complement.
TTACGCAGATCTTGCCGACGGCCCCCATGGCGGCCGTGCGGTGTGGTTGCGCACGGCAGACGGGGTGCGGATTCGGGCCGGCATCTGGGCGGGCGGGGCGAAGGGCACGGTGATCCTGTTGCCCGGCCGCACGGAATACATTGAGAAATATGGTCGGGCCGCGGGCGATCTGGCGGCGCGCGGCTGGTCCACGCTGACGGTGGATTGGCGCGGGCAGGGGCTGGCCGACCGGGCGCTGGCCGACCCGATGGCGGGCCATGTCGGGCATTTTGACGAATATCAGCGCGATCTGGATGCCGTGATGGCCTGCGCCCGCGATCAGGATCTGCCGCAACCCTATATGCTGCTTAGCCATTCGATGGGCGGCTGCATTGCCCTGCGCGCGCTGCACCGGCCAGAGTTGGCCTTTGGCGCGGCGGTGTTTTCGGCACCGATGTGGGGCATTCTGATGACGCCCTGGATGCGGCCGGTGGCCAGCATCCTCTCGACGCTGGCCTTGCCCTTTGGTCAGGCGCACCGCTTTACCCCCGGCACCAGCAGCAAAAGCTATGTCACCGAGGTGCCCTTTGCCGGCAATGTGTTGACCACGAATCGGGAGATGTGGGGCTATATGCAGGCCCAGATCGCAACGCACCCGCAGCTGTCGCTGGCCGGGCCATCCTTGGGCTGGCTGCATGCCGCAATGGCCGAATGCGCCGCTTTGGCCGCGATGCCTGCGCCGGATGTGTCTGCAATCTGCGCACTGGGCACGCTGGAAAAAGTGGTCGATCCGGTCCCGGTACATCTGCGCATGGCGGGCTGGGCCAAGGGCCAGCTGGACCTGTATCCCGGTGCCGAGCATGAGGTGCTGATGGAAGGTCCCTCGGTGCGTGCCCGGTTCTTTGACCGCGCATCCGCCCTGTTCGATGCCCATCGCGGCTAGCGGTGGGGGCCACCAATTCTGCCGATGGTTGGTTCAGAACGCCTCGGGCTTGGCCTCATGCGCCATGTGGTCCAACACGGCGTTGACGAATTTCGGTTCCTTGCCATCGGGAAAGAACGCTTTGGCCACGTCGACGAATTCGGTGATCGTCACCTTGGGCGGGGTTGGCATCTGGGTGATCTCGGCCCCGGCGGCGCGAAAAAGCGCGCGCAGGACAGGATCGATCCGGTTGATGGGCCAGGTTGCCATCAGCGCGCGGTCGGTCAGCTGGTCAATCGCCGCCTGCCAGTTGACCGCAAGTTCCACCAAGGCGCGGAAATGCTTGGGGTCGCCTTCGGTAAATTCACCCTCTTCGTAGGTGGCGCCAAAGCGGTGGGTCTCAAACTCACCGCACACAGACTCAACCGTCTGGTGCGAGCTTTCCATCTGGAACAGCGCCTGCACCGCGTATAGCCGGGCCGCGGACTTCATCTGGCGTTTTTGCGACGGCGCTTTCATGCGCGAAACCCGATCCCTTTGGTGGCCGCAGCCCAGCCGCGGGCCAGCGCGATCAGATGCAGCGCGGCTGCGGCTGCGCCGCCGCCCTTGTTCTGGCCCGCAGGATCAGCGCGAACTTCGGCCTGAGGGCGGTTTTCCACCGTCAGGATGCCATTGCCGATGCAGGTTCCTTGCAGGCCCATCAGCGACAGAGCGCGCGAGCTGTCATTGCATACCGTGTCATAATGCGTCGTCTCACCGCGGATGATGCAGCCCAGAGCGACATAGCCGTCATATTCGGCCAGCCGCTCGGCGATTGCGATGGCCGTGGGCACCTCGAGTGCGCCGGGCACCTGCACCAGATCGACCGTTGCCCCGGCCTGTGCCGCAATGGCGCGGGCCCCGGCGACCAGATTGTCCGCGATGTCACGGTAATAGGGCGCGACCACGATCAGCAATCTGACCGGCGCGTCAAACGTCGGCAGGGGCAGGGTGGTATGCTGTTCAGAGGCGGCCATGGGTCACTCCGTGATCGGGCGGGTGCCCGAGATGGTCAGGCCATAGGCCTCAAGCCCCACCATTTTCGGCGCCTTTGAGTTGGTGACCAGCGTAATCTCTGTCAGTCCCAGCGTCGACAGGATCTGCGCACCCAAGCCGTATTGGCGCAGGGTTTGCGGTGAATGCTCACCCTCTTCGACCATCTTCATCGTGGTGTCGCGCAACAGAACGACGACGCCGCGCCCCTCTGCCGCGATCAGCCGCATCGCGGCAGGCAAAGCCCCCTCGCCGCCGACGCCCAGCACGTCTTCCAGCGCGTTCAGCGCATGCACCCGCACCAAAACCGGTGCGTCGGTGGTCAAATCGCCCTTGGACAGCACGACGTGATCGGCGCCCTGGGTCTCATCGGAGTAAATCCGCATCAGCCAATCGCCGCCATGCGCGGAATGCACCGGCTTTACCGCCTTTTCGGTGATCAGATTGTCGTGGCGGCGGCGATAGGCGATCAGGTCGCTGATGGTGCCGATCTTCAGCCCGTGCTTTTGGCCAAAAGAAATCAGGTCGGGCAGGCGGGCCATGGTGCCATCGTCATTCATGATCTCACAGATTACGCCCGACGGGTTCAGCCCGGCCAGACGGCTGACATCCACCGCCGCTTCGGTATGACCCGCACGAACCAGAACGCCGCCTTCGCGCGCCCGTAGGGGGAAGACATGGCCGGGGCTGGCGATGTCGCCCGCGCCCTTGGTCGGGTCGATCGCCACAGACACCGTGCGCGCCCGGTCAGCAGCCGAAATCCCGGTGGTGACGCCTTCGCGCGCCTCAATCGACAGGGTGAACGCGGTCTCATGCCGCGAGGAATTCTTCGAGCTCATCAATGGCAGCCCCAGCGCGTCAATCCGTGCGCCCGGCAGCGTCAGGCAGATCAGCCCGCGCCCATAGGTGGCCATGAAGTTGATGGCATGCGGCGTACACATCTGCGCCGGAATCACCAGATCACCCTCATTCTCGCGATCCTCATGATCGACCAGAATGAACATACGGCCGTTGCGGGCGTCTTCGATGATCTCTTCGGTCGAAGAGATGGCGTCTGAAAAGTCGGTGCGGTGGGACATGGGAGGCCTCAAATGCATGTGGCGACGGGGATAGCGCGGGTATGCACCGAACGCCAGAGGGCTTGGGGCGTTATTCCGCCGCGTTTCCGGCGATAATGGCCCTGGCGGCGGCAGGGTCGGGCTATTCGGCGACGGCAGGACGTGGGCGGGCCTGATCCAATTCGTCCACCAGCGCGGATTCCAGCTCTTTTTCCAGCTCGCGCGCGCGTTTGATGTAATCGGGATTGTCATACAGCGGCTGCCCCGGCACCCACAGCTCGGCCAGATCGCGCATTGCGGTGCGGTCAATCCGCCAGAATGCCTGCGCCAGCTGCGACGCCTCATACTCGGTGAATCCCGTGTTTTCCAACACATAGCGCCCGGCCCGGACAGAGCTGTCAAAGGTTTCGCGCACGATGTCTGAGGCGCCGGCCTTGTACAGCTCATACACATGCACTCGGTCGCGAGCGCGGCAAATGATGTGGATGTCGGGCCGCACGCGGCGGGCATGGCGCACTATCTTCAGCGCATTCTCGCGGTCATCCACCGCCACCACCAGCACCTCTGCATTCGACAGCCCGGCCGCTTCCAGCAATTCAGGTCGCGACGGATCACCAAAAAACCCCTTTATGCCGAACCGCCGCAGCGTCTCGATCATGGCCATATCGCTGTCCAGAACCACGTTCGACACGCCTGATGAGCGCAGCATCCGGTTCACCGTCTGCCCGAACCGACCCACGCCTGCGATGATGACCCGGCCCTTTTCGGTTATCGTATCGGCCTGCGGACCGCTTTGGTTGCCCGGTGTCAGGCGCCGCGCCAGCTGTTCGTAGATGAAAAACAAAAGGGGCGTCAGCAGCATCGACAAGCTGATCACCAACAGCGCCTTTTGCGATGCGCCGACGCCCAGCGCCCCCTCTGACCGCGCGAAAGAGATCAGCAGGAATCCGAACTCTCCGGCCTGCGCCAGCCCCAGCGTGAACAAAAACCTGTCCTTGCCGCGCAGGCCTGCCACCACCGCCACGCCGAACAGGATTGTCGCCTTGACCAGAATTACCGCCAGCGTCAGCAGGATGATCGTTGCCGGGCTGCGGGAAAACACCTCAAAGTTCACGCCGATGCCGACGGTCATGAAGAACAGGCCCAGCAAGAGGCCCTTGAAGGGTTTGATATCCGCCTCAATCTGGTGGCGGAATTCGCTGTTGGCCAGCACGACGCCCGCGACAAAGGTGCCCAGGGCGGGCGACAGACCCACCATCATCATCAGGAACGCAATGCCCAAGACCATCAGCAAAGAGATGAAGGTGGACATTTCCGGCAGGCGAGAGGCATGGATGAACCGAAAGATTGGACGCGAGAGGAAGTGCCCGGCCAGTACGATGGCGGCAACAATCGCCAGCGTCACCAGCGTTGCCGCCCAGTTGGGCAGCGATTGCATCAGCGTGATCAGTGGCTCGGCCGCAGATGCCTCATGCGCTTCATCGGCATTGTTGATGCCAAAGGCCGCAGCGTTCGGCCCGTCGACCCCCGGCAGCGCCAACAGCGGGATCACCGCCAACATCGGAATGACCGCGATGTCTTGGGTCAACAGCACCGAAAAGGTGGCCCGCCCGCCGGGGCTGCGCATCAGCGCCTTTTCCGACAGCGTTTGCAGCACGATGGCGGTGGACGACAGAGACAGCAGCATGCCGATCACGATCGCCGTGCGCCAATCCTGTCCGACGGCCCGGGCGATCAGCCCGATCGCCACTGCCGATCCGGCGACCTGCGCGCCGCCCAGGCCCAGCAACTTGTGCCGCATGTCCCACAGGACCTTCGGCTCCAGCTCCAACCCGATCAGGAACAGCATCATCACCACGCCAAACTCAGCGATATGCTGCAATTCGGCGGTCTCCGCACCGGCCAGACCAAAGACCGGCCCCAACAGGATTCCCGCCGCCAGATAGCCCAGCACCGATCCCAGACCCAACCGCACCGCCAAGGGCACCAGCACGACGGCGGCGCCAAGATACAGGCTGGCCTGGAACAGGAAGCTTTCCATCGGCGGGGATGGGTCCTTTTATGGGAAGGGTTGTGATTCTTCCTATGCTGCCCGGCTGCGGAAATCCATGCGCTTGCGGGGGGTTAACCCTCACTTCCTTGTCACAAACTGCAATGTTTCGGGTGTAGATGCCCTATGGACCGGCCAGCGGCAGCGGCGCGTCGGGTTTTACCCGGTCCAGCACGATCTGGCTTTGCACCCGCGCCACCGCCGGATGTGGCAACAGCGCCTGCTGCACCAGCCGGTTCAGGGCCGCCAGATCGGCGCACCAGACCCGCAGCAGATAGTCGGCCTCACCGGTCAGGGTCCAGGCGGCGACAATCTCGGGCCGGGTGTCAGTCAGGCGGCGAAAGTCGCGGGCATTGGCGTCGGAATGCGCCGCCATCACCACCTGGATGAACGCCTCAACCCCCAGACCCACCCGGTCGGGGGCCACCGTGGCGCGGTATCCGGTGATGACGCCAGTCTGCTCCAGCCGCTGACGTCGGCGCGCGGCCTGGCTGGGCGACAGGTTCAACGCCGCCCCCAGATCCTGCGCGGTCAGCGTGGCATCGCGCTGCAAGGCCGCCAGCAGGCGGGAATCGGCGCTGTCCAATACGTCACTTTGTTGCATGATTTTTCCAATTTCCGCGAATATATCGCGCCGTTTGCGGATAAACTCTGACATAACGCGCGTCCTTCGCGCAAGACTCGGTGTATAATTCCTGTATCTCATATACGGAGTTTCCCGATGGGCCCTTTCCCGCATGACGCCGCCCCTGCAACGATCAGCGCCGAAAACCCGGCCGGCACAGACGGGTTCCAGTTCGTCGAATTCGCCCATCCGAAGCCGGATGAACTGCGCAGCCTCTTTGGCCGCATGGGCTTTGCCCTGGTCGCGCGCCACCGCAGCCGCGCGGTCGAGCTGTGGCAGCAGGGCGACATCACCTATGTCCTGACCGATCAGCCCGGCAGCCATGCCCGCCGCTTTGTCGATCTGCACGGGCCCTGCGCGCCGTCGATGGGCTGGCGTGTGGTCAATGCGCGGCACGCCTTTGACCATGCGGTGGCGCAGGGTGCAAAACCCTATACTGGCGCGGAAAAGACCTTTGACTGGCCCGCCATCATCGGCATCGGCGGCAGCCTGATCTATTTCACCGACCAATACGGCCCCGATGCCGACCCTTGGGGTGACGGCTTTGACTGGCTGGCCGCCCCTCGGCCCGAGGGCATGGGGTTCAGCTATCTGGACCACCTGACCCATAACGTCCACCGCGGCAACATGGACGTCTGGTTTGATTTCTACACCCGGCTGTTTGCCTTTCGCCAGATCCGGTTTTTTGATATCGAGGGCAAGCATTCCGGCCTGTTCAGCCGCGCGCTGACCTCGGCCTGCGGCCGTATCCGCATTCCGATCAACGAAGACCGGGGTGAGACCGGGCAGATCGTCGAATACCTGAACCGCTACAACGGCGAGGGAATCCAGCACATCGCCGTCGGCTGTGATGACATCTACAGCGCCACCGATGCCATTGCGGCGCGCGGCCTGCGATTCATGCCCGCACCGCCGGCCAGCTATTACTCGCTTAGCCAGAGCCGCGTGCAGGGGCACACCGAACCCCTGGACCGCATGGCGCGGCACGGCATTCTGATTGACGGCGAAGGCGTGGTTGATGGCGGTCAGACGCGGGTGCTGCTGCAGATCTTTTCCAAGACGGTGATCGGGCCGATCTTTTTTGAATTCATCCAGCGCAAGGGTGATGACGGCTTTGGCGAGGGCAATTTCCGCGCTCTCTTCGAATCGATTGAGGCCGATCAGATCGCCCGCGGGGTTTTGACGGAGGACTGATGCCTCAGGTCTTGGGCATCTTCAGTGCGATAAGGCGGCCGCCCTTTTGATAGCGCACTTCGCTATCGGTGATCGCCTTGATCTGGCCGCCGTCGATCTTGTCGCCGACCTTGACCTTTTTATACTTGCCGTTCGACGTGCGGATCAGCGCATAGCGATTTGATTTCGTGCCATAAACACCGATCAGGTTGGTCTTCGAAAGGTTGATGGCATTCTTGTAGGTCGCCTGTTTGGCGACGCTGGCCTTGGTCGGGATCTTGGGCGCGGCATTGCTGGCCAGTTCGGGCTCATCAATTTCCGACTGCTCATCAGGCTTGATGTCGGGGGCGGTGGCCTTTTTTGCCGCAGCTTTGACGGCGGGCTTTTTCTGCGGCTCAGGGGCCACTTCAGGCTCGGGTTCCGGCACTGGAGTGCGGATCGCGGCGGCGACCGCGGCCTCAACAGCGCGGTTGAAATTCTTCGGCCGCTCGGCAGGGCGGCGGGATATGGCAACGACCGAGGGGTTTGCCGCTTCGGCGGCGGTGGCGGCGGCCAGTTGCACCTCGGCCTCGGTT
>JBATPI010000130.1:0-4217 GCA_049291415.1 Paracoccaceae bacterium | reverse complement strand
ATACCACGCCCGCCCGGGTCCAGGTTGAGGTGCTGGGCCTGTTTGGCCCAGAAGGGGCGATGCCCCTGCACATGACCCGCTGGATCATGGCGCGGCAATCGGAACGCTGGTTTGCAGCCGCTGACAGCGGCGGGCAGGGCCGTGTCACCGCCGACACCACGTTCCTGGATTTCTGCAACATGTTGCAGCACCGCCAACTGGCCCTCTACTGGCGGGCCTGGGCCGATCTGCACCCTGAGGTCGGGGTGGAACATGCCGGCGGTGGTCGCGTCACCGCGATGCTTGAGACGCTGGCAGGTCTGGGCAGCCCCGCCCTGCGCGACGCCAACCGTCGCAGCCCCAACCCTGATCTTGCGGTACGGCAGGCAACGTCGCTGGGTCATCAGGTCAACAGGGCCGAACGGCTGACCGATTATCTGGCAGACCTGTTGCAGGTGCCGGTGCGACTGGTCGAATTCGTCGGCCACTGGCTGGAGATCCCGCGCCCTCTGCAAACCCGGTTGGGGCAGGCCCACAACGGTCTTGGCCGTGGCGCGATGGTCGGCGCACGGGTATTTCAGCGGCAAGACCGGGCCGAGCTGCGGCTGGGGCCACTAAGCCTGCCACGCTATCTGGCGCTGATCTCGGACAAGACCGTTCTGGGTGCCCTGCGCCGCGCCATCCGCTTTGTCGCCGGGGCCGATATCACCTATGACCTGCGGTTGGTCCTGGCGCGCGCCGAGGTGCCAGAACCGCGCCTGGGCCAATGCGCGCTGGGTCGCGCCACCTGGCTGGGTGGCCCGCCCCGGCATGACCCCGACGACTATGCCATGCGCGGTTTTTCCGCCCTTGCGGCGGCTGCGTCATGACCCTGCGGCTGATCATGGAAACCGCCCCGCATCCGCAAAAACGGACTGAGTTCCGGCTGGCGGATGGTCAGGTGACCATCGGTCGCGGTGACGATTGCGATTGGCAGATTGACGACCCGCAGATGTTCATCTCACGCAGGCACTGCGTGATTGTGGGCGCGAATGGGCAATATCGTGTAACCGATGAAAGCCGGGGCGGGGTGTTTGTTGATGCCGCCGCAACACCGCTGGGCACCGGGGTCACGGCGGCACTGCAGCCGGGAATGCGGCTGCGTCTGGGTGATTACGTGATCCGTGCCGAGCTTGACGGGACGGCGTTAGCCCCTCCGCCCGCGGCCGCAAAGCCCGGCATCTTTGGCGATGATTTTTTTACCCCACGTCCCGAGGCACCGCCGCCGCCACGCCCCGCGGGCCTGCCCGACCCCTTTGATGCACCCCGCCAGCCTGTTGCAGCCGCGATGGCAGAACCAAAGCCCGCAGCGCCCGCGTTCTTTGACGACCCCTTCACCATGGACCACGACTCGCGCGCCGTCGCGCCTGCGGACCTGCCGGTCGCTGACCCGTCCAACTCTTCGGTCAGTGACTTCGACTTTGGTGATTTTGGTCTGCCCGCAGACCTGTCGCCGCCCTCGGTGCCAGTCTTGGCCGCGGAGCCCGCCGCTCCCGGCACTCCCCCACCGGACGTCTTCGCCATGGCGGCGCCCCCGCCACCGGCGCCCGCTCCGCCACCTTTAGTCTTGCCGCAATCAATCCCCGCCGCCGATCCAGATGCTGCGGCCGCGCTCCTGCGCGGTCTGGGCATTGATCCGCCGCCCGGCTTTCAGGGCAGTGCCGAAGAGATCGAGGCGCTGGGGCGTCGCTATCGGCTGATGGCCGAAGGGTTGGTGCAACTCTTGCGGATGCGGGCGCAGGAAAAGGGCAGTGCGCGGGTGGCGCAGACGGTGATCGGTGCGGCCAATGTGAACCCGTTGAAGTTCCTTGTCGGCACCGATGAGGCGGTGGCCGCCCTGATCGCGCCCAAGGGGGCCGGCTATCTGGACCCTGACGCCGCGATAGCCGCCGCTTTGCACGATCTGATGGACCATCACAGCCGGTCCTGGACCGGGCTGCAAGCCTCGTTGCGTCGCATGGTCGACCGCTTTGACCCCGCTCTTTTCGAATCCGAAATCGAAGATGTGGGTATGCTGAAGGCTCTGGTTGCGGGCAGCCGTCCGGCACGGCTGTGGCAGCTATATGCCGACCGTTACCGCGAAATTGCCAAATCCGCCGAAGACCGCTTTCTGGGCGAAGTCGGGGCGGATTTCAGAGACGCCTATGAAAATGAAACCCGAAAGGACAAATGATGGAACGCCGCGAATTTCTGATTGGAACTCTGGGTTTGGGCGCTTTGGCACTGGTGGGCTGCGCGCCCGCAGGACCCGGCGTGATGACGGTGGTGGCCCAAGGGACGGCGGGCATGAACCCCGGCCCTGATGGCGGCGACCGCCCCTTGACGCTGCAGATCGTGCAGATGCGCAGCGCGGGTGCGTTCGACGGTGCCGATTTCTTTGGCCTGCAGAACGCGCAGGCGACCTTGGGGGCTGAATTCATCAAGGCCGACCAGATCGTCCTGACACCCGGCGCGGCCAAAACCCTTTCGATCGGGCTGGACGGCGGCACCACGGTGATTGGCGTGATCGCAGGCTTCCGCGACCCGGCGGGCAAGGTGTTCCGCGCCAAGACCAGCGTGTCGGCCACCGAAAGCGTCACCTTCAGCGTCGAGGTCAATGCCTCGGGCGTCAGGCTGCGCACGGCATGAGCCGCGGATTGGGCAGGAGAACGGCATGACGGACAGCAACAGGGTCGTGTGGTCCGAGGGGCTATACCTTCGCACGCAGCATTTCCAGCAGCAGGATCGGCACACTGGCGCGCTGATGCGGGCTGGATTGCAGGCGGCGGCGCATCAGCCCTACGGCTTTTCCCGACTGGAACTGGACCGCGCTGGTCTGGACGCAGGCCAGGTGGCGATCCGTGCGGCTGAGGGGTTATTCCCCGATGGCACGCCGTTCTCCATTCCCGAAACCGCCGCTCCGCCGCCGCCCGTGCCAGTGGTAGCCGGGGCGTCAGGTCTGGCGCATCTGGCGCTGGCGGTGGAACAGGCGGGGGTCGCCACGATGGACCCATCGCACGCCGACCCTTCGGGGGCGCGCTATCGGGGTGAGATCGTGCAGGTCCGCGACACTGTGCGCAACGGCGCCGATCCCGCCGATGTCGAGGTGGCCCGGCTGGCCCTGCGCCTGCTTGCGCCAGGTGAGGCGACGGCAGGGTTTGTGACCTTGCCGGTCGCGCAGGTCGAGGGACTGCGGGCGGATGGATCGGTCGCCATCCCCGACGGCGATCTGCCGCCCGCGCTGACCGTCGCGGCGCTGCCTTGGTATGCAGGGTTTCTACAAGAGGTGGTGACGGGCCTTGACCGCATCGCCGAGGCGCATGGAGCCTTGGTGCTGGGCGGGGCAGGGCGGTCGATAGAGAATCTGTTGATCCTGGAATTGGCCAACACGGCGCGGCCGCGGTTCGCGCATCTTCTGGCGCAGAACTTGATCCACCCATGCGCGCTGTATGAGGATCTGGTGGCGCTGGCCGGGCGGATGGCGACCTATGGCTCGTCCTCACGCCGGTTGTCGGACTTGCCGGTTTATGACCACCGCGTGGCCTCTGCCGCCTTCGGCCCCTTGGCCGATACTCTGCGCAGCCTGATGCTGTCTCTGCGCCATGTCGAGCCGAAATCGCGCGCCTTGCCAGTTGCAAAGCACAGCCAGAACGTCTGGAAAGTGCGGATCGACAACCCCGAAATCCTGAAGACCAGCCGGATCGTGCTGCGCGTCGGCTCTACCCTCTCCGAGGAAAGTCTGCGCAACCTGTTTGTCAATCAGGCGACGGTAGGCGCAGCGGACGCCTTTGAATCCTTGTGGAAATCGCGACTGCCGGGGATTGCACTGAAACCTTTGCATTCGCAACCGCGCGAAATCCCGTATGATGGCGAAAGGCTGTGTCTGGAACTGAACCAAAAGTCGGAACACTGGGCGCAGCTGTTGACCGCGCCGGGGTTTGTGATCGGTATCTCGGGGCAGTTGGAGTCAGAGCCGCAGATAGATTGCTACGCTGTCAGTAGATGATGGGGCGGTCAGCAGATAACGGGAATGAGCCGCAAAGATGAGTGACAAGGACGATCCCTTTGGCCTGTCGTCGGAAGCGGGGCGCACGCGCATCCGCCCAGTTGCCGGTGCAGGGCAACGGCCCGCGTCGCCGCCGACCTACGGCGCCCCGCAGGCACCTGGGGGCGCTTTCGGCAGCTTTGGCGGGGGTGCCTTCGGTGACGCACCTCCGCCC
>JBATPI010000129.1:0-5253 GCA_049291415.1 Paracoccaceae bacterium | reverse complement strand
TGACATCACATAGACCGGATGGTCCGGCCCCGGCCGCAACCCCCAGCACGATGAGGTATTGACGATGGCTCCGCCCCCCGCCGCCGCCATGATCGGCACCGCCGCGCGACACAGACGGAACGGCGCTTCGACATTCACCGCCATGGTGCGGCGATAGTCTTCGTCGGTGGCCTTTGTGATGTCACCACGGGTGATGATACCGGCGTTGTTGATCAGGATATCCAGCCCCCCCAGCGCCTCATGTGCCGCCTGCGCCAAAGCGTCGACATAAGCAGGGTTGGTCAGATCACCGGGCAGATGCGCGTCAGCCGTCACGCCAGACACATCGCGGTCAGCCACGGCCACGCGGGCGCCCTCGGCCCGCAGCATCCGCACGATGGCGCTGCCGATTCCGCCCGCAGCGCCCGTTACCAGTGCAGTTTTTCCTTCGAACCGTCCCATTCAGTGTTTCCTTCAAAATGAAGCGACGGGGGCGCCGAACAGGGTTTCATCGGGGGTGATGCCCAGACCGGGGCCTTTGGGCAACTGGATATGACCGCCCTCGATCCTGATGCCGTTTTCGGGGTCATAATTGCCCTCGATATAGGGCGCGGCCAGCCAGACCCCTTCCATCAGGCGCGGCGAGACGGTGGCACCGATATGGGTGCAGGCGGCGGCGATGATATCGCCCCCCCAGGCGTCATCGCAGGTATGTGGCATCGACCGCGCTTCGCAGATATCGCGGAACGTGGCCATGGCATGCAGCCCGCCGATGCGTGTGACCTTCATTCCGAACCCGTCGCACAGCCCCGCGCCGACCACGCGCAGAACGGTGGCCAGGTCTTCGCCATTCTCGTCGATGTAGACCGCGTGGTGCAGCTGGTTGCGGATCGCGGCAATCTCTTCAATCGTGTTGCAGGGCTGTTCCATGACAAAGGGAATGTCAGGGCATTCGCGGCTGAGGCGCAGCGCGTCGCGGGTGGTCAGGCCACGGTTGCCGTCGACCGCCAGCCGCATCTTGCCGCCGATCCGCTCCCAGACCTTGCGCACCACTTCGATGTCAATCTCGACCGGGCGGCCGCCGATCTTGACCTGCAGGCGGGGATAGCCCTCGGCGGCCTTCTCGGTGGCGATGCGGGCGATATCGTCGGGGGTGCCAACGCCAGTGGCGTAGTAGGAGGGCACCCGGTCTGTCACCGCACCACCCACCAGATCCGCCACCCGTGCGCCGTAATGCTTGCCCATCAGATCATATGCGGCGATGTCGATGGCGGCCTTGGCATAGCGGTGGCCGTTCAGAAGGCTGTCCATCCGGCGGCGCAACACCACAGGTTGCAGCGGATCGGCCCCGATAAGTCCCGGCGCCATCTCGGTCAGGGCGGCCCGTGCCCCGGCGGCATGTTGCGGCTGATAGGTCGGGCCAACCGGGCAGGTCTCTCCCCAGCCAAACAGGCCGTTGTCGCAGACGATCTTTACCAACGTGGTGTCCAGCGACCAGACTTGGGCATTGGCCATGGTATAGGGCCCGTTGCGAACCGGCAGCGCATGGGCATAGACGTGAATTTCGGTGATCTTCATTCCGTGTCGCTCCTGTTGGGTGGGGCATGGCTGGTTTGTCGGGGTCTGTTCAAGGCTTCAGGGCGGCGGGACCAGCACCAGCTTGCCGGTATGCGCCTTGGCCAGAAAATCCTTTTGCGCCTGAACGATGTCGCGCAAGGGATAGGTGCGCGCGACCACGGGGCGGATCTCGTCGGCCTCGATATACGAGATGAGGTTCGCAAAAACCGCGTCCTCCTGAAAGGTGCAGCCAAACAGGCTGAGGTCTTTCAGATATAGCTGGCGCAGGTCGATCTGCGCCATGGGCCCGGCAATGGCGCCCGCGACGGCATAGCGGCCACCCCGGCGCAGCGCGGCGAACAGGTGTGGCCACTGCGGGCCGCCCACCACATCAAGAACCACATCCACGCTGCTCACACCCAGGTCGGCGATCAGGTCGGCGTCGCGGTCGATCACCCGGTCGGCACCCAGGGCGCGCACCTCATCGGCCTTGGCCGCCGCGGCAATGGCGATCACCGTGGCACCCCGGCGTTTCGCCAGTTGCACCGCCGCCGAGCCGACCCCGCCCGACGCCCCTGTAACCAGCACCCGCTCTGCTCCGACAGCCGCGCGGTGCAGCATGTTTTCCGCCGTGGACCAGGCACAAGGCACGCTGGCCAGCTCGGCATCCGACCAGGTGCACTGCACGGCATGGGTCTCGGCCGCCGGGGCCACGGCGAATTGCGCAAAACCGCCATCGCATTCCGAGCCGATGGTCCAGCACTCCCACGGCCGATAGCCGGTGTAGCTGCGCAGCATGTTGCGCACCAGAACCCGTTCCCCGATCCGCGCCGGATCGACGCCCGCGCCCACTGCTGCGATATGCCCGCAGACATCGGCACCCTGAATGCGCGGAAACTGCAAGGCCGTGCCCGACCAGCCGGCATCAGTGGCATCAACCGCCTGAAACCCCGCCGCACCCCCTTCGTTGCTGCCCGAGGACACGCCCGCCGAATACCAGCCCGTACGGGTGTTGATATCGGTGTTGTTGACCCCGGCGGCGGCCACCCGGATCAGCACCTCACCCGCGCCGGGCGTGGGCACCGGCACGTCGGTGCGGTATTCCAGCCGGTCGAACCCGCCATGTCCGGTCAGCAGCACGGCGGCCATCACTTTTGGCACGGTCAATTTGCGGCTTTCTTTGTCAGGGTGGCCATTCGGGGTCAGTATTCGGTGTTCAGGGCATCTTCCGCCGGTATTTCCCGCTCACGTCGCGCGATATAGTCCAACAGCGCCTCGTTGGTCCCGGCGTCCAGTTTCGGTTCTTCGTATTCGCGCAGCAGCTTTTTGGCATAGTCCAGCGCGCGGGCCGTGATTTCAACTGCACCATCGGCCTGCCATTGCTCGATCGAGTTGTTGTCGAACAGCTTTGGCATGAAATAGGCGCGCTCGAAATTTTCCAGCGTATGCGGATGGCCCAGGTAATGCCCGCCCGGCCCCACGTCGCGCACGGCCTTCAGCGCCTCGTCGAAATCGTCCCACTGAACGCCCTCGGCCATGCGGTAGCCCATGGCGCATTGCTCGGCGTCAACGACGAATTTGGCGACCGAACAATGCATACCGGCCTCGTTCCAGCCGGCCGAGTGCCAGATGTAATTCGCCCCCGCATGCAGCACGGCTGACAGTGTCGTGGCACTTTCATATCCTGCCTGCGCATCAAACGTCTTGGCCCCGCCAAGGGTATTCGAGGTGCGCCACGGCACGCCGTAAAACCGCGCCATCTGGCCGATCATGAAGTTCATCAGGCTGATTTCCGGCGTCCCCGCCATCGGCGCGCCCGACTTCATCGAGACGGTTGACAGGTAATGCCCGTAGATCGCCGGGCACCCCTTGCGCACCACCTGGGTATAGGCCAACGCCGACAACGCCTCGGCGTTCAATTGCGCGACCGAGGCCGCGACAGAGGCGGGCGTATTTGCACCCCCCAGCACGAAGGGCGAGCATAGGACCGGCTGGTTGCGCTTGCAAAAGGCGCGCATCGCGCCAAGCATGGTTTCATCCCAGACCAGCGGCGAATTGCCGTTACAATTGCCGGTGACGACGGGGGTTTTTTCCATCACATCCGCGCCGAACAGGATCTCGCACATGTCCAGGGCATCCTCGGCGTTCCTGCCGCTGGTGGTCATACCCATGAATGTCTTGTCGGAATACTTCATCGACGAATAGGTGATGTGCAGGTGCCGGTGGCTGACCTTCAGGTCCATCGGCTCGACAATATGGTGGGCGGTGGAATGCAGCGCCGGCGACATATGCGCCAGCTTGTGAAACATGTTCAGGTCGGCCATCGTGGGCCAGCGCCGCACGTCGTCCAGATCGCGCAGAAAGGGCGCGCCGGTCATCGGCACAAAGATCGAATGCGGCCCGCCAAAGGGCAGGCTGCGGTCAGGATTGCGGGCGCGGTAAGCCCAGCTTGCCGGGATGCTGGCGATCAGTTCGCGCACAAGGCCGCGGTCCAGATAAACCCGGTCGCCCAGAACCCTGGCCCCCGCGCGACGCCAGTCCGCCAGCGCGATATCGTCGCGAAACACCACCCCGACTTCTTCAAGGATCGCCATCGAGGCGTCGTCGATGCGGGCAATCTGATCCGGATCCATCGGCTCGCACAGCGGCAAGTTGCGCTTTAGCGCGGGCAACATGCCGAAATCAGGCGCCGAACGCAGGGCCTGCCGGGCGCTGCGCCCGCCACTGCGGGTCTGGCGCGGCTGTGGGTCGGTCATCGTCGATCTCCGCTGACATAGGTGTTCGGTCTAGTTTTGAACGTCGCTTTGACTGGCGGCAGTCACTTTTGCGAAGCAATTTTCCTGAAAGCGACAAGTGGTCTCTTATTAGGCATTGCCAGATCTGCCGCCTAGGCGGCGCAGTCCGGGTGTCTCGCTTCGCCAAAGGGTTCTGTCCCTGCCCGCTTTTGCGCAAGCTTACACGCCCGCCGCCCAGACCCTGTAGCGCCCCTGCCCGGTGACTTCCCGCACCAGCCCGCGCGCCACCAGCAGATCCAGATTGCGCTGCACGGCGGCGCGGCTGGCGCCGGTTTCCGCCTCGGCCAAGGGTGCGCTGACCAGCGGCCAACGGGCCAGACAGGTGATCAGCCGGGCGAGTGTTCGGCCCGACAGATCGGCGGTTGCCTCCCCCGCCCCGGCCTTCCAGTCCGACAGCCGTTTCAGCATGAGCAGAGCCGATAATGTGGCCTGATGCGCGCCGGTGATCCAACTCGACAGCCGATGCTCGGCCGGGCCAGTGGCGGTCAGTGCCGAGAACCCGGTCAACGTCAGCGGCAGGAATGCCAGCCCCTGCCCCACCCCAAAGCCAGCCGCCAGCCGTGCGCCCAAAATCGCCGCTTCCACCTCTCGGGCTCGCGGGTCGGGCGGCGGTGGATCCACCGGCGCCGGGTCCGGCATTCGCCACAGATGAAACCCCAGACAGCCATGGGTGACCGGCGACAGCCCTGCCATCGCCTCCAGCCCCTCGGCCGTATCGGCCAGATGATCCGCCGCCGCCTCTGATCGGTTTTCGGTCGCGGCCAGATGATCCAGCGCAGTCTCCCCGTTGCGGCGATCCTGACCTCCCGCGCTCGGGGCGCCAGTTCGGTCCTCGCCCGACAGCCCCAGATGCCCACCGATCACCGCCGGCCAATCCCCCGCCCGGACCCTTGGCGCCGCCAACCGCCGCGCCGCCCAGGCC
>JBATPI010000128.1:0-18235 GCA_049291415.1 Paracoccaceae bacterium | reverse complement strand
GCGGATATCGCAAGAGCCTTGGGTGAACGCAGGCGCCCCCGATCCCGACGCAACCGCGCTGGCTGCCGGACTGGCCCTGTATCGCCGCACCATGCAGGCATGCGCCGTGCTGTTGT
The DNA here is from genome assembly GCA_049291415.1 of Paracoccaceae bacterium. Lineage (GTDB taxonomy): Bacteria > Pseudomonadota > Alphaproteobacteria > Rhodobacterales > Rhodobacteraceae > Pseudogemmobacter. The sequence continues at coordinate 18,119 of JBATPI010000128.1, read as the reverse complement.
TCGGTCTTGCGGCCCTATGCGTTTTTTGAGGCGGCGCAGATGATTTCCAACCTGAAAACCCACATTCCTGCGCGGGACCCGCGGTGACATGAGAAGACTTGCCGCGGAAGCGCATCATTCGCGCCACATTGATGACTGTTTCCAATCCTATCGTTTGCGCTTGGAATATCGCGCAACTTCTCTAGCCGTGGAAACGACGTGTCGCAGATTGAACGCTCTTTTGCCCAGCCCTCTGATCAAACGCGCCTTTTGCCGCCTATTGCCGCCTCGGCTGCGCTGCAAAGGGTGCCGCTGAAGCTGATACTGGTCGTGGTGTGTCTGCTGCTTTTGCTGCGCGCCGTGCTAAGCCTGCCTGCGATCGAAGCCCAGCTGATGGCGGGCGACAATGACGATCTGACACGGCTGGTTGTGGTGCGTGACTGGTTGGCCGGACAGGGTTGGTTTGACACCCGGCAATACCGGGTGCTGCCCCCCGAGGGGATCTCAATGCATTGGTCACGCTATGTCGATGCGGGGATTGCGGCGCTGATCGTGCCATTGGCCTGGGTTCTGCCCGTCGCCACCGCCGAGGGGGTCGCGCTGGCGCTGTGGCCCAGCCTGCTGGCCTGCCTTTTGATAGGGGTGACCGCATGGGGCACCGACCGCATTCTGGGGCGCGCTGCGGCCCTTGGCGCGATTCTGATGGCGCTGACATGGGGTAAGCTGGGCGGATTTGAATTCGCCCCAGGTCGGATTGACCATCACAATGTGCAGATGCTTTGTGCCACCGCGGCGCTGTTTTTGTCAGTGGTGCCCAGCGTTCGGCCGCTGGTGGCGGGGGTGCTGGCCGGTCTGACAAGCGCGCTGGCACTGGCCGTCGGGCTGGAGATGGTGCCGGTGCTGGCGCTGATCTGGGCCATGGCGTCGTTGCGACAGGCTTTTGCCTTGCCGGGCGCAGATCGGTGGTTGACCGGCTATGCCATCAGCATCGCACTGGCCGCGCCGCTGCTGATGGCGGGGCAGGTGCCCCGGGTGGAATGGCTGGTCAATCATTGTGATGAGTTGGCACCGCCGGTGCTGGCGTTGCTGGCCATCGGGGTTGTCGCCACATTGGTGCCCGTGCTGGCCGGGACGGTTCTGCGCACGCCGCTGTTGCGGATCGCCACGGTTGCGGGGTTGACCGCCCTTGGCCTCTGGCTGGCAGCGCCGCTGCTGGGCCCCTGTCTGGCCGGCCCCTATGCCGATGTTACGCCCGAGGCGCGCGCGATCATCGACAATTCCATCACCGAGGCCCGCAGCGTCGCATCGCTGTGGCAGGACAAGGCCGAGATGGTGGTTAACAGCGGGCTGCCGGCGCTGATGGTGACGCTGTTGTCATTGGTCAGCGGCTGGCACCTGCGCCACCGACTGTCGCCAAAGGTCCGGCTGGCACTGCTTCAAATGCTAGCCGTGGCAGTTCTGGGCCTTGCGGTCGCAATGACGCAGATCCGCGCGATGAACCTGGCCGCACCTGCGGTGCCGTTCCTTGCGGGTTTTGTGGTCAGCGCCTTTGTTTCGATGCCGCGCAGTAGTCGGTTGCGCCTGCCAGCGCTGCTGGTCATGTTGGCCGCAGTGCCCCCGATGGTCAGCATGACGATCATCGCTACCCGTCCGCTACGGGCAGAAGCTGCGCAGGATGTGACGTCACCTCAGGCCGCGCCCGCAGGGGTTGCGAGCGGCGCCAAAGGCTGCCGCACCCCCGCGGCCATGGCAGAGTTGCAGGCATTGCCGGACTCGGTCCTGTTTACGTCGCTAAACCTTGGGGCGGCGGTCCTTGCCTATACCCGGCAAAGCGTCACGGCGGCCCCCTATCACCGCAGCAGCGATGCGTTCTGGAACGGGATCGGCGCAATGGCCAATGAGGCCACCTTGCAAAGGGCCCTGATGGCATCGCGGGCGGATTATCTGGTCCTGTGCCGTGATGAACTGGCGCGGACGACGCGACCCTTTCTGAAGGGGTTGAACGACGGCACATTGCCCGAATGGCTGGCCGTTGCCAGCCAACCACAGGGCCAGATGGCGATTTTCAAGGTGGACCGATCGGCGTTGACTGCCGCAGGTGACAGTCTGCAATAGGCCCGACGCCATGATCCACCAGCCCGGCCAAGCCCGGTCGCGTGCGACCATGGCACGGTTTCAGGCCTTGAAGCGGTCAAGATAACCCCGCGCCAGATCTGCGGTGACCGCGGCAAAGCGGGGGGCCATCTTTTGCGGCTCGGGGGCCTCGATATGGCTGCCGATCCAGGCCAGCAGCGCCATGCGACGCAGCATGATGAAGGTGTCGATTTCGGCCTCGTCGGCATCCGACAGGGGCTGCACGCTGCGATAACCCTTGACCCAGGCGCGGCGCAGCTCGGGCACGGCGGGGTGATCTTCCATGAAACTGATCCCGGTGGCGAAATCATAGAGGAACCAGCCCAGCCCGCAGTCGTCAAAGTCGATCAGGCGGGTGGTTTCGCCCTCGATCAGCAGGTTCGCCAGCCGCATGTCGGCATGGATCAGACCATAACGGTCCTGCCCTTTGCCAAAGGCCAGCAGACGGCGGCAGATCAGGGCTTCGGTCTGTTCCAGAACGGCACGGATCTTGGGCGTGACGTTTGGTGCATCGCGCCAGTCGCCCCAATTCGCCTGTGGGCCAAAGACCGCATCGGCATCCCAGGTCAGCCGCTCCAACGGTTCGGGCTTTTGCCAGCTGCGCGAATGGATATGGGTCCGTGCCGCAATGGCGCCCAAGCCTTCGAATGGGGCGACCAGATCATCATTCTCGTCAGGCTGACGACCCGGCGCGAATTCGAACAAAACCATCAGGCGGGGTTCGGGCAGGCCATCGACCCGGCCTTCCTGCACCAGTGCGCCGTCCAGACCCGGAATAGGCGGCGGGGTCAGCACCATGCCGTCATCCGACAGCGCCCGCGACCATGCCAGTTCCTGCCCGATGCCGCGGTGGCTGTGATAGGCCGGGCGGTGAATACGCAGCACCGACCGATAGCCGTCAGCCTCAACCAGATAGGTGGCGTTTTCCGACACGTTGATCAGCCGCGCCACCGCCCCTGGCGGCACCGGCCATAGGGGCAGCGCGGCGTTCGCCATCCGCTCCAGATAGATCAACTGCTCGGCAAGCGGCAGGGAGTGATCGGCCATGGTCCCCTCCGGTCAGATCGACGCCAGCGCTTCGATGGATTCGGGCAGGATCTGCCCACCATCGACAATGATCTGCTGGCCGGTGATATAGCCCGCTTCATCCGAGGCAAAGAACAGCGCGGCATTGCCAATATCCTCAACCGCGCCCAGACGGCGCAGCGGGATGGAATTGGCCATGGTCTGCAGATAGTCTTCGCCCAGCCCCTGCAAGCCTTCGGTGACGATATTGCCCGGCATCACGGCGTTGATGGTGGTGTTATAGCGGGCCAGCTCCATCGCGGCGGTCTTGATAAAGCCCAGTTGCCCGGCCTTTGAGGCACCGTAATGCGACCAGCCGGGATAGCCCGTCACCGGCCCGGTGATCGACGATGTCACGACCACCCGGCCCTTGCCAGCCTTCTCGAAATGCGGGATCGCGGCTTTGACGCAGCAAAAGGTGGACCGCAGATTGTTGGCCATCATGGCGTCCCACTCGTCGGGCGACATGTCCACGATCTTGACCTGCGGGAAGGATCCGGCATTGGCGCAGAGGATGTCCAGACCACCCTGGGCGGCGGCGGCCTCATCAACCATCTTTTGCACGCTGGCAAAATCGCTGACATCGCAGATCGCACTGCGGACCGATGCCGCGCCTTCGGCCTGCATCTCTGCCACCACCGCGTCCAGCGCGGCTTTGTCACGGCCCACCACGGTCAGTTTCACCCCGGCGCGCGCGAACACCCGCGCGATTCCGCGCCCAATGCCCTTTGACCCACCGGTCACGATGACACTGCGGTTTTTCAATGATGCCAGCATGGCGGTTTCCTTTCCGATTATCTGAAAAAATCTATCAGCTCTTGCGCCGCGACCAGCGCAGCAAAGCAAAACCCACCAGCATCAAAGCCGCAGAAGCCACCACTGACATCACCCCTAGCGCCGGGATCTGCGGCGTATAGCCCGAGACCATCCGCGAATAGAGCCATTTCGGCAGCGTCGCATCGACCCCGGTGGTGAACAGAGACAGCGGGAAGTTGCCCCAGGACAGCAAAAAGGCGAACAGCCCGGCCGAGATCACCCCCGGCATCAAGAGGGGCAAGGTCACCTCACGCAGGATGGTGGCGGTTGACGCACCCATGTCGCGCGCCGCCTCTTCCAGCGCGGGGTCAAAGGCATAGGCGCGAATGGCGATGATCAGCGTGGTGATCGGCGCGATCCAGACCAGATGCGCGACCACGGCGGTTTTCCAGCTGGGTGTGACGCCAATGGCGGAAAACCAGATCAGCAGTGCCAGCCCCAGCACGGTTTGTGGAAAAAAAATCGGCAGCAGGATGACCTTCTGGAACAGCCCGCGATAGCGCCACTGGAACCGCGCAAAGGCCAGCGCGCCGAAAAAGCCGATGATCATCGACAGGATCGTCACCGTTACCGCAATCTTCAACGAGGTGCGGACCAGTTCATGCACCGTCGGGCTGGTGACGGCAGAGGTCATCCATTCGCTGGTATACCGCTTGATCGGAAAGCTGAGATAGCGCGCCTTCGACACCGACGCAAAGCCGACCGACACCAGCGGCAGATACAGCACCGCCAGGATCAGAATGCCGTAAAGATACAGCGCCAGTCGCGTGCTGCGCGAGGTCCGGGTCATTTCTTCCTCCCCATGATCGCGTCCATATTGATCCGGCTGATCGGCACCAGCGCCAGGATCGCCACGATCACGATCAGCATCAGCGACAGGGCAGAGCCCAACGGCCAGTTCTGTCCGAAGGTGAAGGCGCTTTCGACATCATCGGTCAGCACGATCAGCGACCGGCCGCCCAACAGCTTGGCCTCGGCCACCGCACCGGCGGACAGCACGAAGGTCAAGAGACAGCCCACCATAATTCCGGGTGCGGCAAGGGGCATTTCTATGGCGAACAAGATCCGCCAAGGACCGGCCCCCAGGTCCGATGCCGCCAGCCGGGCATCGTCTGGCACCAAGGATATCCCCTGGGCCAGCGGAAACAGCATGAAGGGAAAGTAGACATAGCACATGCCAAAGACGATCACCGGCCAGTCATACAACGGGCTTTCAAAGGTGATGCCGAACCAGTGGCGCATGTAACCTTCGATCAACCCGCCTTTCATCAAGGACAGGTTCCAGCCGAACAGACGGATGTTTTCCGACACGAACAGGATCAGCACGACCAGGATGGTGATAATCAGGGTGAACCGGCCAAACACCTTGGCCATACCGTAGGCCAAGGGCCAGGAGACCACGAACAGGATAGCGGTGGTCAGAAAGGCCAGCCCCAGTGAGCGAAGCAGGGATTTGTAGTAGCCCTGCTCCCAGATCACCGCAAAAGATGAAAAGTCGGGCATATGGGCCAGATCGAACACCTTTTGCGGCATGATGGCAAAGCCCGCCACCACGAACAGCGGCATGACAAAGCTGACCAAAAGCAGGATGCTGATCGGCAGCGCCGACAGCAGGCCCAGGCGACGTTCAAGCCTTTCCATAATCACCCTCGCCCGCAATCAGGTGAACAGAGCCGCGATCCCAGCCCAGTTGCACGGCATCACCGGGCCGCGCATCAATCCGCGATTCAAACGGGCGCTCGACGGTCAGGATCATGCCGCCTGCCGCTTTGATCGCGTATTGAATGCGCGACCCCAGCGCATATTCATCGACCAGATGACCGGTCAGGGTGAAATCGGCATCCTGGCCCGGGGCCAGAAAGCGCACCAATTCGGGACGGACCATAGCCGCGCCTTTCCAGCCGGGCGGGATGTCCAAGGCATCGGGGCTGGCCTGCACTTCGGCATTCTCCCAGGTGGTGCCGGAGGTTGTGGCCTCAACCTCAAACAGGTTCACCTCGCCCATGAAACTGGCAACAAAGCGGCTGACCGGGCGCGAATAGATTTCCTCGGCGGTGGCGATCTGTTCGAAATGGCCGGTGCGCATGATGGCGATGCGGTCCGACATCACCATCGCCTCTTCCAACGAATGGGTGATGTAGACAAAGGTCTTCTTGGTGCGGGCGTGCAGATCCTTCAGCTCTTTTTCCAGCGTCTTGCGCAGCCGGTAATCCAGCGCCGACAAAGGCTCGTCAAAGACGATGATCTGCGGATCAAAGGCCAGCGCACGGGCCAGCGCCACGCGCTGTTTTTCCCCGCCAGAACACTGGCTGATCTGTTTGGAATGATAGCTTTCGGGCAGTTGCAGCAGCCGCAACAGCTCCAACGCGCGCTCTTTTCGGGCGGCGGGGGCAACCTTGCGCAGCTTCAGCGGGAATTCGATGTTCTGGCCCACGGTCATATGCGGAAACAGCGCCAGCGACTGGAACACCATGCAGGTCGGCCGCTTGTTCGCGGGCATCGTGTCGATGCGCGCGCCATTCATGCTGATCGTGCCTTCGGTCACATCGTCAATGCCGACCAACAGCCGGATCAGCGTGGACTTGCCGCTGCCCGAGGGGCCGACGATGGTCAGAAACTCGCCCTCGGCAATATCCAGATTGATCCGGTCCAGCGCGACGAACCGGCCGAACCGTTTGGTCAGGTTTTCAATTTTCACAAAGGGTTCTGCGGACATCGTCACTCTTTTCGATCAGCGGGGAAAAGTGGCCTGCCGGGGATACCGGCAGGCGCATGGCGCAGGTCAGCCGCGGCGGGCCTCGACGTAGATCGCCAAGAGCTCGTCGTAAGACGGCACCACGTCAAACGCGAGGCAGCGCGACATTTCCTCTTGCAGGGAATCGAATTGGATCGCCTCTAGCATGTCGGCATCAAAGCGGGCCATCACCTCGGTGTTGCCCATCTGGGCGACCGGGTTGTAGGTGCCCTCGGCAAAGGCGACCTTTTCGCAGATTTCGGGCTTTTGCACGAATTCCAGGAAATCGTCGGCCAGATCCGACGGGTCGGGGTTGTTCACCGCCGAAGTCAATTCTACCCAGGACGCCCCGCCCATGCCGTCGACGGTGCCGCTACGTGGCGTGATACCACGCACATTCAGCGCCCCATCATAGCGGGCAGGCGACGCGGTATAGGTGCCGCCGGTGAAATAGGCGTCGATTTCACCGTTGATCAGCGCGGTGTTCATCGCCACCAAATCGTCGGTCATCAGCTTGGCGCCAGCCACGATCTGCTTTGAGATATCAGCAAATTTCTGCACCGCATCGCCCGTAACCGGCTGGAACGGATGAATATTCGCTGCCAGGCACAGGTGAATCACGTTCCAGTTGTCATAGGTCAACAGGCCATAGCGGCCCTTCATCGCCGGGTCCAGGAACAGGTTCCATCCCTGCTCTTCGGCCATGTCCTGGCTGATCTTGTCCGTGTTCACCACGAAATTGAACGGACCATAGCGCTGCGGCATGCCCAACAGATCGCCACTGTCCGAGAAGGCCATCGGATAGGGTTGCGAGAATTCGGGCATCATCTTGTCGAAATAGGGCATGAACCGGTCCTTGTTCAAAGGACGGATCAGGTCGTCGCGCAGCATCTCGCCACGGGCCCAGGGCTGGTTGACGTTGATCAGATCCCAAGTGCCGATCTCGCCTGCGCGCAGACGGTTAACCATCTCGGGGTCTGACGTTCCGCTCTCGGCCTTGACCGTGGCGTTCGGATAGGCCTCGCGGAACGGGTTCAGCACCTGATCGGAATTGTATCCCTCCCAGCACAGGATGTTCAGCCGGTCCGTGCGGCCGGCCATGGCGCGCTGTGGCAAAGACAATGCGGACATCCCGACAAGGCCGGTCATCCCCAGCGAAAACTGGCGTCTCGTAATCATTTTCAATCCTCCCGTTTGTTGGTTTGCGCGTTGTGCGATTGGCTCGCCTCCGTATTTGCGCCGCGCCCGTGGGGGGGCGCTCAGCTATCGGCCGGTGATGGCCTCCAGCTTGGCGGTGATCGTATCGCGGGCCAGTTGCATGTCGGCCAGCGTGCCGGACATGAACAGACGGCCCGTCGCCCCCATCATCTGCACGTCGTTTATGACTGCGTTGGGGGCGGCCTTTTCAGCCTCGTTCGCCGCGACGCAGGCAAACAGCGCCGGAGCCATTTCATAAATCAACAGCGCCACCCCCGGCACCAGAATCGACGCATCGCGCGACCGGTTCAGGATGATTGCATGCTGGTCCGACAGGTCTTCGATAATGTCGTGATACAGGATCTGCGGTTTCAGCTGATCGGTCGGCTTTGCGCCGATTCCTTTCAGGATCGCAGCCCCGGCCTTTTCAAGATCTTCGGTCCGGTCTGAATGCAGCTCCAGTAAACCGAACTGACGTTCGGTATACAGGATTCCCGGCTCCATTTCGGGCGCGGATTTCAGCGCCAGATCGGTGATCCGGTGTATGGCCAGCGCTGGCGCAACCTCGATGATCAGCGAATTCTGTCCCGCGAAGGGCGGGTATCCCCTCGCCCGAGTGGGCGAGGACAGATAGGCCGCGAACTGCGGTTGCAGATCCTCGATGGGAAGATAGACGCGAAGCTCTGTCATGCCGCAGTCCTTGAAATTGGAGAGGTGGTAAAGGGCCTTAGCCCTTTACCGCTTCGAAATGCTTGGCCAGATCGGTGTGCGGGCGCGGGATGACATGTACGGCGGTCACTTCGCCAATCTGCGCGGCCGCTTCGGCCCCGGCTTCAGTCGCAGCCTTGACCGCGCCCACATCGCCGCGCACCACGACCGAGACCAGACCGCCGCCCACTTCGTTGCGGGCGATGATCTCGACATTGGCCGCCTTGACCATGGCATCAGCCGCTGCCAGAGCGGGGACATAGCCTTTGGTTTCGATCATTCCGATTGCAAGATTTGCCATTTTGGAAACTCCCTTTACTTGCGTTTAGTTGCCGGTTGCCCGGCGGATTCTTCGTCGATTGAGCCGATGATCAGCGCATCAATCGGCGCGGATCTTTCGGTAAACCAGGCGGCGGCGACCGAGCCTTGGGTGATCAGAACTGCCTCACCCAAGGCACAGCCCAAGGGGTCAAAGGCGATCAGTTTCGCCCCGGCTTCGGTTTCAACCTCTAGCAATGCCCCGGTCGGCAGCGTGCCGATATGGCGGGTTGACCAAAGCCTGCCGCTGACGCGCGCGCGTATCATGCCAGTGTCCTTTCGATCCTGATGCCCCGGCGGCGGGCTTCATCGCCAGCCAGCGGGGTGAACCGCGCGTTCTTTTTGACGCGCAGCCGTCTTTCCTGTTCGCCCAGTCCGGCAATGTCACGCTCGGTGATCAGGGCCTTGGCCAGCTCGGGCACGGCCACCGGAACGGTGGTGACCAATGTGGTGGGCTGTGCGGGCATCGGCGTCGCGCGAACGGCGACCGGGGCGGGGTGATCCAGACCCTCTGGGGAAAAGCGCAGACGGCCCTCTCGCAGGGCGGTGGCAAAGCCCGGATCCTGCGCGCGGTCCAACACCGACAGCGCAAAATTCGTCAGCTCGGCGGCACATCCGACGCGGACCTGCTGGACCTGCGGCCCGCCCATGATTTCGGCGCGCAGGGCGACGATCTCTTCGGACAGCAGTTCGCGGATCAGGGCGCGAAGATCGCTCATCCAGTTGCCCCCGCCTCGCGCAGTGCGCGTTCCGCCGCATCGCGGGCAGCGCGCACGTCAGCCTCGGTTCCGGCCAGATACAGCCGCCCGTTTGCCCCGATCATCCGCATGTCGATGACCTTGATATCGGCTTCTTTCTCGGCCTCGTTACAGGCCAGAATGGCATAGGCGGCGGGTTGGCATTCCAACAGATAGACGCTGTCGCCGCCCAGAACCATTGATCCGGTCTTGTTGCGGTTCATCAAGAAGGCATGCTGGTTATCAACCCGCGTGACGATCTTGGACGCCATGATCCTGGGCTTTTCCGCATCTTCGCGGCGCTTGCCCATGGCTTTCAGCGCCGCATCTGCCCCGGCCTGCACCTCGGCGGTGGAATAGGCGTGGAATTGCAGCGTGCCGAACTGCCGTTCGACCACCAGAAAGCCTGCCCGCACCTCGGCGCTTTTCAGCACCGTGTCGGTCAATGCCTCCACGTCCAGACCGGGCGCGATCTCGATGATCTGCGCGGCCATCCGGGCGCGCGGCAATGTGCCCCGCATCCAGGTTGAGGTATAGGCCAGCGTCTGGGGCTGCAGCTGGTCAATGAAGATGAAGGCGCGAAGATCGGTCACGACTGGCCCCTGGTCAATTCACGAAGTTCCTGAAGAATAAGCTGGCGCAGCATATCGCGGTCCATGCCGCCAGCGTCCTGCGCTGCGGGTGCGGCACTGGCGACAACCGTGGGGCGCGGCGGTGGTGGCGGGCGAGAGCTGGTTTCTGGCCCCTCAAACGGCGCGCGGACATCGGTGAAATCGCCCATCGGCACCGAAGGATCGGAATTCCACGCCAGCCGCGTCCAGTGAACCAGATGCTGCGGCCCGATATTCTCACCCACGGACGAGCGGCCAAAATACCCGGTCCCGATCATGAAGGACGGCGCCAGATGCGTCGCAAACCCGGCCGCCCCTTGCGAACAGGGCGCGTTCACCACCACGCGGTAAACCGACAGCGCCGCAGCAAAATCCATCGCTTTTTGGGGGTCTTCGCCGTGGAAAGCGGCGGAATGGCCCGCCCCGGTCATCCGCAGGATCATCTGCGCCATGCCGGTTGCCTGGTCAAACGTGCTTGCGGTGGCCCAGGCCAGAACCGGGCTGAGCTTTTCCTTGGATAGCGGTTCATCCAGACCGACCATGGCGATCGGCGCGATCAGCACCCTGATCGACGGCACCACCCGGAACCCGGCCTGCGCGGCAATCCAGACGGCGGATTTGCCGACGGCGGCGGTGTTCAGATGGCCCTGCGGGAACAGCCAGTCGCGCAGCTTGGCCACCTCGGCGTCCGAGCAGATATGTGCCCCGTTTGCCCGCAACGCCCGCTCCAGCCGGCTGCGGTTTTCATCCAGACAGATCAGCACGCTTTCGTTGGTGCACAGGACCGAGTTGTCAAACGCCTTGCTGTCGATGATTCGCTTGGCGGCGGCTGTCTGGTCCGCGTCAGGGTCGACATAGACCGGCGCATTGCCCGGCCCCACACCAATCGCCGGATTGCCCGAGGAATAGGCCGCGCGCACCATCGGCCCGCCTCCCGTCGCCAGCACCACTTGTATCTTGGGCGATGACATCAGCGCCTGCACCAAAGGCACCGACGGCTCTTCGATGCACTGGATCAGACCGGCGGGGGCTCCTGCGGCCACGGCCGCTGCCTCCAGCCGGTTGGCGGCATCCATGCAGCAGCCCTTGGCCAAGGGGTGTGGGCTGAAGATGATCGCATTGCGCGACAGGATTGCCAGGATCGCCTTGTAATACAGCGATGACACCGGATTGGTCGCAGGCGTCAGCGCAAAGATCACTCCGGCGGGTTTCGGGATCTCGACCATCTTTCGGGCAGGGTCAACCCGCGGATTCACCAGATCCATATCTTCGTAGAAATCGACCAGCGGATGGGCCGAGAGTTCATTCTTCAGCCGCTTATGCTCAACCACGCCCATACCGGTTTCGCGCACCGCCCATTCGGCATAGGTTTGCGCGCCCTGATGGGCTGCCTCGGCCACGGCGCGGGCAATCTTCATCACGGCGGCGCGGTCATAGCGGGCATAGCTGCGCACTGCCCAGCCGGCGCGGTCGATCTTCATCCGGGCGGTTGCCTCGGCCCGGTCGGGCACCATCAGGCGCGGGGCGTCGTCGTGAACCAGCATGGTCATCCCTTTCCCCCGGTTCATGCCGCCCGCCGGGCGCTGCGCAACAATTCGCGCGCGCGGGGCATGGCCGCCTGCATCCGGTCGATGATTTCCTGACAGGTGGCCGCATCCAGCAGCACCCCCGGCTTGAACTGCAGAACCCGCTTGTCCAGCGACGAAAAGATCGCCCAGACCCCGTGTTCATATAGCGCGCGTGAGACAGCTACCGCGCCTTCGGGGTGGTCAAACTCCAGCCCCAGGATTACGCCGCGCTGACGGACCCCGACAAAGATGTCGCTGTGTACGGCCATCATCTCAGCCAGACTGCGGCGGAAGAAATCGGTGACGAATTCGACGTTGGCGATAACTTCGGGGCGTTGCAGAATGTCGATCACCTGATGGCCGACAACGCAGCCCAGTTCGGACCCGCCCGAGGTCGAGATATGCGCCGCTCCATCCTCATGCAGCCAGCCGCCGCATTTCTCGGTGACCAGACAGGCCGAGATTGGATAGATCCCGCCTCCCAGACCCTTACCGGTGACAAACATGTCGGGCTCCAGCCCATAGGACTGGAAACCCCACATCGCGCCGGTGCGAAGCAGGCCGGTCTGCACCTCATCCGCGATATACAGCGTGCCGTAGCGACGGCAGATGTCCTGACAAGCCTTCAGATAACCGTCATTCGGCATCGGAAAGCCGTAGGTAGCCGGAATGGTCTCAATGATGAAGGCCGCCACGTCGCGGCCCCGCAGCGCCTGTTCCAGGGCTGCGGTGTCGTTAAAGGGCACCTGGATAAAGTTTTCCGGCTGATCGGCCAGAAAGATCTTTGAAAACCGCTCATCCCCAGTCGCTACCGAAAGGCCGGAATGGCCGTGGTAACCCTTGATGATCGACACGATCTTACGACGCTTTGTTGTATATCGGGCAGTTTTCAGGGCAATTTCAACAGCCTCGGCCCCGCCGGCACCAAAGATGGCATATTTCATGCCCGGCGCGGTCTTGACCAGCTTTTCGGCAAAGGCCGCGCGGGCGACCGAGGGGAACCAGTGGTTACCCATGTCGAAGTAGTCCAAAGCCGACTTCAGCGTGGCGACCAGTTCGGGGTTGCGATGACCGAAATTATAAGTACCGCCATTGAGATGCAGGTCAATAAGACGCCGTCCGGACATGTCGTAAAGAAAGTATCCCTCGCGCCTGTCGATCACCAGATCAATCCCGGCATCCTGCCAGAACTTGGTCTTTCCCGGATTCCAGTACTCGATCGCCTTGTTCAGAAGATCGGCTTTCGACTCAAAGCTGAAATATCCGTAATTGAACACGATCGCACCTCCGTTTGACCGAAGATTTACACGATTTGTCGTGAGTCGCAATATGTTTGTTGGAAGGTGGGCAAAAATGGTGTTGCTGCCTCTGATCCGTTTTGCCACCCTGTCCGAACAATGCTAAAGAACAGCTTTTCAGGAGTGTGGTGATGCGGGTGCCAAGGTCACGGAAAGAGCTGCGTCAGCAACAGATACTGTCCGCGCTGGAGGCAAATCCGGCCATGCGGGTAAACCAGCTGGCCGAGGAACTGACCGTCTCGACCGAGACGATCCGCCGTGACCTGACCGAGTTGCAACAGATCGGCCGCATCAGCCGCACCTATGGTGGCGCGGTCGGCACCTCAAACCGGTTCGAGCCGGTTTTGAACGAACGCATGGCCCTGCATATCGCCGAACGCCGCGCCATCGCGCGCGAAGCTGCGGCGATATATGCCCAGGAAGACGCGCTGTTGCTGGGCGGCGGGGCGACGATGTTGCATTTTGCCCGCGCGCTGCGCGAGGTCCAGCACCGCTTGACGGTCATCACCCCGGCCTATCCGATTGCCGTGGAACTGGCGGGCAATCCCTTGATCGACGTCATGCTGCTGCCCGGCCTGCTGGAACCGCAGGAACACATCGTCTATGGCTCCGAAACTCAACGCGCGGTCGAACGCTATGCCGTGCGCACGGCCATTATCGGCGTCTCGGGGATCAATATCGAAGGCTTCAGCGAGGCGCTACTTGGCGCAGGCGAGGTGTACGGCGCCATCCTGCGCAGTGCTGAGCGGGTGGTCGTGCTGGTCGATCACAGCAAATTCGGCAAACGGGCGTTGGTCCTGTTGTCTGAGTGGGGCCCACGGGTGACCGTGGTGACAGACTCTGCCCCGCCCGAGCCGCTGGCCACGGTGATGGCCCGCAAAGGCACCTCTGTCGTGATTTGCAGCCAAAGCCATATGAAACCGGCGTGACCGACTGCGCGAACCATTTCGGCTATGTGCGGCATTTCTGATGGCCAGTTTCGGCCCGGATAAGATCGACGCCTCTTGCAACCGTGCGGGCATTGTCGGCTACGGCGGTCAGATCGCCACGCACGCCATTGAAGTTCGCGAAATATACCCGCGCCCGGATGCTGTTCATTGACCCGCGACGCAATGCCTGGCCAACGCAGATCCACCGCGCTGTTCTGGCAGACCTGACCCGGGTTTTCTTTTGATGTGACCATTTTGGCTGGAACTGTCTACGTTGCGCTGCATCGCAGAGCCGCCGCCCCTCACCGCGGCGCTTTCAGCGCAGAATGACCACAAGCCGACGGCGTCGTTTCTGCCAGCTTCCCTGGCCAGCAAAGAATAGGCCACAGAATCATTGAACAGAATTTCAGTTTCACTTAACAATATTTAAGTGATCGACGACCGTGCCGCGAAAGCAGCGCAAAAAGGGGGGCGCCGATGTTGCAATCTTTGGCTGCTGGCCCCGTCGATGGCACCGATGCCAATCGACTGGTTGCTGACCGCTTGCGCCGCCTGCGCAAGGCGCATGGTTTTTCACTGCGGCAACTGGCCGAGGCGACAGGGACATCCGCCAGCTTTCTGTCGCAGCTGGAGCGGGGCCTGTCCGGGGCCAGCACCTCGACGCTGGTTCGCATTGCCAATTGCTTCGGCTGCTCGATCGCCGATCTTTTCGCAGGTGCTGACAACCCGCAGCACCCGGTCTTGCGGCGCAAGGACCGTCCCTCATTGCCGTTGATGAGCGGGCATCGCAAGATGCTGCTGTCGCGCCGTCCGCTGACACATTTCGAAAGCTACGTCTCGGAATTTGAGCCGGGCGGATCGACCGGGGATGAGCAATACACCCATGGCGATTCACAAGAGATGATCCTGGTGCTGGCTGGCACCGTACAGATTGATCTGGGGCCGGACAGCTATCAGCTGGACGAAGGCGATTGCATCGAATTCACCAGCTCAACGCCGCATCGGGTGGCCAATGCGGGCACGGCAAAAGCTTCGGTGTTGTTCGTCACCTCACCGCCGACATCGCCGACGCAATACCTGAGCGGCTTTAAAAGTCACCGCAGCCCAGCTGAGGGAAATGACATCTGACGGCCACCGCACCATCCGCCACGATACCATCCGAAACCCAGGGAGAAACCAGATGACCCACAAACTTACAGCGATGACAGTTGCACTGTCGCTGGCCATTGCGGCCCCGGCACTTGCCGAAGGCCCCGTGGCGGGCGAAGTTGCCGAAGGCTCACTTGCCGGCAAGACACTGACCTTTGTGTCCTATGGTGGCATCTTTCAGGACGGCCAGGTTGCGGCCCTGGAAGATTTCGTCGCGAAATCCGGCGTGACGCTGCTGTCGGATGGCCCCACCGAACTGGCCAAGATCCAGGCGCAGGTCGAATCCGGAAATGTCCTGTGGGATGTGGTAGACACCGGCGACTACGCGCCCTTCGTGCATTGCGGAACCCTGTTCCAGAAGCTGGATTTCACCAAGCTGGACATTTCGCATATTCCCGCGGGTCAGGTCGGCGACTGTTCGGTCCCGGCCATGAACTATGCGGTGATGTATCTGTACAAGAAAGACTCATACCCCGAGGGCGGGCCGCAGAACTGGAATGATTTCTTTGATCTTGAGAAATTTCCCGGCACGCGCGCTGTTCCCGGCTATGCCGATCCAGAAGGCTATATGATCGAACTGGCGCTGTTGGCCGATGGCGTGGCGCATGAAGACATGTTCCCGGCTGACATCGATCGCGCCTTGAACAAATGGCGCGGCATGCGGGACAGTCTGATCCTGTGGACGACCGGCGCCGAAAGCGCGCAGATCATGGAATCGGGTGAGGCCGACATGGTCATGGTCTGGTCGGGCCGCGGCATGGCTGCACTGGCGAACGGTGCGGAATATGTGCCGGTCTGGGATGGCTGGGTGGTCGCGCATGACCAGATGACCATTCCCGTTGGCATCGCCGATACCGATGCGGCCTATGCCCTGCTGAACGCCTATCTGGGCAAGCATGCGCAAGAGGTGATGACCGAGATGACGTCGTATTCGCCCATCAACAACGACGCGCAACCCAAGGTTGATGAGCTGACCGCCTCTTTCCTGACCAACACACCTGAAAAGCAGGCGATGGCCTATAACCAGAACATCCCCTACTGGGTTGAGAACTATGAGGTTCTGACCGAGAAATGGGCCGAGTTCATCGCCGGTAACTGATCTGGCGGGTGACAAGACGGGTGGCTCCGGCATTCCGGGTCTGCCCTCCGCACCAGCCGCGCAAAACGTGGGGCCGCCGTCCCGCAACGTTGAGAGGGACCATGTCCGCATTCTCCCCATCCCGGTTTCTGCGCAGCCCCTTGGCACTGACGCTGCCTGCGCTGGCCATCCTTTTGTTGGTGATGGCGGTGCCCTTGGGCGTTGTCGTCCTGCGCAGCTTTACAGAGCCGCAATTGGGTCTGCAGAATTACGTCTGGTTCTTTGACACCCCGGTCAACCTGACCGTCCTGGTCCGCACCTTCAAGATTGCTGCCATCGTGACGCTGGCCTGTGTCATCGTGGCCTACCCCTATGCCTTCGCCATGTCGGTGGCCGGGCCGCGGCTGCGGCTTTTGCTGATCATGTGCGTGCTGGTGCCGTTCTGGGTGTCAGGCGTGGTGCGTACGCTGGCCTGGGTAATCCTGTTGCAGGATAGCGGCGTCATCAATCGCGGATTGATGGCCGTGGGCCTGCATAAGGTCAAGCTGATCCGCACCCAACTGGGCGTGACCATCGGCATGACGCAGGTGTTGCTGCCCTTCATGATCATGCCGCTATACGCCGTGATGCGCGGCATCGACCTGCGGCTGTTGCAGGCGGCGCGCAGCCTTGGCGCGCACCCGGTGAAGACCTTTATTCAGGTCTATCTGCCGCTCTCGCTGCCCGGCGTTTTTGCCGGCGCCACCATCGTTTTCATCCTGTCGCTGGGGTTCTACATCACGCCCCTTTTGCTGGGCGGCCCGTCGTCCACCATGCTGTCAACGCTGGTGCAGCAACAGGTTCTGTCGCTGTTGAACTGGGGCCGGGGTGGCGCGATGGGGGTGGTGCTGCTGGTCGCCACCTTCGGCGTTCTGGCCATTGCCGCCCCCTTCATGCGGCGCAAATACCAAAACAGCGGAGGCAGCCGATGAAGCGTATGAACCTGCCAAAGCTGCTGTTGGGCCTCACCTGCCTGTTGATCGCGTTGTGGCTGGTGGCTCCCACCCTGATTGTCATTCCGATGTCTTTTGCCGACAAGAAATCGCTGGCCTTCCCGCCTACCGGCTTTTCGCTGAAGTGGTATCAGAACTTTTTCACCAACCCGCAGTGGTTTGATAGTTTCATCGTCTCGCTGAAACTGGCGGTGATGGTGGCGGCAGTGGCGACCGTGATCGGCACCATGGCCGCCATCGGGATTGAGCGGATGAAAAGCCGCGCCGGCGGCCTGATCCGCGCGGCCCTGATCACGCCGATGATCGTGCCGGGCGTGGTCTTGGCGGTTGGGGTCTATGCCGTCTATCTGGACACCCACCTGGTCGGCACCTGGGCGGGTTATGTGCTGGCGCATACCCTGCTGGCCATCCCCTTCGTGGTGATCGCGGTGGGCGCGAATCTGGCCGTGTTCGACGTGCGGCTGGAGACGGCGGCGGCCAGCCTGGGCGCATCGCGCCTGTCCACCTTCTTCACCGTCACCTTGCCGCTGATCCTGCCCGGCATCCTTTCGGGCGGCCTCTTTGCCTTTGTCACCTCGTTTGATGAGGTGATCGTGTCGCTGTTCATCACCAGCCCGCGCCTGAAAACCCTGCCCGTGCAGATATTCTCTTCGATGACCCGCGACGCCGATCCTACGGTTGCCGCCGTCGGCTCATTGATCTTCATGATCACCACCACCGTCATCGGCCTGGGGCTGATCATCGGAACCCGGAAGGCCCGCATCAAATGACCACGACCCCCAAGGGCGCTTCGATCGAGATCAACGG
>JBATPI010000127.1:0-80997 GCA_049291415.1 Paracoccaceae bacterium | reverse complement strand
ACCGGGCCGATGGTCACCTTCACATCGGGCCAGATTTCCTGCACCGCCCGCGCCATGATATGCGCGCAATCGTGCCGGATCAGTTCCAGCGCCGGACCATCATCCTTCAGCGTGTTGATGGAAACCGTGGCATCGCCGGTGATCGGCCATTGCAGATCGAAATGCTTGCCATTCACCTGCGCCGAAATCGCGGCCTTGGCCAGGGATGGCGCAATCGACTGCGCCACTTCGCCCGCCGTCACACCCGCATCATAAACGCGCTTGTTGCCATCGGGAAATGTGAGTGAGATTTGTGCCATATCGGCCTCCTCGTCGTTTTGGCGCCCACGAAGCGCCCGGTTGCGGGTTATGTCGGCAGGGTTTTGCCGCTGCATCGCGGCATTGTCAACGGCTGACGACGTGGAAGGTCGCTTCGGGGATGCCCCGCCCGCGCCTGCCTGCTATAGACAGCCGCATGACTGAATTCCTCACCTCACCACAGGGCCGCCAACTGGCCTATGACCATAGCCCCGGAACCGGGCCGGGCATCGTCTTTCTGGGCGGGTTCAAATCCGATATGCAAGGCACCAAAGCGCTGTTTTTACGCGATTGGGCCGTAGCCCAGGGCCGCGCTTTCCTGCGGTTTGACTATTCCGGCCATGGCCAATCGTCCGGCGTGTTCGAACAGGGCTGCATCGGCGACTGGGCCGAAGACGCCACAGCCATGATCACCGCCCTGACGACTGGCCCGCAGATCCTGGTCGGCTCGTCGATGGGCGGCTGGATTTCTCTGCTGCTGGCCCGCGCCATGCCTGACCGCGTGGCCGGTCTGGTCGGCATCGCCGCCGCGCCGGATTTCACCACCACCACCTGGGAGGATGAGCTGACCCCCGCCCAGCGCGCCGAGGTCACCGCCAGCGGGCGGATCCAGATCCCTTCGGACTACGGCGACGCCCCTTATGTCTTCACCGCCCGGCTGTTTCAGGACGGCGCGCGCCAGCGGGTTCTGGACCAGCCGCTGCCGCTGCCCTTTGCCACCCGCTTTTTGCAAGGCACCCATGATACCGACGTTCTGCCCGCCGTCGCCCTGCGCCTGTTGGATCACGCCACCGGCCCCGACATCCGCCTGACGCTGGTGAAAGGTGCCGACCACCGCTTTTCCACCCCAGATTGCCTGGCTCAGATTGCCGCCGCCGTCCAAGACGTCATCGACAGGGCCTGATCCATGCGCGCCCAACGCTGGATCCTTGGCCTATTCCTGCTTTTCGCCCTGTTATGGCTGATCGCCCCGGTCGAACCGGTAGACCATGAAATCTCCTTCAACGCCAAAGGGTTGGAAGGGGATCTGGACCTGTGGCTGCAAATGACAGAACAGCAGTTTCCCGACATCAGGCCGGGTGCTGCCAAGCGCATCCTCTGGGCCGGAGAAAAGGGGGCCCGCACACCGCTGGCCATTGTCTATATCCACGGCTTTTCCGGCAGCGCCGAAGAAATCCGCCCGGTCCCGGATGAGGTTGCCCGCACCCTGGGCGCCAACCTCTACTTCTCCCGGCTGGCTGGCCACGGCCGCCGCCCCGCCGCCATGGCAGAGCCCGACGCAGGCGACTGGATTGAGGATATGGCCGAGGCGATGGCCATCGGTCGCCGATTGGGGGACCGGGTGCTGGTCATCGGCACCTCTACCGGGGCAACCTTGGCGGCTATTGCCGCGACTGACCCGCGGCTGTCGCCGGGCATGGCCGGGGTGGTGATGATCTCACCCAACTTCCGACTGGCCAGCCCGGCCGCGATGATCCTTAATCTGCCGTACGCGCGCTGGTGGGCACCCGTCCTGACCGGCCAGACGCGCAGCTTTGACGCGCAAAACCCGTCCCACGCCAAACATTGGACCAACAGCTACCCCACCACGGCCCTGTTTCCCATGGCCGCCCTGATGCGCGAAGCCCGCGCGCAGGACTATACCGCCGCAAAAATGCCGCTGCTGGTGATCTACTCGCCCGAAGATCAGATCATAGACACCGACGCCATTGCCCCTGTCACCGCCGAGTGGGGCGGCGATGTGCAAATCGAACAGCGCCACATGCAGACCGGAGATGACCCCCTTGCCCATGTGATCGCCGGCGATATCCTGTCGCCTGGCCAGACCGAACCGGTGATCGACTTGATCACGCTCTGGGCCAAAGGCCTGTTGGCGAAAGGACCATGATGGACCCCTTGGTGATCCTGCCCGGTTTCCTGTCGGACGCGCGGGTGTTCCTGCCGCAAATCGTGCATCTGGGGGCGGATCGACAGATCACCGTCATCCTGCCCGAGGGCGATACGGTTGAGCAGATGAGTCTGAATGCCATCCGCGATCTGCCCCGCCGCTTTGCGCTGTTGGGTCATGGCTTGGGCGGCGCTATCGCGCTGGACATCCTGCGCCGCCTGCCCGAGGCGGTGACCCGCATCGCGCTGATCGCGACCGATCCCCTGGCCGAGGCGCCCAGCATCGCTGCCGCGCGAGAGACGCGGATCGTCGCCGCCCGCACCGGCAGGCTGGCCGAGGCGGTGGCCGATGAGATCCCCGCCGCAGCGTTGGCCGATACCGATTGGCGCGATGAGGTGTTGGCGCTGGTGCAGGACATGGCCGCCGGATTGGGTCCGGACTGCTACATCCGCCAGACCCGCGCCCTGCAGCGCCGTCCAGATCAGCAAAAAACCCTGCGAAAGGTGAAAACTCCGGCGCTGATTCTGGCGGGTGAATCCGACACGCTGGTGCCGCTGCGTCGTCAGGAATTCCTGTCGCAGTTGATGCCCTTTGGCAAACTGCGGGTGATTTCTGCGGCAGGCCACCTGCCCCAGTTGGAACAACCCGAAACCGTCAGCGAGGCCCTGCGAATCTTTCTGGCAGGGCCGATGCTGCTGCGCTGACGCCCCCCCGGTCAGGGATCTGGCGTCAACGCAAGATTACTTTGCCGCCGCCAGCCGGATCGGTGCCTTGGACCCCGTCTGAGGCGTGCCTGAATGGGCATCAATAAAGCCCAGGACCAGCGGACGAATGTTCAACCGCCAGCTTTTTCCGGCAAAAATGCCATAGTGTCCGGCGCCGGGCTCCAGGTGGTTGGTCTTTTTGTCATCTGGCAGCCCGGTCAGCAGCCCCAGTGCGGCCACGCATTGGCCCGGCGCGCTGATATCGTCATTCGCGCCTTCCACCGTCATCACCGCCACTTTGGTGATGGCGCCAATATCGACCCGCTTGCCCTCAACCACGAATTCGTTGCGCGCAATCTCACGGTTCTTGAAGATCCGCTCAACGGTCGACAGATAGAACTCGGCCGCCATGTCCATCACCGCCAGATACTCATCGTAAAAGCGGTTATGCGCGTCATGTTCGCCCGCCTCACCACGCGCGACGCGCAGGATCTGGTCGGAAAACGCCTTCGAGTGCCGCTCGGCGTTCATGGTCATAAAGCTTTGCAGCTGCAACAGCCCCGGATAAACCTGCCGCCCGGCCCCCTTGTGCTGAAAGCCCACCCTCTGGATCGCCAGATGCTCCAGCTGGCCCATCGTCACCCGGCGGCCGAAATCGGTCACGTCGGTGGCCGCGGCGTCCGGGTCGATCGGCCCACCGATCAGCGTCATGCTGCGCGGTTGCGCATCGGGATCTTCGCCCGCCAGATAGGCGGTCGCGGCCAGCGCCAGAGGGGCGGGTTGGCAAATCGCGATCACATGGATATCCGGCCCCAAAGCGCGCATGAATTCAACCAGATAGAGGGTATAATCCTCTACATCGAACTTACCCGCGCTGACCGGAATGTCGCGCGCATTGTGCCAGTCGGTGACATAAACATCGGCATCGGGCAAAAGGCTGTTCACGGTTGACCGCAGCAGCGTGGCATAGTGCCCCGACATCGGCGCCACCAACAGCACCTTGCGTGCCATCGGTTTGCGCCTGCGTACAAAGAACTGCACCAGATTGCCGAACGGCTTTTCGACCACGGTGATCTCATCGATCAGATGGTCCTGCCCGTTCGGCCCCACGATTGAACGGATGCCCCAATCAGGCTTGGCCACCATGCGCGCAAAGCTGCGCTCGGCCACTTCGCCCCAGGCTGCCATCAAAGGCAGAACCGGATTCATTGACATTGCAAACGCCGGGTAGCTGGCAAATGCCTTTGCGCTGGCGCCCAACCACTCATTCGTGTTGCGAACGCTTTCCATCAGGTCGTAGGTGGCCATATACTTCATAATGTCTCCTGCCTCTGGCGGGTTCCGGCACCGGTGCCGCAGCCCCCCCCAGACGGCCGACGACGCAATGCTGCGTAGCAGCGACGATAATGGGGATCGCTTAACATGGCAACCGAATCCGACGATGCGACGTCGCGTCAAGACCGCCTTGATGCAAATCTGGCGCGTGTCGAAGAATTGTCGAAACGTCTTGCTACAGCGTTAACGCAGCGCAAGCAGGCCGATCCCGCCCTGGCTGGCCCCTCGTCAGAAGTCTACATGAAGGCCGCCTCGGCCTATCTGGCAGAGATGATGCAAAACCCCGCCCGGGTGATGGAGCAGCAGGTCAGCTATTGGGGCAAGACCCTGAAACACTATGTCGAGGCCCAAGCCACCCTGGCCACCGGTGAATTCAAGGCGCCCCCAGATCCCGGCCCCAAGGATCGCCGCTTTACCAACCCCTTGTGGGAAACCCATCCTTTCTTCAACTATCTAAAGCAGCAGTATCAGCTGAATTCCGACGCGATCACCACCGCCGTCGGCGATATGGACAGCCTGCCCCCCGAAGACCGTCGCCGGGTTGACTATTTCACTCGCCAGATCGTCGACATGTTCAGCCCGACCAATTTTCTGGGCACCAACCCCGACGCGTTGGAACGCGCCGTTGCAACCGATGGCGAAAGCCTGGTGCAAGGGCTGGAAAATCTGGTCCGCGATATTGAATCAAATCAGGGCGATCTTCTGGTCACTTTGGCCGACAAGGATGCCTTCCACATCGGCCAGAACATCGCCACCACGCCCGGCGCTGTGGTCTACCGCAACCGCATGCTGGAGCTGATCCAATACACTCCCACCACGGAAACCGTGCATGAAACCCCCTTGCTGATCTTTCCGCCCTGGATCAACAAATTCTACATCATGGACCTGAAGCCGCAGAATTCACTGATCAAATGGATCGTGGATCAGGGCTATACCCTGTTTGTCGTCTCCTGGGTCAACCCCGATGCGACATATGCCGGCACCAGCATGGACGACTATATCCGCGACGGTTTCCTGCGCGCCATGGCCGAGGTGCGCCGCATCACCGATCAGCGCCAGATCAACGCCGTTGGCTATTGCATCGCGGGCACCACGCTGGGCCTGACGCTGGCGCATCTGCAACGTGCCGGGGATACGTCGATCAAATCGGCCACCTTCTTTACCACGCTGGCTGATTTCTCGGACCCCGGCGAGGTCGGTGTGTTCCTGAACGACGATTTTGTTGACGGGATCGAGCGTCAGTCGGCCCAGGACGGAATTCTTGCCAAAACCTTCATGTCGCGCACCTTCTCCTTCCTGCGCTCAAATGACCTGATCTACACGCCCGCCATCAAATCCTACATGATGGGCGAGGCACCGCCCGCCTTTGACCTGCTGTTCTGGAATGGTGACGGCACCAACCTGCCCGCTACCATGGCCGTGCAATACCTGCGTGGGCTGTGCCAGGAAAACGGCTTTGCCAAGGGCGAATTCCCGGTGTTCGGAGAACCGGTCTCGCTGCAAGGCGTGCAGATCCCGCTCTGCGCCATCGCATGTGAGACCGACCACATCGCCCATTGGCGCGGCAGCTTCAACTCGATCAAGCAGATGGGGGCCACCGACAAGACCTTTATCCTGTCGCAGTCGGGCCATATCGCGGGCATCATCAACCCGCCGTCCAAGGGCAAATACGGCCATTACACAAACCCCGGCCCGGTTGCGGGCGCGCCCGAACACTGGCTGGCCGCGGCCAGCTTTACCGCCGGCAGTTGGTGGCCGCGTTGGGGGGACTGGCTGGCCCAGCGGTCCGGCCCGATGGTTCCCGCGCGCGTGCCCGGTGCGGGTGGTGAAATACTGGCCCCCGCCCCCGGCACCTATGTGCTGCCAAAAACCGAGAGCAAACCCGGCTGATTCGGCTCTGCGGTCGGGCTCGTGGTTAACGATCCTTGCCGCAATGGCAGTGCAAGACGTTTGGAAGACGCTTTGCAGACGCGGGGCATACTGCCAAAAACCGCCCGTTTTTCGGGATTAACAGCGCGTTCTCTGACGCTTGCGCCACGACAGCAACACGCGCCCGATCCGTCAGCCAACTGTCGCCGTCATGCGCCCCGCGCAATGCTGCAGTGCAGAAAGATACTTGATTTTCTGCACTGCAGCATGTATATCATCTCTCAGGAAACGGGCCGCCGCCCGAACATCAGGAGAATTCAAATGACCAATGCACCCGATTTCACCAAAGTCATGCAAGACATGATGGCTTCCATGCCGGTTGACAGCGCTGCGTTCCAGAACGCATTCAAAACCCAAGCTGCTTTCGGCGAAAAGTTCGCCAAAGTCGCTCTGGAAGCCGCTGAAAAGTCCACCGAGATCACCTCGAAGTGGGCCAAGGACGCAATCGCCAAGATGGGCGACGTCGCCAAAGCCAAGACCGAGCCGACCGATTACACCAAGTCGTTCTCTGACTATGCTTCGGCCGCGGCTGAAATGGCGACCGAGAACCTGGCTGCTTTCGCCGAAGTCGCCAAAAAAGTGCAGATGGAAACCGTTGAGCTGATGCTGGCTGCCGGCAAAGAAGCATCGGAAGATGCAACCTCGGCCGTCAAGAAAGCCACCGCTGACGTGACCGCAGTGGCCAAAAAAGCCGCCAACGCTGCCAAGTAATCCTTAGGGATCAAGACGCTGGCCGATCCTCCCTGTGAGGTTGGCGTTGCAGGGCGGGCTCATCTGAGCCCGCCCTTGCTTTTTGTGCCGCAGCGCACGTATGATATTCTGCAAGCGCACAACCCTGAGGAGGGGCAAAGCATGGCTGACGTCGAAAAGCCGCTGTTGATCAAACGCTACGCCAGCCGCCGCCTCTACAACACCGAAACATCGGATTATGTGACGCTGGAAGACATCGCGGGCTTTGTCCGCGCGGGCCGCGAAGTGCAGATCATCGACTTGAAATCAGGCGATGACCTGACTCGCCAATACTTGCTGCAGATCGTGGCCGAGCATGAAGCAAAGGGCGAAAACGTGCTGCCCGTTGATGTGCTGACGGATCTGGTGCGCAGCTACGCCTCAGGCGTGCATTCCGTAGTGCCGCAGTTTCTGGCCTCCAGCTTTGAGATGCTGCGCAACAGCCAGTCCAAGATGATGGAAAACTTGACGCATTTTCCCAATCCGATGGCATCCGTGCCGGGCTTTGATGCCCTGCGCAAGCAGCAAGAGGCGTTCTTGAAATCCTTGATGGGCGGCGTGCCCGGCTGGACCGGAGGCGCCCCGCCGCCTGCCGAAGAAACGCCCCCGGCCAAGACCGATGATCTGGCCGAGATCAAACGGCAGCTGGCCGAATTGCAGTCAAAACTCTCCAAGCTCTGAGCCATGGCCGAGACCGAAGGCCGGGTGACGCTCTGGGGGATTGAGGTCTTTCTGGCCACCGCCGAAGAGGGCGCAATTTCCGCAGCAGCGCGGCGTCTGGGGGTCAGTGCCTCGGCCGTCAGCCAGCAGTTGACCGGGCTGGAGGCGGCCTTGGGTGCATCCCTTCTGGACCGCAGCGCCCGCCCCCTGCACATCACCCCCGCCGGCGCGATGTTTCGCCGCCATGCCCAGACCATCCTGAATGCCGCAGGCGAAGCGCGGGCCGAACTGGCGCTGGCGGATCTGGCCGGGCTGACCACGCTACGCCTTGGAATGATTGAGGATTTTGAGGCCGATGTGACGCCCCGGCTGCTGTCCTCACTGGCCGCAGACCTGAAGGGCTGCCGGTTTCTGTTGGAAACCGGGCCGTCGCACCGTCTGCTGGATCTGTTGGAAACCCGGGCGCTGGACATCGTTGTCGCTGCAGATACGCCCGATCACGGCACCCAGGATGGCGATTGGCGGGCGGTTCATCCGATCCTGCGCGAGCCGTTTCTGGCCGTTTGCCCGCGCGGCAAAACGCCCGCCGATCTGCCGCTGATCCAATACACTGCACGCCATCTGATGGGCCGCCAGGTCGCCGCCCATCTGGCCCGGCTGGGCCTGAAACCCGCCGCAAGGTTTGAGCTGGACAGCTATCACGCGATCCTGGCCATGGTTGCCGCAGGCGCTGGTTGGGCGATTCTGACGCCACTGGCCCTGCATCAGGCGCGGCGGTTCCGGCCCGAAATCGACGTGCTTCCCCTGCCCTTTGCGCCTCTGGACCGCACCTTGTCACTCTCCGCCCGCGCAGGTATGCTGCGCGACGTGCCGGGACAGATTACCCTTCGTCTGAAAGGGCTTATCACCGATGAGGTGGTTCTGCCGATGCGCGCAGCCTTGCCCTTTCTCGGCGACAGCCTGCGGGTGCTTTAGCCTTTTACGTCCACGGCCGCACCGGTCAAGGCCGCCGCAATGAAATCCAACTCATCTGCCGTCAGCCGCGTTGGCAGGCGCACATCGCAGGCCCGCATCAGCATGGCGCGGGTCTGCGGTAGCTCTGGCAGATCTTGCAGAAACTGCCAGTTCCAGAACGCCCGCGCGTTGCCGTGGCTAAGGCCGAACACCTGCACCGAGACGCCGCGTGCCTTGGCCGCCGACTGGAATGCCCGCGCCTCATCATCGCTCCAGTCCCCTGCCAGATTGAACTGAATCGAATCCGGCGCGCGCTGTTCTGGTGCCAGCGGGGCGGGCACGCTCAGCCAGTCTGATGCGTTCAGCTGATCGGCGACCCGGTCATGGTTCGCCCGGCCTTTTTCCACCCGCTCAGCCACCAGGGGCAATTGCGGACGGATCACTGCTGCCGACAGGTTCTGCATCCGCAAATTGTACAGCGGCAGACGATTCTGCCAATGCGCGCAGCTGTTGCCCAGGCCCGGATGCTTTTTCCAGTTTTCCTCATAGGCACCAGACATGATGATTGCCCGCGCGGCAATTTCGGGGTCATCGGTGATCATGATGCCACCCTCACCCGCGTTCACCAGTTTGTAGGACTGAAAGGAAAAACAGCCGACCTTGCCGATGGTGCCAACCTTGCGGCCGCCCCAGACTGTGCCCAGCGAATGCGCCGCATCCTCAATCACCGGCACGCCTGCGGCGTCGCACAGCGCCATGATCGCGTCCATGTCAGAAGTCTGACCGCGCATGTGGCTGATCATCACGGCGCCCGCGCCCGGCAGCTTGGCCGCAAAATCTGCCATATCCACCCGGTAGTTATCGCCCACCTCAACCAGAACCGGCACACAATCGGCATGCACGATGGATGAGGGCACGGCGGCAAAGGTAAAGGCCGGGGTCAAGACGCGCGCCCCCCGCGGCAGGTCCAGCGCCTTCAGCGACAGGAACAGTGCGGCCGAACAGGACGACACCGCCAGCGCATAGCGCGCGCCCATCAATTCGGCAAACTCCGCCTCCAGCAGCGCGACGGGGGCATCTTTCGCGGCGGTATAGCGGAAAAGATCGCCCGAGATCAGCAACCGGTCGATTTCAGCCCGCGCCGCCTCGGGGATCGATTCGGCGTCATAAACATTTGGTGCGGCGGGGGGGGCGATGATCTGTCCGTCGGGGGCCATGTTCAGCTTTCCTGAAAGTCTGGTTCAGGAAGTGTGTAAACGCGGCGCTGTTGCCGCGCCAGAGACAATATAGTCGGACGGCCATTTCCTGCCGGCTGATCCTCAGGATTTCAGCGCTGCGCGGGCCTCTTGCCGGTCCAGCACCTCGGCCAGTTCCGCCCAGGCCGAGCGCGCCATCGACCGGAAAACGAACAGTGTAAAAGCCTCATCCCCGGTCCGCAGCAGAACCATCGCCATATGGTTCAACCCGGTTCGCGCCGCCCGGCCCGGCGGAAAGCTTGCCACCCGCAGATCCAGCGCCACCAGACGCGCCAGCGCCTGCGCCGCCCCTGGCCCGGTCAGGGTGAATCCCGCCCATGCGTCGGATTGGTCGGTCAGCGCAGCGCCGTCGATTTCCGGCGCCGCAACGCCCATCAGGAACGCCTGATCGCGCCCGGTCCAGACGATGCGCGCTTGCGCCTTCGACGCCCAATGGCCCGGCTCGGGGAAAGTCAGGCCCAGTGGTTTCAACGCCTTTGCAACGGATTTAGCTCCGCCGGGAAACACCGCGATCGAGGTGATGGGCCCCGCGTCCAGCGGGGCCAGCGTCAGCCCGGCCTTGGTGATCGGGCCCGCTTCCAGCGCCGCTTTTGCAATCATGTCAGGCACGCAGCTTTCCTCCGTCAGGGTCATGGAAGACCGGATCACAGACCTCACACAGCACATCAATGTTGCGCAGATGATCGACCAGGCGGATCTGTTCGCCATGCCGCGCGCGTCCGTTGGTCACGAAGGCCAGACCCAGCCAGACCTGCATCACCGGCGAATAGCAGACCGAGGTGACATAGCCCTGATCGTTCACCCGGTCGACCGTATCACCCGGCCGAAACAGATGCGCGCCAGCCGAGATCGGGCCCAGCGCCTTCAGCCCCACCATCTGCTCACGCGCGGGGCCCAACAGGCCGGGGCGGGTGGCAGCGGCCTTGCCGATGCAATCTTTCTTGGCCGACACCATCTTGGCCATGCCGATGTCAAAGGCGGTGACGCGGCCGTGAATCTCGGCATGAGTGATCAGGCCCTTTTCAATGCGCAGAACGTTCAGCGCCTCCATGCCATAGGGGCCACCGCCCAGCGTTTCGGCCCGCGCCAGAAGGTCTCGGAACAGCGCCTCGCCATAGCGGGTGGGCACGGCAATCTCATAGCCCTCTTCGCCCGAGAAAGAGATGCGGAACAGACGTGCAGCCACGCCGCCCCAGCGCACATCGGTAACCCCCATGAAGGGCAACCCGACCGGCGCCTGCAACAGCGAATCCAAGAGCCCCCGCGCCTTTGGCCCCGCCACCGCAAATTGCGCCCAGGCCTCGGTGACCGATATGAACCGCACCTGCCAATCGGGGCAAAAGGCCTGCTGAATGAACTCCAGATGCCGCATCACCAGACCGGCAGCGGCGGTGGTGGTGGTCATCAGGAAATGGTTCTCGCCCAGCCGGGCGGTGGTGCCATCATCCAGCACATGCCCGTCTTCGCGCAACATCAGGCCATAGCGCACGCGGCCCACCGGCAGGGTGCTGAAGGTGTTGGTATAGACGAAATCCAGGAACTTCGCCGCATCACGGCCCTGAATGTCGATCTTGCCCAAGGTGGACACATCGGCCACGCCGACCGTTGCACGCACCATCAAGACCTCACGGTCGCAGGCCTCACGCCAGGTCGCTTCCCCCGGTTTGGGAAAATAGCTGGGACGATACCACAGGCCCGCCTCAACCATCGGCGCGCCGCGGTCACGGCTGGCCTGATCGGATGTCAAAAACCGCTGCGGCGCAAAGCCCGCCCCGCGCCCGCCGGCCCCCATCGCGGCAATCGAAACCGGGATATAGGGCGGGCGAAAGGTCGTCGTCCCCGTTTCGGGGATCGACCGCCCGGTGGCATCGGCCAGCACGGCCAGCGCGCCGACGTTCGAGTTCTTGCCCTGATCCGGTGCCATCCCTTGGGTCGTGTAACGCTTCATATGCTCGACCGAGGCATAGTTTTCCTGCGCAGCCAGCCGCACATCCTTGGTGGTCACGTCATTGGCAAAATCCAGCCAGGCGCGACCCTTGCCCTGCACGGACCAAAGCGGGGCGATCCGATAGGGCGCATCCTCGGCCGCGGGCACCGCAACTTGCGCCCGTTTGAGGCCCAGCGCCTTTAGCGCTGCCTCTGCCGCCACCGTTCCGGTGGTCAAGGCACCATGCGTGGACATGGATCCATTCGCCGCCCCCACCGCCACCAGCCCCGGCACCGCACCGTCCATCGGCACAAAGGCCGCCAGATCGTCCGACCAACGGGGCCGTCCGTTCATATGGCAGGTCAGGTGCAGGCTGGGATTCCAGCCGCCTGACATCGCCAGACAATCCGTCTCGATACGGAATTCATCGCCGCCTTTGCGCACCGTGATGCTGCGCAGGCCATGGCGACCCTGGGTGTCCACAACCTCAGCGCCCAGATGCACCGGGCAATCCTCAACCGATGAGGCATCGGGGCGGGAATCGATAATCGCTGCCACCTGCACCCCCGCCGCGATCAGATCGCGTGCCGTGGCGCGGGCGGCGTCATTATTGGCAAACAGCGTCACCCGCTTGCCAGCCGCCACGCCATAGCGGTTCAGATAGGTCCGCACGGCTGACGCCATCATGATGCCGGGCCGGTCGTTCATCGGAAACGCCACCGGGCGTTCCATCGCACCCGAGGCCAGAATTGTCCGCCCCGCCACAATGCGCCAGAAACACTCTCGCGGCAGATGCGGTCGGGCGGACTTATGCAGCCCCACCCGCTCCAGCGCGCCATAGGTTCCCCCGTCATAGGCACCGGTCACAGTGGTGCGCGTCATGATCCGCACGTTGGGCATGGACCGCAACTCGGCCTCGACCCCCGCCACCCAGATCGCAGCAGGCTCGGCCCCAATCAGCCCGCCATCTGACAGAAGACGGCCGCCCAACAGCGGCGTCTCGTCGGCCAGGATCACATCCGCGCCCGCCCGCGCCGCCGTCAGCGCCGCCATCAGACCGGCGGGCCCCGCGCCGATGACCAGCACATCGCAAAAGGCATAGGCCTTTTCATAGACCCCTTCGTCATGCCTGCCCGACAGACTGCCCAAACCAGCCGCGCGGCGGATGATCGGCTCATACAGCCGCTCCCAGAATGCGCGCGGCCACATGAAGGTCTTGTAGTAGAACCCCGCCGAGAGGAAGGGTGAGACCAGATCATTCACCGCCAGCATGTCGAACCGCAGACTGCCCATGCGGTTCTGACTGCGCGCGGCCAGACCGTTGAACACCTCTTGCACGGTGGCGCGCACGTTCGGGGTCTGGTTGGTCTTGCCAAAGATCTCGACCAGGGCGTTCGGCTCTTCGGACCCTGCCGTCAGAATACCGCGCGGGCGGTGGTATTTGAAACTGCGCCCGACCAGCCGCACCCCGTTGGCCAGCAACGCCGAGGCGATCGTATCGCCCCGAAATGCCGGGTATTCGCTGCCATCAAACCGGAACGCCAGCGGCTTGGTGCGGTCGATGATCCCCTTGCCGTCAATCCTCATCTCACCGCCCCCTTGCGGTCGGCCACCAGATCGACTGCCGAAATCTCATGCGTGATGGTGTTGCGGGTGACCACCAGCCATTGGGCGCAACCCTGTTCATGATACCAAAGATCCCGCGTCACCCCGGCCGGGTTGGTGCGGTTATGCAGATGATCATCCCATTCTGACAGGGGCGCATCCGCCGCGGGGCGGTTCAGGTAATCGTCCGCGCCAGAGTAATAGAACTCCCGCCGGTCACGGTCGCCGCAGAGGGGGCATTTCAAACGCATCAGAGGGCCTCGCAATCTTTGGGAGAGTCGATCTCGAAGTCGATCAGATTTACCCGATTAAAACCGAAACCCACCGGATCTTCTGTCGCAAACTTTTGACGCACTGAAAGCCATAGATACAGCGACCCGCCAGACTCCAGAAATTCTGTATATGCGCCAGTACAGATGTCTTCCCGAAGAGAGGCCTCAAACTCTGTCACGGCGACGTTCAGGTTTTTCCCGATCTTCTGGCTGCTGGCCTCCAACACGTCCACTATCTCTCTGTGCCCAAGCTCGATCCCGACATGCGGGCGGCCTGATCCTGACTTTGTCAGGGAGGGCAGGTTGTTCACGTAGACACCTGAAATTCCAAAGCTGTCTTCAAAGCTGAACTGGATGTTGCAATGAATCAGAGGGGGCTTTGGCTTGGTCCAGTATGACTCACCATTCGATTCTGTTTCAACGTCCCAAAATACTTCACCGTGACCACCGCGAAAGCATACCTCGGCAGCAGCAAGGCTTGGGAAAAGCCCCGCCCAAAGTGCAGCAGCGCAGAAAGGAAACGCGATCATCCCGCCCCTCAATGCAGATTATGCTGGCTGCCGGTGCCTTCTTCGTCCAGCAAATGGCCGGTGGCAAAGCGGTCCAACCGGAAGCGGCGGGCGACGTCATGCGGCGTGTCGGTGGCCATCAGATGCGCCATGCACCAGCCAGAGGCAGGCACCGCCTTGAAGCCGCCGTAGTTCCAGCCGCAGTCCAGATACAACCCCTCGACATGCGTCTTGTCGATGATCGGGCTGCCGTCGGGTGTCATATCCATGATCCCGCCCCAAGACCGCAACACCTTGGCGCGGCCGATCATCGGCATCAGGGTCATGCCGGCCTCCATCACGTGTTCCACCATCGGCAGATTGCCCCGCGCCGCATAGGAAGCATAGAAATCCAGATCACCACCGAACACCAAGCCGCCCTTGTCGGACTGGCTGATATAGAAATGCCCCATGCCAAAGCTGACCACATGGTTGATGACGGGCTTCAGCCCCTCGGTCACGAAAGCCTGCAGGATGTGGCTTTCGATCGGCAGCCGCATCCCGGCCATCGCGGCGACCTGAGACGACCGCCCGGCCACCACTACCCCCACCTTGCTGGCCTTGATCGCGCCGCGCGTGGTCTGCACGCCGACAACCTTGCCGCCCACCACATCAATCCCGGTGACTTCGCAGTTCTGGATCAGATCGACCCCCCGCCGGTCCGCCCCGCGCGCATAGCCCCAGGCCACCGCATCATGCCGGGCCGACCCGCCGCGCGGGTGCAAGAGGCCACCATAGATCGGGAACCTTGTCTGATCGAAATCCAGATAGGGCAGATGCTGCCGCACACCGTCACGGTCCAACAGGATCGCATCATCGCCTTGATTGATCATCGCATTACCGCGCCGGGCAAAGGCATCGCGCTGGCCATCAGAATGGAACAGGTTAATCAGCCCGCGCTGGGAATGCATGACGTTGTAGTTGAGGTCAGCCTCCAACCCTTCCCACAGCTTCAGGGAATGCGAGTAGAACTCGGAATTCCCCGGCAGGAAGTAGTTGGCCCGCACGATGGTGGTGTTACGACCAATGTTGCCAGAGCCGAGATAGCCCTTTTCCAGGACCGCGATATTGGTCAGCCCGTGGTTTTTCGCCAGATAATAGGCTGTAGCCAACCCGTGCCCGCCGCCCCCGATGATGATGGCGTCATATTCGGCCTTTGGCGCCGGATCACGCCAGGCCGGCTTCCAGCCCTTGTTGCCAAACAAGCCTTCGGAGATGACCTTGAAGCCGGAATACCGCATCACACCGCCCTTTTGCTGTCCCGGCCATCAGACCGGGACAAACGAAGTTATCCAAGAGCGGGCCGGCATTTCCTGCGCTATTCACGAGAAGATATGTCGGCACCGCACAAACCGCTTACAGCCCCTTGCTGCGATAAGAGGCGGCCACCCGGTCGATCGCCACAATATAGGCGGCCGTGCGCAGATCGTTCACATCGTCGCGGCCGCGCCAGACCTTGCGCATCGACTGATAGGCCGTGCGCATCGTGTCATCCAACCCCGAGCGGACCAAGGCCAGCTCGTCCGAACCGGTCAGGAAGCGGTCCTTGAAATCATCGCTCAGCGTCCAGCCCAAACCCTTGTCCGACGACAGTTTCTCCAGCTCTTCGACCAACAGGCGGCTGCGCGCCTCTTCGGCACGACGCTGCATGCGGCCAAAGCGGATGTGCGACAGGTTCTTGACCCATTCAAAATAGCTGACCGTGACACCGCCGGCATTGGCGAACATGTCGGGGATGATCACCGTGCCTTTTTTGCGCAGGATCTCATCGGCACCAAAGGTGGTGGGGCCGTTCGCCGCCTCGATGATCAGTGGCGCCTTGATGCGGGCGGCGTTTTCCATATGGATCACGCCTTCCAGCGCGGCCGGGATCAGGATGTCGCAGTCAGCCTCCAGCACACTGGCACCGTCGGCCTGATGGGTGCCGCCGGGGTAGCCTGCGACCAAACCTTCATGCGCGTTCATCCACTGACGCAACTCTTCGATGTTCAGGCCCTGATCGTTCAGGATAGCGCCGTCACGTTCGATAACAGCAATTATCCGGCAGTTATCCTCTTCGGACAGGAACTTGGCTGCATGATAACCCACATTGCCCAGGCCTTGCACGATGATGCGTTTGCCCTTCAGATCGCCGGTCAGATGCGCTTCGGCCACGTCTTCGGGATGGCGGAAGAACTCGCGCAGCGCATATTGCACGCCCCGCCCCGTCGCCTCAACCCGGCCTTGAATACCGCCAGCATGTGGCGGCTTGCCGGTGACACAGGCCTTGGCGTTGATGTCGGTGGTGTTCATCCGCGCGTATTGGTCGGCGATCCAGGCCATCTCACGCTCACCCGTGCCCATATCGGGGGCGGGCACGTTCTGGGCCGGGTGGATCAGGTCGCGCTTGATCAACTCATAGGCAAAGCGGCGGGTGATCTGCTCCAGCTCATGCACATCCCAGGCGCGCGGATCGACACACAGCCCGCCCTTTGATCCACCAAACGGCGTTTCCACCAGCGCGCATTTATAGGTCATCAGCGCCGCCAGCGCCTCAACCTCATCCTGGTTCACTCCCAGCGAAAAGCGGATGCCGCCCTTGACCGGCTCCATATGTTCGGAATGGACAGAGCGGTAACCGACAAACGTCTCGATCTTGCCGCGCAGCCGCACGCCAAAGCGCACCGTATAGGTCGAGTTGCAGACCCGGATCTTCTGCTCCAGGCCCGGGCTAAGGTCCATCAGCCGCACTGCACGGTTGAACATCAGATCGACCGAGTCACGAAAGCTGGTTTCGCCTGTCGCCGTCATATCACTCTCCTCAAGTGGGCCCGCAAGGCCGCCACAGGGCGGCGTCAATGGCACGTTCAGCGGCAGTCTAGCCCCAAGATGCGAAGAGCGCACCGGGCTAATATACTTTTTTTCAAGGGCCCTTGGGCAATTGTTAACCCCGGTCGGGCAGAGTGAATCACCGAATCGCAGGCGGCCCCACGCCGCGGATTCAGGCGCTGATCAGGGCGTTCACCCGGTGGTTGTGCGCCGTCGTTCCGCGGCTATGAACAATACCGGGCCGAACCCCAACACCGTTTCCGTCTTCCGCAAATGTCAGCCTGATACCGCAACTTTGCCACAATTCCGCCCGATGCAGAGGGCTTGCTGCCTTAGGGAAGTCTCGCCCGGCGTTTGGCGGGAAGTCGTGTAACGAATAGGAAACCGAAGATGATGATGCTCCGTCCAATGGCGAAACGGCCCCTTGCTCGCCGGGTCGCGAGATTCATGAAAGAAGAAAGCGGCGTGATGGCGCCGCAGGTTCTGTTCTACACCTTCTTGATGCTACTGGTCGGCGGTGTCGCGGTTGACGTGATGCGCTTTGAAACCAAACGGGTCGAGTTGCAGCAGACCATGGACCGCGCCGTTCTGGCCGCTGCCAGCATGGAAAACAAACTGTTGCCGATCGATGTGGTGAACAGCTACATCGCGACATCGGGCGTTGATGCCACGCTGAAGTCCTTTGAGTACATCCCCACCGCGAACGGACGTACCGTCAGGGCGCGGGCGACGGCACATTCCGACAACTACTTCATGACGATGATGGATGTGCCCTATCTGGAATCCGACAACCGCAGTGAGGCGCAGCAGCGCATCAACGACATCGAAATCATGCTGGTGCTGGACGTGTCCGGTTCGATGGCCGGCAGTAAGCTGACGAACCTGAAGGTGGCCGCAAACAACTTTATTGATACCGTGACCAAGAACGACCCCGAGGGTCGGATCTCGATCGGCATCATTCCCTATAATGCCCAGGTCAACCTGGGTTCGGCCCTGCGGTCGAAATATGCCACCGCCTACAATCATGGGGTTGCTGACTCCAACTGCCTGGAGCTGCCGCAGAACGTGTTCAACTCATTGAACCTGTCGCGCACCACGGCCTTTCCAATGATGGCCGTTGCAGACACGGAATCAACCACGACGATCAAGGACGTGTATTATGCGACCAACACCAACAAAGCCGCTCCGGTGGACACGGCCAGTAAACGCTGGTGCAACCCGTCCACCGATATTGATGTGACCCTGCCGACCAAGGACAAGGTCACGCTGCACGCGGCGGTGAACAGCCTGTACGCCGAAGGAAACACCTCGATCATGCTGGGCATGCGCTGGGCAACCGCGTTGTTGGATCCGGCCGCCCGCCCGATGTATGAAGAACTGATCGCTTCAAAAGACCTTAAGGCCAATATGGACCTGCGTCCGTTCGACTATACCAACAAGGACGCCATGAAGGTGATCGTGCTGATGACGGACGGTCAGCACGTCGCGCACAGCCGCGTTGCCGATGACTATAAAACCGGCCCGGCAACCATTACCGTCAATGGCAAGACAGCTACGATTTACCGTAGCAACTCTGACAGCTACTATTCGACCTTCCTCTCGTCCAAGGTGAACAACAGCAGCCCCTCCAAGATCTGCGCCAGCCGCCCCTACTATGTTCCGCATAAGAGCGCCTGGTATTCGCGCCCCTGGAACGGTTCGGTCCCGAACAGTAGCGACTGCTTTGTGCCGAACGCGGCCCCGAATGGCGCGGTCATGATGAACTGGGAAGGCGTGTGGCAGGATGTCCGGGTTACCTGGGTTGCCTGGCAGCTGCTTGCCCGCGCAACCGGCACTTCGGACAGCAGCCGGTCAGACGCCTACGACGATTGGCTTGCCGAGCTGGACCAGCAGTATCAGTCGGTCAACAGCATGAACTCTATGCTCAGCGACAACTGCGCCCTGGCCCGCGCCCAGAACGTGTTGATCTATG
This sequence comes from Paracoccaceae bacterium, assembly GCA_049291415.1. Lineage (GTDB taxonomy): Bacteria > Pseudomonadota > Alphaproteobacteria > Rhodobacterales > Rhodobacteraceae > Pseudogemmobacter. The sequence continues at coordinate 62,113 of JBATPI010000127.1, read as the reverse complement.
GTATCGCGTTCGAAGCACCGTCGGCGGGCCAGACGGCGATTGCCAACTGCGCTTCGTTGCCGTCGTCAACCTACTACTTCCCCGCCTCGGGGACGCAGATCCTGACCGCTTTCGACATGATCGCGTCAAACCTCAGCCAGCTGAGACTGACCCAATGATGCGCCTGTTCCGTTCTCGGCTGTTCCGCACCTTGCAGCGTGAGGACGGAACAGCATCTATCGAGTTCGTGATCTTCGTTCCGATCATACTGACCATCTTCATGGCCTCGGTCGAAGCCGGGTTCTACATGGCAAAAAACGTCTTGCTGGAACGCGGCCTTGACATTGTGATGCGGGATCTGCGGTTGGGGAAACTGGGGTCCGTCAGCCACGACACCCTGCGCGATCTGATCTGCAAGGCATCGCCGATCATCAATGATTGCAAAAACGTCCTGAAGGTTGAAATGCAGCCGGTCTCAACCGCCAGCTTTTTGATACCAACGGCCCCCGCCACCTGCGTCGATCGCGGCAATGCAACCCAGCCGATGACCACCTTTATTGCCGGCGGCTCGCATGAATTGATGATTGTGCGTGTCTGCGTCATCCAGGACCCGATGTTCCCGACAACCGGCATTGGACTGAAGCTGAAGGCAGATGCCCACGGCGGATATCAGATGATCGTCGCCTCGGTCTTTGCGAACGAACCGCGGTAAGGCATCAGGAGAATGTGTATGAAGTCCCTGTCCCGACGTATCCGCCAGTTCCGTGACCAGGAAGATGGCCTGGTCATGACCGAATTGCTGATCATGCTGCCCTTGCTGATCTGGGTGTTCATGGCCCTCTTTGTCTATTGGGATGCGTTCCGCACCATCAACCAGGCACAAAAGGCAACCTATTCGGTGTCGGACCTGATGTCGCGTCAGGGCGATGTGGATATGACCTTCATCAATGGCATGAAGGTCGTCACAAAATACCTGATGAATGGCGAACCGGCGGTCAAGATCCGCATCACCTCGGTCAAATACAAGGCCAGCACCAACAAGATGCAGGTGCTGTTTTCCAAATCACCCGGGAACCAGTTGCCATCCTTGACCGATACAGAGATGAACAAAACCACGATGCGCAACCGGATTCCGGTCATGGCCGACCAAGACAGCATACTCTTGGTCGAGACCGAGATCGGCTACGATCCGGCGTTCGAGGTGGGGATTCCGAACCACGTTTTCAAAAACTTTGTCATCACCCGACCGCGCTTTCATCAGATCTGCTTTGTTGGCCTGTCCTGCCCATCGTTGATCTGACCGTCATAGATCTGACTGCCGCGCGATCCGGCCGCCCGGACTTTTGCCTCCGCCCGCTGCCGGCACTTTCGCCCGGCGGCGGCTGCGTTTATGCTGTGCCTGCCCCCCCTGACGGATGGACTGGCCCCTAGCATGATGCGTCCCTTTCGCCTGCCCCTTTTGCTGACGGCCGGTCTGCTGATCCTGGCAGCAGGCTGCGGCCGGCCCCCTGCCATTGCGGCGTTTGACGCCACCGCCTCGGGGCCGCCGCCTGCGCTGTTGCCGATTGATGATCTGCTGGCACTGGGCAACGCCCCCTCAACCGCCGCCGCGCGTGGTGAGGCTGTGGTCTCGCGGGCTGCCCGGCTGCGTCATCGCGCGTCCCTGATGCAGGGCGCGGTACATGACCCCGCCACCCGTGCGCGGCTGGCCGAAGCAATCCGCCGCGGCCGCGCCTGATCGGCGCCATAGGCATCCCTCCGGCCCAGGCCCCCTCCCCGGATTGCGAAGGCCAATCCAAACCGCTAACAGCAGGCAGTATGCTTTTCGAAAGGTTCGACCCCATGTCCGCAGCCCCCCTTCGCCTTGGTCTTGCCGGTCTGGGCACGGTCGGCATTGGCGTCGTCAAGATCATTCAGGCCGAGGCCGCGCTGATCGCCGCCCGCACCGGTCGCCCCGTCGTCATCACGGCCGTCTCGGCGCGTGACCGCACCAAAAACCGCGATGCCGATCTTTCGGACTATGCCTGGGAAACCGACCCGGTGGCCTTGGCCAAGCGCGACGATGTTGATGTGTTTGTTGAGGTGATGGGCGGCCACGAAGGCCCCGCTCGCGACGCCACCGAAGCCGCCATTGCCGCTGGCAAAGACGTGGTAACCGCCAACAAGGCCCTTTTGGCCCATCACGGCCAGGCCCTGGCCGAAGCCGCCGAAGCCCAAGGCTGCGTTATCCGGTTTGAGGCCGCAGTGGCCGGCGGTATCCCCGTCATCAAGGCGCTGGTCGAAGGACTGGCCGGCAACCGCATCAAACGTGTAATGGGCGTGATGAACGGCACCTGCAATTACATCCTGACCCGGATGCAGTCGGCAGGCCTGCCCTATGACCAGGTGTTCGAAGAGGCCCGGCAACTGGGCTATCTGGAGGCTGACCCAAATCTGGACGTCGGCGGCATCGACGCCGGGCATAAGCTGTCTCTCTTGGCCGCCATCGCCTTTGGCACCCGCGTGTCGTTCGATCAGGTTGAACTGCAGGGCATCGGCGATGTCTCGATTGACGATATCCGACTGGCCGATGACATGGGCTACCGGATCAAGCTGTTGGGTGTCGCCCAGATGACCGGCCGCGGGCTGGAGCAGCGGATGACCCCCTGTCTGGTCCCCGCCGCCAGCCCCTTGGGCCAGTTGCAAGGCGGCACCAACATGGTGGTGCTGGAGGGCGATAGCGTCGGCCAGATCGTCATGCGCGGCGCTGGCGCAGGCATGGGGCCTACGGCCAGCGCCGTGATGGGCGACGTGATCGACATCGCGCGCGGACTGCGCATTCCCACCTTTGGGATCCCGGCTGCAACATTGGTCCCGGCACAGCCGGCCAGATCGGCGACCCCCGCACCCTATTACCTGCGCATGACGCTTTTGGACAAACCCGGCGCGCTGGCCAAGATCGCCACCTGCCTCGGCGACGCGGGCGTCTCGATCGACCAGATGCGCCAATACGGCCATGAAGGCAGCAATGCCCCCGTGCTGATCGTGACGCATAAGGCCGCTCCCGACGATGTGGCCCACGCCCTGACCCGCTTTGCCGCCACCGGCGTGCTGGTCGGCGCCCCGGTGGCGATACGCATCGAGGAAGTCTAACGTTTGGACCGGCTTCAGGCCGTTGATATCTATTGCGAACGCACCACGGCTGCCTTCTGGGCCGAACCGATCAACGCAGCATCGAACCTGTCCTTCATCGCCGCCGCCCTTTGGGCCGCAGCCACCGCCCGCGCCCGTGGCATCACAGCCCTGTCGCCTGGGCGCTGATTGCCATCGCGGGGCTGATCAGGATCGGCTCATTCCTCTTTCACACCGTCGCCACCCGCTGGGCCGAACTGGCCGACACCGGGCCAATCTGAAGCTTTGTCGCCGTCTTTGTCCTGACCGCGATGCACCACCTTTCCGTTGGGCACCCATTTCCCGTGGCACCTGATGAAGGGGCTGATGGTGGCGATCTTGCTGCAAATGCTGGTTCGCACCGGTCATTTCGCCGCCGCACCCCGCCGTTAGCGCCACCACGCTTGCGGGGGTGCCGCCCCCCGGCTAAGCCGTGAAAAACCCAAGCTTTCAAAGGAAAACATCATGGCCGACGCTCAGGATTTTCAGGACCGCCTGCTCAGCCTCGGCCTTGGCCGGGTGTCAGAGGCCGCCGCCATCGCCTCAGCCCGACTGATCGGGCGCGGCGATGAAAAGGCCGCCGATCAGGCCGCCGTCAACGCCATGCGCGACCAGTTGAACCTTCTGGACATCAAGGGCGTCGTGGTGATCGGTGAGGGCGAGCGGGATGAGGCACCGATGCTGTATATCGGCGAAGAGGTCGGCACCGGCGACGGCCCCGCGGTGGACATAGCACTGGACCCGCTGGAAGGCACAACCCTGACCGCCAAGGACATGCCCAATGCCCTGACCGTCATCGCCATGGCCCCGCGCGGCACCATGCTGCACGCGCCCGACGTCTATATGGACAAGCTGGCCATCGGCCCCGACTACCGCCCCGGCACCGTCACCATGTCGATGTCCCCATCCGAGCGGGTCTCGGCGCTGGCCGCCGCCAAGGGGGTATCCACCTCAGACATCACGGTTTGCGTGCTGGAACGCCCGCGGCATGAAGCGATGATTGCCGAGATCCGCAGCACCGGCGCATCGATCCGCCTGATCACCGATGGCGATGTGGCTGGTGTGATGCACTGCGCCGAGCCTGAGGTGACAGGGATCGACATGTATATGGGCTCGGGCGGCGCACCCGAAGGCGTGCTGGCCGCGGCCGCGCTGAAATGCATGGGCGGGCAGTTCTTTGGCCGCCTGCTATTTCGCAACGATGACGAACGGGCCCGCGCCACAAAGGCCGGCATCACCAACTTTGACCGCGTTTATACCCGCGATGATCTGGTGCGCAGCGATGTGATCTTTTCGGCCACGGGCGTGACCGATGGCTCATTGCTGGCGGGGATCAAGCGTGAGCCGGGCTGGATCACGACAGAGACCCTGCTGATGCGGTCAAAGACCGGGTCGGTCCGGCGGATGATCTACCGCAGCCCGCAGAAATAGCGGTCGGGTCTTGCATGGGCGGGGCGTCTCTGGCACCCCTGCCCCATGCAGCCCGCCTTTCTGAACATTCAATCATCTTTGACCGGCCGCCGCTGGGTTGGCCCGGATGAGGGTCAGGACCGCCAGGCCGAGGCGATCGCCCAAGATACCCGCCTGCCATTGCCTTTGTGCCGTATTCTGGCGGCGCGCGGTGTCTCGGCGGCAGATGCGGCTGGATTCCTGGCCCCCGCGCTGCGTGACCTGCTGCCTGACCCACGGTCGTTGCGTGACATGGAAAAAGCCGCAACGCGGTTTCTTGCGGCGCTGAATGGCGGCGAAAAGATTGCCATCTTTGCCGATTATGACGTTGATGGCGGGGCGTCAGCCGCCCTTTTGCTGATCTGGCTGCGCGCCATGGGGCGGGACGCCACGCTGTATATTCCCGACCGGATTGATGAGGGCTATGGCCCCAACGTGCCCGCCATGAAAACGCTGGCCGCCAGTCATTCGCTGATCGTCTGTGTCGATTGCGGCACCCTATCGCATGACCCCGTCGCCGCTGCTGCCCCGGCCGATGTGGTGATTCTGGACCACCATCTGGGGCTGGAAACCCTGCCCGCCGCCCATGCCATCGTGAACCCCAACCGGCAGGACGAAGACGGCAGTTTGGGCCATCTCTGCGCCGCCTCGGTGGTGTTCCTGATGCTGGTCGAAGCCAATCGGCAGTTGCGCGATCAGGGTCGCACCGGCCCCGACCTGATGGCGATGCTGGATCTGGTCGCCCTGGCCACCGTCGCCGATGTCGCCCCCCTGATCGGCGTCAACCGCGCTTTTGTGCGCCAGGGGCTGAAGGTGATGGCGCGGCGCGAACGCCCCGGATTGCGCGCGCTGGCCGATGTCAGCCGCATGGATACTGCGCCCACATCCTATGCGCTGGGGTTCCTGCTGGGCCCCCGCGTCAACGCAGGCGGCCGCATCGGTCAGGCCGACCTCGGCGCGCGCCTGCTGGCCACCATCGACCCACGTGAGGCCGAAACCCTGGCCGCCCGGTTGGATCAGCTGAACTCCCAGCGCCGTGAGATCACCGAGCGGGTCCGCGAAGAGGCCATGGCCCAGGCCGAGGCCCGCGGCTTTGACGCCCCCCTGGTCTGGGCGGCAGGCCATGGCTGGCACCCCGGCGTCGTCGGCATCGTCGCTGCCCGCCTGAAAGAAGCCACCGGCCGGCCAGCAGTGGTGATCGGTATTGACGGCGGGGAAGGCAAAGGCTCGGGCCGGTCCGTTGCCGGGGTAGATCTTGGAGCCGCCGTGCAAAGGGTCGCGGCAGAAGGGCTGCTGCTGAAAGGCGGCGGGCACAAGATGGCTGCGGGGCTGACCGTGGCCGAAGGTCAGCTAGAGGCCGCCATGGCGCGACTGGCCGATCTGTTGGCGCGGCAGGGCGCAGGCACAGGCGGGCCACAGGATCTGCGCGTGGACGGCCTGTTGATGCCGCAGGCGGCCACCTTGGCGCTGGCCGAGCAGATCGAGACAGCGGGGCCCTTTGGCGCCTCTGCACCCGCCCCGCGATTCGTGCTGCCAGAGGTTACGCTGACCAGCCGCCGCATGGGCGAATCACATCTGCGCCTGCAGATCCGGATCCCCGGCGCTTCAGCACTGGAGGCGGTTGCCTTCGGTGCCTTCGACAGCCCTCTGGGCCCGGCGCTGGATACACCGGGAACCCGGGCCTTTCATCTGGCGGGAAAGGTGGAAATCAACACCTGGGGCGGCCGGTCCCGCGTGCAATTCCGACTGGATGACGCCGCCCACGCATGAACTTGGCCAACACCACGATAAAGCCTCTCTTTTTCACTTGCGCATCCAGGCGGGCCCGACTAGACACCGCGCACCGACAGCGTGGCCCGTTCGTCTATCGGTTAGGACACCAGGTTTTCAACCTGGTAAGAGGGGTTCGACTCCCCTACGGGCTACCACTTCTTCAATGAATATTAGACTTTGATGGGTTAACTCTCCCACTCATCCAGCTTGCTGGAAGATGTGGGCCACTGGCGCCATTTTCAAAGATGCCGAAAGCCCATTTTGTCTGATCAGTGCGCTTGGTTTAAACTGACGCTTGCGCAGCGCCCCTATGCCCCGGATCAGACGAAATCCCGTCTTCGGACGCGGATGCCGTGACAAGCCGTATAGCCGCCGAACGCATGTAATTTGCGCGGTCTTCGTCAGGCTGTTTCAGAAGCGTTGGGCCGGCAAGCGCCGTTTCCACCCTGCATCTCCTTTGGCCCGGCATGGCCTTTGCCCCGGCATGGACGCCGCGGTTGCGGGTCGCATCTGTCAAGCGCACTTGAATTCGGGGGGCTACCTTCTATGGTGCGCAAAGCTGTATCCAATAGGTGTCCCGTGCTGCGCAAATCCCTACTATCATGCCTTTTCGCCCTCGCCTCAGTCCCTGCCCTTGCCGCGCCCTGCTCGGATACCGGCGGCCAATACGATAGCTGGAAATCCGTCATGGCCAATGAGGCCCGCGCCGAAGGTGTGGGCGAAAAGGGCATCGCGGCGTTGATGGGATCATCATATTCCAAGGCCACCATCTCGGCCGACCGCAATCAGAAAAGCTTTAAATACAGCCTGGACAAATTCCTCAGTGTGCGTGGTGCCGACACGATCGTCAGCCAGGGCCGCAGCCGCAAGAAAAAGAACCCGTCGTTCTATGCCTCGCTTGAGGCAACATATGGCGTGCCCGCCGGCGTGATCCTGGCCATTCACGGCATGGAAACCGGTTTCGGCGGGTTCATGGGCGACACCAATGTCGTCTCGGCCATCGCCACGCTGACCTACGACTGCCGCCGTTCTGACTATTTCCGCCCGCATCTGATCGGCGCGCTGAAGTTGGTCGATCAGGGCTCGATCACCGCGAAAACCGTGGGTGCCAAACATGGTGAACTGGGGCACACCCAATTCCTGCCTGGCAACGCCAAGAAATACGGGGTTGATGGCAACGGTGACGGCCGGGTTGATTTCTACAATCAGGCCGATGCGCTGGCTTCAACCGCCAATTACCTGCGCCAAAAGGGCTGGCAGCCCGGCAAGGGCTATCAGGAAGGCCAGCCAAACTTTGCCATGATCAAGGAATGGAACGCAGCCAAGGTCTATCAGCAGGCCATCGCCATCATGGGCGCTCGGATCGACGGGTGATCGCAGGCGCGCGCGCAAATCTTCCGGCTGACCCGCACGGGACGGCCGGAGCGGGCCATCGGGCTGTTTGATGCCCCCGCCGGGCCTGATCATCTTTGATTGCGACGGCGTGTTGATCGACAGTGAGATCATCTCGGCCCGAATGCTGATCGACGAATTGGCCCGGATGGGCGTCAGCATTGACTTGGACTATGTCGCGCGGCATTTTCTGGGCCGCAGCTATCCGACCGTCATGGCCATCATCCGGCGCGAATTTCAGCTGACCCTGCCCGACACGTTCGAGGCCACCTATCGCGCCCGGCTTCTGGCCGCGTTTGAGCAGGGATTGCGGGTGATGCCCGGCGTCGCCACAGTGATCGCCGACCTGCAGGTGCCCTATTGCGTGGCCACATCCTCCAGCCCAGTGCGCGCGGTAAAATCGTTGCAATTGGTTGGGTTGGGCCATCTGGCCGGACGGAACCTGTTCACCGCCAGCATGGTGGCGAACGGCAAACCCGCGCCGGATCTGTTCTTGCATGCCGCGCGGGAAATGGGCGTCGCCCCGGCCCGCTGTCTGGTGATCGAAGACAGCCTGACCGGCATCCGCGCGGCCCGCGCCGCTGGCATGACCGTCTGGCGCTTTACCGGCGGCAGCCATCTGGCTGGGCGGGCATTGGATGAACCTGAAGACGCACGGCCCGACGCAAGGTTTGCATCCTTTGCCGAATTCTTCCAGATTGCCCCTGAACTGAAAGCGCCGGAATGAGCCGCAGCGACCCAGACCCCACTCCGACCGATGATGCCGCCCGCGCCGGGTGGCTATACTACATTGGCGGCATGACGCAGGAGCAGATCGCGATCGAGTTGGGCATCTCGCGCCAGCGCGCACAGCGGCTGGTCAGCCGCGCCGTTGCCGACGGGCTGATCCATGTGCGGCTGAACCATCCGATCGGCCGATGTCTTGATCTGGAGGAGGCGCTGCGCGACCGCTTTGGTCTGTTGCGTTGCCGGGTCGCCCCCAGTGCCGGGGCGGACGCCGCCCACGCCATCGCACCCGCTGCCGCGGCGGAACTGGAGCGGTATCTGCGCCAGTCCGATCCTTTGGTCATCGCCTTTGGCACCGGCCGCGCCCTGCGCGCCATGGTTGAACAACTGACCCCCGCCAAGGGAATCACGCCACAACATCGCATCGTCTCGCTGTTGGGCAATATCGCGCCGGACGGATCGGCAACGCTGTATGACGTGATCAGCCGCATCGCAGAAAAGCTGGCTGCGCCCTATTATCCGATGCCGGTTCCGGTGATTTCCGATACCCCCGAAGAGCGGGACTTCTTCATGCGTCTGCGCCCGGTGCAGACCGTCTATCAGATGGCCAAAAAGGCCGATGTCACCTTTGTCGGCGTCGGCCAGATGGGGCCTGATGCCCCCTTGGCACTGGATGGTTTCGTCAGCGCCGAAGTGCTGGCCGAACTGCAAGCCGCTGGTGCAGATGGAGAAATCGCCAGTTGGGTGTTTGACGCCAAAGGCCGCTATATCGACACGCCGCGCAATGCGCTGGTGGGGGGGGTGCGGGTCGATCCGGGCCGCGCCCAGCCGGTGATTGCCGTGGCTGCGGGGCCGTCGAAAGTGCGCGCGCTGCACGCCGCCCTTCTGGGCAAGATCGTCAACGGTCTGGTCACCGATGAGACCACTGCCACTGCCATTCTGGCCTTGAACTAGCCCATTCTCTTTGCAACTGCAGCGGAAGTGAGGGCTTGACGAATCGGGTTACAACATGAGCATTTGCTCATTAAGCGATGATTTGCTCATTCGCTTCTTTGGGAGGATACAATGAACAAGACGCTACGCGCGCTATTCGGCGCGACGGCTGCGCTGAGCCTTTCGGGGGCGGCCATGGCCGAAACCACCATCACCGTCGCCACCGTGAACAATGGCGACATGATCCGCATGCAGGGTCTGATGGATGACTTTTACGCCAAGCACCCCGACATCAAGGTGGAATGGGTCACGCTGGAAGAAAACGCGCTGCGCCAAAAGGTCACGACCGACATCGCCACCAAGGGCGGCCAGTTCGACGTGCTGACCATCGGCACCTATGAGGTTCCGATCTGGGGCAAGCAGGGTTGGCTGGTCGGGTTGAACGACCTGCCCGCCGAGTATGACGTGGACGATCTTTTGCCCGCCATCCGTGGCGGCCTGACCGTTGACGGCACGCTGTTCGCATCGCCGTTCTACGGCGAAAGCTCGATGGTGATGTATCGCACCGACCTGATGGAAAAGGCCGGGATGACCATGCCCGAGGCCCCGACCTGGGACGAAATCAAAGCTGCTGCCGCCGCGATGACCGACAAGGACGCCGGCATCTACGGCATCTGCCTGCGCGGCAAGGCCGGCTGGGGCGAGAATATGGCCTTCCTGACCGCCATGTCCAACTCGTTCGGCGCAAAGTGGTTCGACATGGACTGGAAGCCCCAGTTCGACCAGCAGCCCTGGAAAGACACCGTCGCCTTCTATCTGGACCTGCTGACCAATTACGGCCCGCCCGGCGCTTCGAACAACGGCTTTAACGAAAACCTGGCGCTGTTCCAGCAGGGTAAATGCGGCATGTGGATCGACGCCACCGTTGCTGCCAGCTTTGTGACCGGCAAGGACAGCACCGTCGCCGATCACGTCGGCTTTGCGCTGGCCCCCGACATGGGCAAGGGCAAGCGCGGCAATTGGCTGTGGGCGTGGTCGCTGGGCATCCCGGCGGGCACCCAGAAAGAGGCCGAAGCCAAGGCATTCGTCGCTTGGGCAACCTCGAAAGAATATCTGGCGCTGGTGGCCGAAAAAGAGGGTTGGGCCAACGTCCCCCCGGGCACCCGGTCGTCGCTATACGCGAACCCGGAATACCAAAAGGTGCCGTTTGCCAAGATGACGCTGGACAGCATCAACTCTGCCGACCCGACCCATCCGACCGTGGATGAGGTGCCTTATGTCGGCGTGCAGTTCGTGGCGATCCCCGAGTTTCAGGGCATCGGCACCTCTGTTGGTCAGATCTTCTCATCCGTGCTGGCAGGGTCCGTCACACTGGATGACGGCCTGGCCCAGGCACAGACCCTGACCACAACCGAGATGACCCGCGCCGGCTACATCAAGTAACCAGACCTCCCAAGGTCACCGCATGCGGGGCCGGTTCTCCCGGCCGGCCCCGCACCCTTCACCCCAGCCCGCAGAGGTTTCCCCATGGCCACCGCACAGTCCCGCGCCGCCGCGCGCCTGATGGTATCCCCGGCCGTCATCCTGTTGTTTTTCTGGATGATCGTGCCCCTGGCGATGACCCTTTATTTCAGCTTTCTGCGCTACAATCTGCTCAGCCCGGGGACGGAAACCTGGACCGGTTTTGACAATTACTACTACTTCGTCACACAGGCCGCCTTCTGGCAGGCGATCACCAACACACTGATTTTGGTGCTGGGCGTGCTGGCCATCACCGTGATCGGCGGCACCCTGCTGGCCCTCTTGTTGGATCAGCCGTTCTGGGGCCAAGGCATCGTGCGCGTGCTGGTGATTGCGCCGTTCTTCGTCATGCCCACCGTCTCGGGTCTGGTGTGGAAGAACATGTTCATGAACCCGGTGAACGACATGTTCGCGCACATCGCCACCGGGATAGGCCTGCAACCCTATGATTTTCTGACGCAATCGCCGTTGGCCTCAATCGTGCTGATTGTTGCCTGGCAATGGCTGCCCTTCTCGACCCTGATCCTGCTGACCGCCTTGCAATCGCTGGACCGTGAGCAGATGGAAGCGGCCGAGATGGACGGCGCGCCGCCCCTGTCGCGGTTTTGGTATCTGACGCTGCCGCACATGTCCCGCGCGATCACTGTGGTGATCCTGATCCAGACCATCTTTCTGCTGTCGGTCTTTGCCGAGATCCTGGTCACCACCAACGGCAGCCTGGGCACCGCAAACCTGCCCTTCCTGGTCTACGCCCAATCGCTGCTGAATTTCGACGTCGGCGGCGGATCCGCCGGAGGCATTATCGCCGTCATCCTGGCCAACATCGTCGCCATCTTCCTGATGCGGATGATTGGCAAGAATCTGGACGCCTGACCCATGGCCCGCACTGCATCCCCCACCCGCAAAGCCACCGTCACCGCCCTGGCCTGGACCATAGGCATCGTGATCTTTTTCCCCATCCTCTGGACGGTGATCCTGTCGTTCAAATCCGAAGGCGACGCGATCAAGGCCCCGCTAGAAATACTGACCGCCCCATGGACGCTGGACAGCTATGCCGAGGTGCAGTCGCGGTCTGACTATCTGCGCCATTTCTGGAACTCGGTCATCATCTCGCTGGGCTCAACCGTGCTGGCGCTGATCATCGCCATTCCGGCGGCCTGGTCGATGGCCTTCATCCCCGGACGCCGCACCAAAGACCTGCTGATGTGGATGCTGTCGACCAAGATGATGCCCGCGGTCGGCGTGTTGATCCCGATGTATCTGATGTTTCGCGATTTTGGCCTGTTGGACAGCCGCATCGGCATCACCGGCGTGATGACCCTGATCAACCTGCCGATCGTGGTCTGGATGCTGTACACCTATTTTCGCGAAATCCCCGGCGAAATCCTGGAAGCCGCGCGAATGGACGGTGCCGGTTTGCGCGCCGAGATCCTGTATGTGCTGACGCCGATGGCGATCCCCGGCATCGCCTCGACCCTGCTCTTGAACGTCATTCTGGCTTGGAATGAGGCGTTCTGGACCCTGCAACTGACCACCTCAAAGGCCGCCCCCCTGACCACCTTCATCGCGGGCTATTCGTCGCCCGAGGGGCTGTTCTACGCAAAGCTTTCGGCGGCCAGCACCATGGCAATCGCGCCGATCCTCATCCTTGGCTGGTTCAGTCAAAAGCAACTCGTCCGTGGCCTGACCTTTGGCGCGGTTAAGTGAGGCGATAATGGGACAAATCACCCTGTCTTCCGTACGCAAATCCTTTGGCGAGGTGGATGTCATTCCCGGCATCGACCTGACCATCGAAAACGGCGAATTCGTCGTGTTCGTAGGGCCATCCGGTTGCGGTAAATCCACCCTGTTGCGCCTGATTGCGGGGCTGGAGGACACCACCAGCGGCACCATCGCCATCGACGGGCGCGATGCCACCGACCTGCCACCCGCCAAACGCGGGCTGGCCATGGTGTTCCAGTCCTATGCGCTTTACCCGCATATGAGCGTGCGGAAAAACATCGCATTCCCGCTGAAAATGGCCGGGCAGAGCGCTGAGGAACAAGAGCGCAAGGTGCAGGCCGCCGCAAAGGTGCTGAACCTGACCAGCTATCTTGACCGCCGCCCCGGTCAGTTGTCGGGTGGCCAGCGCCAACGCGTCGCCATCGGCCGCGCCATCGTGCGCGAACCGGCGGCGTTCCTGTTTGACGAGCCGCTATCGAATCTGGACGCCTCGTTGCGCGTCTCGATGCGCCAGGAAATCTCTGAACTGCACCAGTCGCTGAAAACCACCATGGTCTACGTCACCCATGACCAGGTCGAGGCGATGACCATGGCCGACAAGATCGTGGTTCTGAACGCCGGCCGGATCGAACAGGTCGGCAGCCCGCTGGACCTGTACCACCACCCGCAAAACGTCTTTGTCGCGGGCTTTATCGGCTCGCCACGCATGAACCTGATTGAGGGGCCCGAGGCGGCCAAGCACAGCGCCCAGACCATCGGCATCCGTCCCGAACACATCACCGTCGGCGATGGACCGTGGCAGGGAACGGTGATCCTGTCCGAACACCTGGGGTCCGACACGTTCCTAAAGATCGACGCGGGCGATTTGGGCACTCTGACCGTCCGCGCCGGCGGCGAGGTCGCCGCCCGCCCCGGCACCACCCTGCGGCTGGCCCCGGATCTGACAAAACTGCACCGCTTTGACGCGGACGGAAAGGCCATCGCATGAGATTGTCTGGGAAAACCGCCCTGATTACCGGCGCTGCCCGCGGCATCGGCCTGGCCTTCGTCCGCGCCTATGTCAGGGAAGGCGCGCAGGTCTGCATTGCCGACATCAACCTGGAGGCTGCCGAAAAGGCCGCCGCTGACATTGGCCCGCAGGCCCATGCCGTGGCGCTGGATGTTACCAATCAGGACAGCATTGACGCTGGATTTGCCGCGGCTGTCGCCAAGATGGGCCACCTGGACATCCTGATCAACAACGCCGCCCTGTTTTCTGCCGCGCCCATCGCTGAAATCAGCCGCGCCGACTATGATCGGCTCTTTGCCGTCAACGTCGCCGGCACCCTGTTCTGCACCCAGGCCGCCGCGCGCCACATGATCCCGCGCGGACGTGGCACCATCATCAACATGGCCTCACAGGCTGGTCGTCGCGGCGAAAGCCTGGTCGCCGTTTATTGCGCCACCAAGGCCGCGGTCATCAGCCTGACCCAATCGGCTGGCCTGAACCTGATCGCCCATGGCATCAACGTCAACGCCATGGCGCCCGGCGTGGTCGATGGGGAACATTGGGACGGGGTTGACGCCTTTTTCGCCAGATACGAAGCCAAGCCGCCCGGTCAAAAGAAACGTGAGGTTGGGCAGGCCGTCCCCTTCGGCCGAATGGGCACCGCAGATGACCTGACCGGCATGGCCATTTTCCTGGCCACGGATGAGGCAAAATACATCGTCGCCCAATGCTTTGGCGTCGATGGCGGCAATTGGCTGGCATGACGATGACAGCCCCCCTCACCCCGCCCGCCTATGACCGCAGTCGCCTGACCCCTGGGATTGTCCACATCGGTCTGGGCAATTTCCACCGTGCCCATATGGCCGTCTACCTGGACGATCTCTTCGCCTTGGGGCGTGATCATGATTGGGCCATCATCGGCGCCGGAGTTCGTGCGCCCGACAGCGCCATGCGCGACGCCCTCCTGGCGCAAGATTGTCTGTCAACGGTGATCGAACTGGATCCAAAGGGCAAAACCGCCCGTCGCATCGGCGCGATGATCGACTTTCTGCCCGTTCAGCCCGACAACGCCGCATTGATCGCCGCCCTGTCGCAGCGCGAAATCCGGATCGTCTCGCTGACCGTGACCGAGGGCGGATATTTCATCAATCCCGCTACCGGGGCCTTTGACCCCAACATGCCCGAGATCATGGCCGACGCGGCAGATCCCCACCGCACCGCTTTTGGGGCAATCATTGCCGCCCTTCGCGCCCGCCGCGCGGCGGGCTTGCCGCCGTTTACCGTGATGTCCTGTGACAATCTGCCCGGCAACGGCGATGTCACCGCCGCCGCTGTCACGGGGCTGGCCCGGCTCTCGGACCCTGAATTGGCCGACTGGATCGGGACCACCGTCGCTTTTCCGAACGGCATGGTTGACCGCATCACCCCCGCCACCGGCCCGCGAGAGCGCGCACTGGCCGCGCAATTCGGCCTGAGCGACCCGGTGCCCGTGACCTGTGAGCCCTTTCGCCAATGGGTGGTCGAAGACAATTTCCCCCAAGGGCGTCCGGCGCTGGAAAAGGTCGGCGTCACCTTCACGCCGCATGTGCACGCCTATGAGATGATGAAAATTCGTATTCTGAACGGTGGGCATGCCACCATTGCCTATCCAGGCGGGCTGATGGGCATTGAGTTCGTGCATCAGGCGATGGCGCATCCCCTGATCCTGGCCTTCCTGAACAAGGTAGAGTGCGAAGAAATCCTGCCCTATGTGCCGCCGGTGCCAGATACCGATATTTCCGCCTATTACCGCCAGATCGTCGCGCGGTTCTCAAACCCCGAGATCGCCGATACAGAGCGACGGCTCTGTCTGGACGGGTCGAACCGGCAACCAAAATTCATCATTCCGTCTATCCGGGACGCAGTGGCGGCCGGTGGCAGCGTGCAGGGCCTGGCGCTGGTTTCAGCGCTTTGGTGCCGCTATTGCCACGGCACACAGGATGACGGCACGGTCATCGCCGCGAATGACCCCAACTGGGGAGCCCTGTTGCCACTGGCGCAGGCCGCCCGGACCACTCCGCAGGCCTGGTTGTCCGGCCTGACCGCAGTATACGGCGGGATTGCCGATGATCCGCGCTTTGCCGCCGCCTTTGCCCGGTGGTTGAACCGGCTTTGGACCAGTGGAACGGCGTCCACGCTGGCAGCCTATGTTGGCACTCCCGTTTGACCTGCTACTTTTCTGACGGTTTTTCCGCTGCCGGGTCGGCACTGGGCTGCACCGATACTGCCGCTCCGGTCATCAGCGCCAGTTTTAGTCCGGCCTCTGGCTGATCGTCCGCCAGAACGGCCCGGCCCCGCCCCGCATTCTTGGCCATGTAAAGGGCCGCATCAGCGCGCGCCATCACTTGCACCGGATCGGGCATCTCTCCCTCCGTCACGGTGGCATAGCCAGCGCTGGCCGAGATCCGGCACATTGCCTCCTGCCACGGGATCGGCATGGTCAGTTGGCTGATCAATCGCTCAACCAGCGTTTTCAAAGCGCAGGTATCGGTCAGGCCGGGCAACAGCATCATAAACTCATCCCCACCCATTCGCGCCAGGCAATCGCCACTGCGACTGGCCGTTTTCATGACGCCCGCGACATGGACCAGCACATGGTCGCCCGCGGCATGGCCCAACGTGTCATTGACCGCCTTGAAAAAATCCAGATCCATATGCACCAACCCAAAGGGCGCGCCTTCGCGGCACAACCGCGCCATCAGCGAGTCACATGCGCGACGATTGCGCAGGCCGGTCAAGGGATCTGTCTCGGCCTCTTCGCGCGCTTGTCTGCGCGCGCCGTCCAGCCGCAGCGCCAAGGCGCGCAACTCACCCGTGACAGCGACATTCGCTTCGGTCAGGTACAGCAACTCCATCGCCAGATCGGTCGGCGCAAAATCGGCGTCGATCAACTGCAACACCGCCACAGCCCGCGGCAAATCAATGCCAAAGGACAGATTGACGATCCAACCACCACCCGAAATCGGCCCATTGTCCCGTTCGGCGTCCACGGCACCCTGCCCCAAAGCCGCAGGCAGAGGCACCAAAAGCCCGCGCAACCGCAGCTCTTGCAGACCAACCCGCAGACCCAGCCGCAGTTTTTGCCCGACCGCAGCCGCAAAATCTGTCGGTTCTGAAAACGAATAGGGGCTTTTCACCTCAAACAACTCACCAAAGGCTGTTCCGGTCAGCACCCGCCCTGCAAACACCCGGTCCAGGGTCGGCCCATGCGACCGCACCCGACCCTGACTGTCCAGCACCAGATGCATCGGCATCAGCCAGTTCAGCACACCCGCCAAGGGAGGCCCCGCGGCAGTCTGCGGGTTACAGTCCATCCCGATCCCTGCCAACGTCTTGCCCGCTGCCTTCATTGGCCCGCCCCATCAATGACAGCTCAAAACGTTGCCCCAGACCATGCTCTGGCTCTAACAGATTCACCGACAGCACCGCACCTGACAGGCCCTCGTTGCAACTGGGCTCTGTATCGATCAACACCAACGCGCCATAATCATCCGCCGTTGCCCGCAATGCCCCCAATGCCACCGGGTAGAATGCCGCAAAACTGCTGCCAAAGGTCAGCCGGAAAAACCCGGGTCCGGTTTCATGCAAGGTGATCTGCGGCAATTCCAGATCCGGCAGTGCCAGCCGGGCGCGATCGGGCAGTTCTTCGAGAGACTGCAGGAACTCCGCAAATGTGGCGCCACCAAAACGCAACAATCGTCGCAGCGATTGATGGTCCGGATTGGCCACCAGAAACGTGCCCACATCTTCAAGAATAGCCTCAACCGGGCGATTGAGTTCTGCCGCCGCTGCAGCCAGCACCGAGTCCAGAACCTGGGCATCATAGGGCAACATCGGTTCAAACCCATCGACCGGTTGACCAGACAGGCGCAGCACGCGCGCCCAGACAACCGCACCAAAGGTTGCGCGCAGATAGGCCTGGATAGACCGCAGCAACAAGCCGTACATGAACCCGCCTTCGTTGATTCCTCGCCAAAGGCTAGCGGGTAGATGTTAACAATACCCTAGTCCGCTATGTGCGCAGGACAAACGCGGGCCATCCGGGAAAAGCCGATCCCGCAGACGCTGACCAATGGCCCCTTGAATGCTGCCTTAGAAATCGGTCGGTGCGCCGCCTTCCTGTTTGCGCCGCGCGACAAAGCGGGTCAGCTCTTCGCGGTGGTCGCCGTTCATCTCGGGCGGCTCAAACTCGGCGATGATCTGCTTATAGATGCGGTGCGCGCGTTCTTGCGTCCAGGTCGCGCCATCCAGTTGCCAAGCCTCATAATTGCGCCAATCGCTGACGATGGGCGCGTAGAAGGCATTCTGGTAGCGGTCTTGTGTGTGCTGCACGCCAAAATAATGCCCGCCCGGCCCCACCGCCTTGATCGCATCAAAGGCGATGTCGTCGGGTGTGGTGGCAAAGGTGGCCTCTTCAAAATAGCGCTGGATCATCTGCAGAACTTCGCAATCCATGATGAATTTCTCGGGGGATGCGATCAGCCCACCCTCCAGCCAGCCCGCGGCGTGATAGACCATGTTGGTGCCCGATTGCACGGCCGACCACAGCGAGTTCGACGTCTCCCACATCGCCTGCCCGTCAGGCACATTGGCGGCGCAAACGCCAGAGGCCCGCATCGGCACGCCGTAAAACCGCACCAACTGCCCGGTCATCTGGGTCGCCCGCATGTATTCGGGCGTGCCGAACGCGGGCGCGCCTGATTTCATATCGACGTTGCTGGTGAAGGTGCCCAAGGCCACCGGGCAGCCGGGCGCGATATATTGCAGCAGCGCCAGCGCGGCCAATCCTTCGGCAATTGACAGCGTCACAGCACCCGACATCGTCACCGGAGCCATCGCCCCCGCCAGCGTGAATGGCGTGATCACCACCGGTTGGCCGCGTTTGGCCAGACGCATCGCGCCGTCCAGCATGGGATAGTCATGCTTTAGCGGGCTGACCGAGTTGATGTTGGTGTACATCCGCGGCTTGGCCTGGAATTCCTCTTCCGACAGCCCGCCCGCCAGACGCACCATCTCCATCACATCCTCGACCCGCTCAGCGCCCAAGGAATAGGCGTGGCAAACCTTGTCGGTCAGGATCAGTTTTTCATAAACGCAATCGAGGTGCCGCACGGCGGGGTGGATGTCGATCGGCTCAACCGGATAGCCGCCTGCGATATGGATGCAGTTAAAATACTGCGTCAGCTTCATGAACTCCTTGAACGTCTCGAAATCGCCCGAGCGCTTGCCCCGCTCCATGTCCCATGAGTTCGGCGGGGATGAGACGTTGACAAAGATCATGTGCTTGCCGCCCATGATCACCTCGCGCGCGGGGTTGCGCGGGGTGATGGTGAAGGATGATGGCGCGCGGGCCACCATCTCCATCACGAAATCTTCGTCCATCCGCACATTGGTGCCGTTGACGATGCAGCCCGCCGCTTTCAGATGCGCCACCGCCTCGGGGTTCAGAAATTCGATGCCCAGTTCGGACAGAATCCGCATCGCGCCCTTGTGGATCGCCTGCACGCCATCGGCATCCAGAGGTTCGGTCGGGCGGTCGGGGTTGACTGGAATCCGCCATGGCATCTGGTCAACTACCGCACTGCCATGCCGGATCTTCATCCCCGCGCGGCCCCCTGCGCGACGTTTGCGGCCCTGATCGTCGGTCATGCACCATCTCCGGTTCTGATGGCCCAAGATGCCGCGACGGTGGGAAAATTGCGCCGCGCAGCAGCGACGCAAACCTGTCGTTTTTCGCCTATCTGCCCGGTTTACACCCGGGCCTGCGCATCCAGCCAGGCCGGCAGGGCCCCGATATCGGCCAGGACAACCTCGGCATGCGGCGCCAGATCCGCCTCACCGGCAATGCCGGTCAGAACCGCAATCGGCCGCATTCCGGCCGCGCGCCCGGCATGCAGATCATGCAGGCTGTCGCCAACCATCAGCACTTCGGCCGGGTCCAGCCCGGTTGCACTGGCAAAGGCCAGGCACATTCCCGGCCCCGGTTTCGCACCATGCCCCGAGTCGTACCCCGAGATGAAATCCAGAAGCTCTGTCAGCCCATGGCGTTGCACATGCGCCCGCGCTGGCACTTCGCTGTCATTGGTGGCAACGCCCAGCTTCAGCCCGCGGTCGCGCAGGGCGGTGAACAGGGCCACCAGCGGCACCGCCTCGGCCATCGGCACTTCGGCGGCGGCGATGTCGATCGCCTCGGTCAGCCCGGCCAGATCATAGCCCGACACATGCGGCAACAACACCGCTGCAATATCGGCAGCGGTGGCAGCAATCACCGGGCTGTCGGGGGTAAACCCATTGCTGTCAGGCAGATAGCCGATGACATCGGCCAGCTGCCGCGCATGCGCTGCATCTCTGGCCAGACTGGCCAGAAAGCGCTGCGCCCACACGCCCCAACTGGCGCGAAAGTCAAATAGCGTGCCGTCCTTGTCAAAGACGATTCCCCGAATCATGGATGCCTCCCTGCCCTTACGGGCCTGTTTCTCTTGGCATTGTCTTGGCCGGATGGCGGTGAAAAGTCCATCAGGTCCAGTTGGGCACATCGCCACCGGGCAAAAACGCCCGCGCCTGCATCGGTGCCTCGGGCGGCAGCCCCGCATCGGCGCAGAACTGTATCACCAGCGCATCATCGCCCAAAAGATAGTCCAGCACCGATCCCAACATCTCGGGGTCGGCCGCACGGGCCCGCACTTCGGCGGCATCGGTGCCACTGTTGCCCAGAAAGGCCTGAAAGTGGTCGTCCTGTCCCGCCAGCCAACCCAGCACCTGCAAAGCCAAGGTTTGGGCGGATTCTTGCCTGAAAATCATGTTATCCCCATCTTTTGACCGCTCATCCCCGCTTAGATACCAATATGTGTCTGATGCAGATGCCTTTCGCAGTAAATTGGAAAGAAATTCTTAACCTTCTGAGTGACAATTGATCTGGAACTCCGGCGAAACTTTAACGGCATAGGAACCATGCAGGGACGCATCCTCATCGTAGATGACGTGGCCACCAACCGCATCATCTACAAGGTCAAATTGGGCGACGCCTTTTATGAACCGCTGTTGGCGGCTGATGGAGCGACGTGTCTTGAACTGGCCCGGACAGAGCGCCCCGATCTGATCTTGCTGGATCTGGTGCTGCCCGACATGTCGGGGATTGATGTCTTGCGCGACCTGCGGGCCGATCCGCAGACCCGGCCCATTCCGGTGATTGTGCTGACGTCCAGCCGCGATGCCGATTTGCGGCTGTCAGCACTGGCGGCGGGCGCAGATGACGTAATGTCAAAGCCGATTCCGGATCAGGTGCTGATGGCGCGGGTACGCAACCTCTTGCGGTCGCGCAGCGAGGCGGGGGTGCTGTCGTCAACCTGGGGGATGCCGGCGCATTCGGTGCTGGGTCTGGCTGAGGCGCCTGCCGGTTTTGAAACTCTGGGTACGGTGGCACTGGTCACCGCACAGCCCGAAACGGCTCTGCACTGGAAGCATGAGATGCAGGCCTGCCTGCGTGATTCACTGGTGTTGATGTCACGCGATCAGGCGCTGGCAACATCCCACGGGACAGATGCTGACAGGCCGGTGCCCGATGTCTTTGTGATTGAGGCTGATCTTGACGGCGCCAGCGGCGGGTTGCGCCTGATGTCTGATCTGGACAGCCGCAGCGCTACGCGCCACTGCGCGGTCTGCGTCATGGTGCCCGAAGGCGGCAACGACCTGGCCGCCATTGCCTTTGACCTGGGGGCCGATGACGTGGTGACGCGCACCGTATCGGCCAAAGAACTGGCCGCCCGATTGCGTATACTGCTGCGCAGGAAACGTCAGGCCGACCGGCTGCGGGTCTCGGTCGAAGATGGGCTGCGGCTGGCGGTTATTGACCCGCTGACCGGCATCTACAACCGCCGCTACGCGCTGCCCCGCCTGGCGGGGATCGCCGCCCAGGCCGCGCAGGAAGGGTCAGATTTCGCGGTGATGGTGGTGGATCTTGACCGCTTCAAGTCGGTGAATGACGGCTTTGGCCATGCCGCCGGCGACAGTGTTCTGGCCGAGGTGGCGCGGCGTCTGTCTGACAACCTGCGGATGAGCGACCTTTTGGCCCGCATCGGCGGCGAAGAATTCCTGATCGCCCTGCCGCAAACCTCATTGGCCGACGCCCAGCGCGTGGCCCAACGCCTGTGCGAAGTGATTTCACAGCAGCCGATCCGGCTGCCTTCTGGACAGTCGCTGCAGATTACCGCGTCAATCGGGGTGGCCTTCGGATCGGGGCAGGACAGCGGCGACGACAAGGTGGCGGCCGTGATCGACCGCGCCGATCAGGCGCTGCTGCAGTCAAAGGCCGCGGGCCGCAACATGGTGACCTTCAGTAAATCCGCGGCCTAAGGGGCATGGTCCCCCTTCTTGCGACCCGGCCGTTCCAGTGCCGCTTGCAACCGGTCGGCAAATTCCGTCCGCTCTGCCGCCGTCATTGCTTTTAGCCGCTCTGCCAGCAACCCCCGCGCCGTCGAGACCAGCGCTGCATTGCGATCAGCCACCGTTCCCATCGCCGCATCCAGTGCTGCGGGATCCATCGGATCGGTCCGCAAGATCTGAAGCAGCGCCGCAAAATCGGCCCGCGCCGCTTGGCGATCAGCCCTTAGATCAGGGTGGGCCTGGATAAATCCCGCCCGCAGCGCCTTGCGGTCCTCACGCGACAACGCCTCGGTCAGGGGGCCCAGGCCAAAATCACGCGCGCCATGCGGGCCACCGCGCAACATCGCCCCGACGGCCAGACCCGCAATCGCCAGGTTCAGCGCCAGCGATAACGCCAGCACGATCTTCATCCAACGCGGCGCCGCGCGCCCTGCAACATCGCCCATGGTCTACCCTCCGGTCACAAAGAAATCAGCCGCTGACAGCAGATCGACACTATCCGCAGGGGTGGCCAGAAAGGCTGACGACAGCCAGTCCACCGACACCGGCTGCGCATAGCCAAAGAACAGACCCGCCACTGCCGCCGTGCCCAGACCCGCCAGTCCACCCACACCGCCCAGTCCCGAGATCAGCGCCCGCAGCCCCCGCATCTGCTGCAGCCGCGCCCGCACCGGCCGGGGTGCCGGTTGCAGCGCATAAGCGTCGGCCAGCACCCGGTTCCGCAGCGCCGAAGACACCTCGGGCGGCTGCGCGCGCAGCGCTGAAAACAGCAGATCCACCTTGTCGTCGTCGCCCATCTCAGACCCCTTCATAGCCCAAATCCTCTTGCCGCCCCTGCAATTGCGCAACCAAAGCCCGCTTGCCACGGGCCGTCAGGCTTTCCACTGCCTCAACCCCGATGCCCAGAATCTCGGCGATTTCCGGGTTCGCCAACCCCTCAAGGTGTCGCAAGACCACGGCTTGGCGCTGCCGATCCGGCAGTCCGGCCAGGGCCGTTTCCAGCGCATCCAACCGAGCCGCGTTGACCAGCAGCTGCTCTGGCCCGGGGTTCGGATCCACCGCGTCGGGCAGATCATCGCCCATCGGCTGCGCCCGCCTGCTCTGGCTGCGCCGCCGGTCGGTGCATAGGTTGGTCACCACCCGGTAGACCCAGGTCTGCACTTTGGCCTCACCCGCACGCCATTGCGGTGCAATCCGCCACAGCCGCAACATTGCCTCTTGGGCCACGTCTTCGGCCTCGGCCCGGTCGCCGCCCAGTAACCGCGTTGCATAGCCCAAGGCGCGCGGCACCAGCCGGTCGGTCAGCAGACGCGCAGCCAAGCGATCGCCGCTGGCGTATCGCGCCAGCAACTCGTCGTCGGTCGCCTGATCCGCCGCGTCAAAAGCCATGGTCATCCCGTAAACCTAGCAGAGCCGGGGGGCGGTACGCAAAGCCCCGCCCCCCGGTTTTCCTCAGTTGGCGTCCATCCACCACCAACCACGATCATCCTTGTCGCCTTTGCGGTTCTTGCCGCCGCGATCGCCCATCTTCTGCACCTCATCCTTGCTGATGACACCATCATTATCGGCATCTACCCGGTCGAACATCGACTGACGCTTGCCCATCGTGGCGAATTCCTCGGCAGACAGCTGGCCATCGGCGTTGGCGTCCAGCCGGTCGATCATCTTTTTCGACCGCTGGGCCAGACGGGCCTGCATCTGGGTCATCTGCATCGCCGACAATTCATCGGCTGACAGACTGCCGTTCTTGTCGGTATCGGCCACAGCAAAGCGGGCGTCGCGATATGCCTGAACTTCGGCCTTGGTCACCTTGCCGTCCTTGTCGGCGTCCATCTCGTCAAAGTGCTGCAACATGCGCGCGCCATTGTCGCCCTTCTCGGCGTGGGCGATAGCGGGCAGGCCGGCCATCAAAGCGGCAGTCAGGCCCATAAGGGCAAACGTTGCGCGGGATCTGGTGGTCATGGTCATCTCCATCTCTTGACTGCGGGGCGCTTGTCAGCCCCGATACCAATCAAACGCCGCGGCCGCTGGTTTCCGTCGCGGGCCGTTGCGACATCGCGACACATCTTGAATCTGGGGCTAGGGTTTAATCGCAAGCTTCGCTACTGTGCGGCCATTCTGATCCCCGACAAAACAGACAGCATCCCATGACCCAGACGATTCCAGCCCCGGACCAAACCGCCGATGACGCCGCCCTGCCCCCCAACGACCGGCCGATGAAGCCTGCGTTGTTGCGGGGGTGGCGCTGTCGCTGCCCAAAATGCGGGGCTGGCCCGATGCTGCGTGGCTATCTGCAGGTGCGCGACGCGTGCCCGGTCTGCCAGCAAGAGCTGCACCATCACCGCGCCGATGACGGCCCAGCCTATTTAACGATTCTGATCGTGGGTCACCTGATGGCGCCTCTGCTGCTGATTGTCTTTGCGAAATTCCGGCCCGATCCCCTGGTCACTGCATCCATCTTTTCGGTCGGCTGCGTGGCGCTGTCGCTGTTCCTGTTGCCCCGGCTAAAGGGCATGCTGGTGGCGGTGCAATGGGCCCGGCGGATGCATGGGTTCGGGACCGAGCCGCGTGGTTGAGGCCGCCTCTCCTCCGATCCGGTCCGCCGCCACGGTTATCCTGACCCGGGTATCCGCGACCGGATATGAGGTTCTGATGGGCCAACGCGGGGCCGGTGCTGCCTTCATGCCGTCGAAATATGTCTTTCCCGGTGGGGCTGTGGACCCGGGCGATGATTTGGCCGCCCCACTGCCGCTGTCGCCCGATTGCGCGCGCCGGTTGGCATTGGCCGCCCCGCCCGGGCCGCTGATTGCTGCAGCTTTGCGCGAATTGGCCGAGGAAACCGGGCTAAGCTTGCGCGCCGACGGCCCCTGCCTGCGCTACGTCTTTCGCGCCATCACGCCGCCCGGTCGCAGCCGCCGCTTTGACGCGCGGTTCTTTCTGGCCGATGCCACCAATTGCAGCGGTGACGCCGAGACGTTCTCGGGCGCGTCGGATGAGCTGTCCCATCTGCACTGGATCGGTCTGGCCGAAGCCCGCGCGCTGGATTTGCCCTTCATCACCGAGGTGGTTCTGGCCGAGGTGACAAACCTGTTGTCCGGCGGCACCCAGCCCGGCGTGCCGTTTTTCGACAATTCCGGCGATGTGCCCACCTTTCGGCGGATCGACTAGGCTATTCTGCCGCGGTCTGCACCGGGCAATCGGCCGCGTCAGGCAGGCCCTTTTTCACCGGCCAGACCGGATGCGGCACCGGATCCTTGGCGCGCAGGAAAAACCGGGCAAAGATCTGGCCATAGCTGCGGAACACATAGCCGTCATTCCGGCGCAGAAAATGCTCTCGGTTGGCGCGGTAAAGGGCGGGCAAATCATACCAGGCCACGTTCGGGTGGCAGTGATGCACGACATGCAGGTTGTTGTTCAGGAACAACAATGCCAGCGGGCCACGATCTTCGACCACCACGGAACGGGCGCGGTGCGCGTCATGGGCGCGATGCTCCAAAAAGGTGCGGATCTTGATCATCGCGTTGCCGCCATAGGCCGCCAGAACATAGGCCCAGACCGGCATTTCAGCCACCAGCCCCAGCCACAGCCCGATCAGCCCCAGCCCCGCCAGATGCAGCAGCCAGTCGCGGCGGATCACCCGATCGCCGGCCGCTATCGCCGCGAAATCAGCGCGCAAGAACGACCAGCCACCGATTGCCGTGCCCAGCACGATGCGCCCCAACAGCGTGTTGTTGGCCCTCAGCAAGGTCTTATGCGCCGGGCTTAGCCCCGCCCAGACGGCAGGGTCCTGAAAGTTTGACTCAGGGTCATCATAGGGGTCGGTCAGGTTGGGGTCATAGTGGTGCGCCAGATGCGTGTCGCGGAACCGGCCATAGGGGTAGAGCAGGCCCACCGGCAGGAACACCAACGCCTGGTTCAGCCGGGCATTGGCAAAGGGATGCCCATGCAGCGCCTCATGCTGCAAGGACGATTGCTGCGCCACCGCCAGCGTGGTCAAGACCACCGCCAGCACCGGCGAGATCGGCCAGATCCAGACCGTGGCAGCAACCCAAACCGAATAGGTCAGGATCAACATCAGGATCGTCGGCCACTCAACTTTCGGATTTTGCCGCAAAATATGCCCTCTTTTGATCCAGAATTAGCACTTGCGCACGCATCACGGAATTCCGAAGATGCGCAGCATACAGTCACATTCGTTTTGTAAAGTCATCAAATGCCTGAAAAAATGGACAAACGCGATCGCGCCGCCCTGTTTCGCCTGCGGTTGTCCGAAGCGATGACCCGCCGCACAGTGACCCAATCAGCGCTGGCGCGGGCTTGCGGGGTTGACCGATCCACCCTGTCGGCGCTGCTGTCGCCGTCGGTCCGCATGCCGAACGCCCAACTGGCCGCCGATTGCGCGACGGCATTGGGAGTGTCATCGGATTGGCTGTTGGGCCTGTCCCCGCGGCCCGAGCCGGTGGCCGACCTCTTGGCCACCTCGCTGACCATCACCGAGGCACCGCGCGCCCTGATCGACGAGACGATCTTTGCCTGGCATCGTGAGGCGGCCGGCTACAAGATCCGCCACGTCCCTGCCACCCTGCCCGACATGCTGAAAACCCGCGCCATGGTTGACTGGGAATATGCGCCGCAGTTGGGCCGCACCGCCGGTCAGGCAATTGGCGCGTTCGAGGATCGTCTGGCCTGGATGCGCGGCGCGCGGTCCGACTATGAAATCGCCCTGCCCCTGCATGAGATGGACAGTTTCGCCAGTGGCACCGGCTATTATCGTGGCTTGCCCGCCGATGTCCGGGCCGAGCAGATCGACCGCATCGCCGATCTGTGTGAGCAGATGTATCCGTCCCTGCGGCTGTGCCTGTTCGATGCGCGGCGGGTGTTTTCCGCCCCCGTCACGGTGTTCGGCCCGCTGCTGGCAGTGATCTATCTGGGCCGCAGCTATATCGCGTTTCGTGACGCCTTGCGGGTACAGTCGATGACCGAGCATTTCGACTGGCTGGTGCGTGAGGCCGAGGTGGGCGCGCGCGACGCGGCCCGTCATCTGCGCGGGTTGAAGCGGCAGATCTAAGGCCTAGAACGGCTGG
Source organism: Paracoccaceae bacterium (assembly GCA_049291415.1). Classification (GTDB taxonomy): domain Bacteria; phylum Pseudomonadota; class Alphaproteobacteria; order Rhodobacterales; family Rhodobacteraceae; genus Pseudogemmobacter. The sequence continues at coordinate 34,975 of JBATPI010000127.1, read as the reverse complement.
AACCGCCCCTTGGCATAGCCATTGAAATCAAAGATTTCCGCCGCGGCCCGCAGCCGATCCGGGGGAGTGCGGCCGCGGTCCAGCACAAAGCCAAAGCTGCCGTCCGGCGTGCCGATGGCCAGCGTGCGATAGCCGCTGTCGACCCAGATCACCCACCAATCGGCCATACCCGGCACCGCCAGCCGCCCCGGTCCGGTCATTTGCACCGGGCCGGAAAAAGACCGCTTTTGCCCGTTCAGGCATAGGCTTCCAGCCAGGTCCAGCCCACCGGGACCACCGCGAAACTCAACCGCGCCGGGCGCGCAGCCGGGGCTGTCACTGGCGGAAAACGCCGCCACCTGCTGCCAACGCCCGTCCAGCCGCGAGGCGTCAAACGCTGCTGCCGACCAGATCGGAGCCGCCTTGGGCCGAAAGACCGAAACCCCTTGCGCTGCAGGCTGCGCGCAGGCTGCCAGCATCAAGGCAAGACACAGGATCAGTCGATGCATAGCGTCACCCGGCTGCCATCGGCCTGAAAGATCTCATTGCAACCGAACAACGGGTCATAGGGCGAGCAGGTGCCCGACCGAGCCAGACAGGACCCAGAGCATTGGCTGGCCTTTTTGCACCGCTTGCCACCGTCGCGGGTGCGTTTGATGCAGGATTGCGCGCCGGATTTTCCCGCCGTAGCCCAGAAATCATTCTTCTTTTCGCAGGCGATCTGGGCGGCGCTTTTTTCAGCCTGCGGCACCACCGGAGCGGCTGCAGGGGCGGCAACCGTTTCCGCGCTGGCGGACGCATCCTTTGCCCCGCCCTCGGGTCGCGGTTTTGGTTTTGGTCCGGCCTGATCTGCCGTTTGTTGCGTGGTTTTCTCGGCTGATTTCACCGCAGGCGGGGTCGGGTCGGACGGCATGGCGGTTGGCGTTGCGAGGGCAGACTTGCCTGCGTTCGCCTTGCCCGGCCCGGCTTTTGCCGGTGGGCCATCCAATGAGGTCACTTCGATCTCAGACCCCGTCACCGGGTTGGGGCCCGCAGCCTTGCCGCCTGTCGGCCCCGCCGCAACACAGGCACTCAGCGCCAAAGCCGCGCCAATTGCCATCAGTTTTGGAAACAATCCCTGCATCCACCTGCCCGCCGTTTCCTATTCCGCACGAAACATGTGCCCCGGAACGGCCCCACACCGCAAGCCCCGGTGCCGCCTCCCGGTCAATAGGGCATAGGATGGTCGCGATGCGCCTCTGCAATCTCGGCCTGCACATCCGATGACAGGACCACTCCGGCAGCGTCGATATTGCTTTGCAATTGCTGCAATGTTGTCGCGCCAATGATCGGGATGGTCACGAACGGGCGGCTGCGGCAAAAGGCAATTGCCATTTGGCACGGGTCCAGCCCGTGGCGCGCGGCGATGCCCAGATAGGCGGCCACGGCGGGAAACACATGCGGCGTGATCCGGCCACCCAGATCGGGCGAATAGCTGCGCCGCGTGCCCTCGGGTGTGACATCTCCGGCATATTTCCCCGACAACAGACCCGCAGCCAGTGGCGAGAAGGCCAGCAGCGGCATCTCTTCGGTCATCGAGAATTCGGCCCAGTCAGTGTCAAACTGCCGACAGAGCAAACTGTATTCATTCTGCACGGTGGCCATGCGCGGCAGGCCCAGCATCTCAGCCAGATGCAGCCAGCGCCCCGCCCCCCAGACGCTTTCGTTCGACAGGCCGATGGCGCGGATCTTGCCCTCATCCACCAGCGATTTGGCGGTGGTCAGAACGTCTTCCATCTGCGCGGTCTCGGTCGCGCGGTCGATGCCATGCGGCGCATAGCTCCACGCCTGACGAAAATGATAGCTGCCCCGGTTCGGCCAATGCAGTTGATAGAGGTCGATGTAATCGGTCTGCAGCCGGCGCAGACTGTCATCGACTGCCGTGCGGATGCTGCGCCCGGTGATCGGCTGGCCGGGGCGCAGCATCTGGCCCTTGCCGGTGATTTTGGTCGCCAGCACCAGCCGCGAGCGGCCGCCGCGCGCGGCCAGCCAAGACCCGATGATTTCTTCGGTCCGCCCCACGGTCTCGGACCGCACCGGGTTGGTCGGATACATCTCGGCAGTGTCCCAAAAGGTCACCCCATGGTCCAGCGCCAGATCGGCCTGGGCGTGGCCATCGGACTCAGAGTTGTGGCTGCCCCAGGTCATCGTACCCAGACACAGCTCTGAGACTGTCAGGTCTGATCGGCCCAGCGGGATCATTTTCATCATGCGTTCCTTTATTGCCCCTAACCTAGCGGCCAGATCGGCGCTGTCCAGCAAGACTGGCCAGGAACGAAAAAGGAACGGTATAGCCTTTGCACCATAGCACTGCGGTTACTTCTGGACCTTGGCCCCGTGCCGCCCGTGTCGGCCCTGGCTGCCAACCCGTCTGGCCCTTGGCCCCGCCTTGCGCTAAACCCGGCGCAAAGCTCCAAACGAGACGCAAATGGCACGCATCCTGATCACCTCGGCCATCCCCTATATCAACGGGATCAAGCATCTGGGGAACCTTGTTGGCAGCCAACTGCCAGCCGACCTGTTCGCCCGCTACAACCGCGCGCGGGGCCATGAGGTGATGTTCATCTGCGCCACTGATGAGCATGGCACCCCAGCCGAACTGGCCGCCGCCAAGGCGGGCGTTCCTGTCGCCGAATATTGCGCCGAGATGCATAAGGTGCAGGCCGATCTTGCCCGCGGGTTCCGGCTGTCCTTTGACCATTTCGGGCGGTCTTCCAGCCCGCGCAACCACACGATGACCCAGCATTTTGCCGGCAAACTGGCCGAAAATGGCTTGATCGAAGAGGTCAGTGAAAAGCAGATCTATTCCATCGACGACGGCCGTTTCCTGCCCGACCGCTATATCGAGGGCACCTGCCCCAACTGCGGCTTTGATAGTGCCCGCGGCGATCAATGCGACAACTGCACCAAGCAGTTGGACCCGACCGATCTGATCAACCCGCATTCCACCATATCCGGCAGCACCAACCTGGAGGTGCGGGAGACCCGGCATCTGTATCTGCGCCAGCGCAGCTTGCGCGACAAGCTGGCGGCCTGGATCGACTCAAAGACCGACTGGCCGATCCTGACCACCTCGATCGCCAAAAAATGGCTGAATGATGGCGAGGGCTTGCAAGATCGCGGCATCACCCGCGACCTGCATTGGGGTATCCCGGTGAAAAAGGGCGATCAGCCCTGGCCCGGGATGGAGGGCAAGGTGTTCTACGTCTGGTTCGATGCCCCCATCGAATACATCTCTGCCACCGCCGAATGGGCCGACGCCAATGGGCTGGACAATGCTGCATGGCAGCGCTGGTGGCGCACCGACAAGGGCGCATCCGACGTCACTTATTACCAGTTCATGGGCAAGGACAACGTGCCTTTCCACACCCTCTCGTTCCCCGCCACGATCCTGGGATCGGGCGAGCCGTGGAAGCTGGTAGATTACCTCAAGTCCTTCAATTACCTGAATTATGATGGCGGCCAGTTCAGCACCTCGCGCGGGCGCGGGGTCTTCATGGATCAGGCGCTGTCGATCCTGCCGTCGGATTACTGGCGCTGGTGGCTGCTGTCGCACGCGCCGGAAAACTCAGACGCCGAATTCACCTGGGAGAATTTCCAGACCAGCGTGAACAAGGATCTGGCCGATGTTCTGGGCAATTTTGTCTCGCGCGTCACCAAATTCTGCATCGCGAAATTCAGTGCCGAAGTTCCCTCGGCGGGGGAGTTTGGCGAACAAGAAGCCCGCTTGATCGAAGAGCTGACAACCCGCATCAAGGATTACGACGCTTGCATGAATGCGATGGAGGTGCGCAAGGCCGCGTCCGAACTTCGCGCGATCTGGGTCGCGGGCAACGAATACCTGCAGGCCGCCGCCCCCTGGACCGTTGTGAAAACCGAACCTGATCAGGCCCAGGCGCAGATCCGTCTAGCGCTGAACCTGATCCGCCTTTACGCCATCCTGTCGCGCCCTTTTATCCCCGACGCGGCCGAGGCGATGATGCAGGCGATGGGCTCGGACGACTGGACCTGGCCCGATGACGTGCCCGTCACCTTGCGCCATCTGGCACCGGGTCAGGCCTTCAGCGTACCCGAGAATCTGTTTCGCAAGATCACCGACGAGGAACGAGCCGACTGGCAGGAAAAGTTCGCCGGGCAGCGCAGCTAGGGCCCACAACCGATCCTGGCCGAGAGCTCCTCCTGACTAGATCTCCTTATGGTTGAAAAACACCTGTGGACCATCCGTATTCCACCTGACGCCCTAACATGACAGCCATTTTCATTTGCCCTGAGCCCATCTGACAGGGCATCCTGTCGACACATCTGTTTTCAATGATGGTGCTTTTTTCGCATCGACAGATGCCGACAATATTTAAAGGGAGAATGACATGAAGCGTATCCTGACTGCCCTTGCCATCTCGATGGCTATTCTGACCGCTGCCCCCGTTCTGGCCGAAGGTGAGCCAAATCCGGTCGCTCAGGCTGAATCGAAAAGCACGCTGACCACCGCCAATGCGATGATCAACTACGGCCGCGCCCATAAGGACGGTTTGGCGATGATTGCCGGGGTGCAGATGATGGTCTCGGTCGCTGAAGGCACCACCATCGAATCCGGTGGCCAGCCGATGGATCTTGGCAAGGTGCTGGACGAAGCCGTTGCCTTGGCCGGGGATGACGCCTTGGTCGTGGCCAAGGCAGAATCCCTGCGCGATGAAGCCGAAACCAAGACCCGTGGCGCCTGTTATTGGGAATACTGGTGCGACTGGTACGGCTATTGCGAGTATTGGTACGTCTGCTACTGATCCGCCGTCCCAGCGCAGCGCACACAAAGGGCCGGCCCGGTATCACCGGACCGGCCCCTTTCATTGTGACCTTGACGTCATGCAGGCCGATTCAGACCGGCACATCCATGCGAACGATTACCGTCGCCTTGCCCTTGACCGCCTCACCCCAGCGCAGATGGGCCTGCACACCGCCCGCACCCTGCCCCGGCAGCGCATTCGGGAATACGTAGCGTGCCGCATTTGCCGCCGTGGTAATCGCCCCTTCTGGCATCACCGATTCCACCATGCGGATACGGCCGTTGAAGGGAATGCTGGATCCCGCATCCACCACCCAGGTATCGGCGGCCGTGTTCTGGGCGTGGCTGATGACAACCGGGTTCTGGATCGTTTGCGCCACCTGATTGTAGGTATTGCCCTCAACCCGCACATTGCGCGACCGGGTGAAATCCAGGTTGGCATAGGACGTGTCCACCATCTCGACTCGGTCCACCACCGCGTTGAACACCCGGAAGGTGTTGTTCACCAGACTGAAGCCGTTGAAAAAATGGCCAGACCCATAGGGTTTCACCACCACCCAGCGGAACGCCGATGAAACGTCAGAGGCAATGAAGATATTGCCCACCACGTTCAGCCCGCCGAACGAGAACTCATTGTTGAAGGCGGGTTCCGGGTCATGTTCATTGCCCCATTCGATAAAGCAGTTGTCGATGTAATTGCCGGCCACCACCGTCGCCACATTGGTCTGGGTAAAGACCAGACCCGCCACCCGCAGCCCGGCAGGCGCATCATCGCCCTGGAAGAAGTGGTTGTTGTAGATCATGTGGCTGGTACCGTTCATCACCGCGAAATGCTTGAACCGCACAATCCGGTTGTTGCGCATCTTCACGTCATTGGCCTGCACATTGATCGCAATGGTGGTGCGGTCTTGCGCATCCAGCGCCTGTTCGTTCGACAGGAACTGACAGTAGTCGATGAACATTCCCTGACAGCCCGACCCGGTCGAAGTGATGCCCCGATGCGTTGGCTTATTGAAGGTGCAGCTGTCAAAGCGGAACACCGACCCGGCCATCGCCAGAATCACGCCCGATGACAGACCCAGGCAGTTAAACTCGACCTCCTGGATCTCGAACCGCGACAGCAGTGAAAAGCCGCTGAAATCCAAGAGATACTTGAACCGGGTAAAGGTGTAGGTCCGGGTTCCGGCCGCCCCGAACAAGGGTTGCGACAGGGTGATGGTGCCCGCGCCGATGTTCTTGGACGTGACATAAACCTCACGCCCAACACCGGTGGCCTGCACCAAAGCGCCGACCGGGATGTTGGCCACATTGGCCACCCCCGTCAGAGTGGTGGAATTGCTGATCGAATAGGTCGCAACCGAGGTGACCGTGGTGGGCGTCCAGGCGGTTGACGTCACAGCATTCAGCGACCCGTTGGACAGCACGCGACGGTTGGAAAAGCTGGTCAATCCGGCCACGGCGGCCACGTCAATCGGTTCGCTCAGGTCCACGCGGCGGCCCGACATGTCAAAGGTGACGTGGTCGGTAAAGTAAAACAGCGCCTGCACGGCCTTCTTGAACCCGTCAACATCGCCGCCAAAGGCCTGGGAATAGGTCTCCAGATCGAAATTGCGGGTCAGGATCAGCCGGTTTGCAGCCGATTGCGTGACCGTGCCCTGAAACCGGATCGGAGAGTTGATTGTCAGGTTCCCCGGCAGCGCATAGGTGCCGCCCGAGACCAGAATGGTTCGCCCCGCCGCTGCCGCATCCGCCGCCAGGAACGCCGCAACGTCATTGGCGACGCCATCGCCGATGGCACCGTAATCACGCACATCCACCATATCCAGCATGTCGCGGATAAAGACGTTTGTCACATCCTCTACCTGCAGATCGTCGATCCGCACGATGCCGCCATTGCTGCCTGTCAGATCCAGACCGATATGGGCGTAGATCGCAGAATTGCCCCAGGCCATGTCCACGCCGGTCCGGTTGCCCGCGCCGACAATGGCAGTGACGGTGACAATCTCGCCATATTGGGTCAGCGTCACCGAAGGGCCGGCCTGCACGATGCCAGAGACATTGTTGCCCGACACGTTGCCCACCCAGGCCGCAATGCGCACCGAAGGTCGGTTGCCCGATACCGCCTTCACCCGTGCTGTGATGCGCAGATACATATCCGCCCGCAACGGCGTCTGGGCAAACGACCGCAGCTTTTGCGTGGTTGAGGTTTTTTGCAGCTCCAGACAGCCGCCAAAGTCCTGGTCACTGGGCACCAATGCGGCATTGGCAACCCCTTGATAAGAGGCATTGCCCGGCCGTCCATCGCCGCTGGACCACAGGTTCAGACCCGCCGAAAACAGCGGTGGCATCAGGACCAGCCCTTCGGTAATCGCCTTGTTCATGTCAGTTTCCCTTGCCTCGTTGCCGGTGATCGCGACAGACGCAAGGGTGGTCCGGGCATTACCGGACCCTCACGCTGCCAATGGCAAAGGGAAGTATCAACAAAGGGTTAATGCGGCCTCAGACCAGCGCGCGCCGACCCTTGGGTCCGCGCAACGCAGCGGGGCCATTGTTTGGGTTCACCCGGTCAGACGCCGACGTCATCGCCTTGCAGCAGCTGGACGGCATTGATTTTCCAGCCCTCCGGGGTTTCAACCATCTGATAGTCCAGTGCATGCCCGCGACCTTCGGCATCGGTCACATAGATCCGCTGCCACAGCGCGCCCGCCACCTCGCGCAACTCTCCCATGCGCAGATCGCTGGGGTTGTAGACCATCGGATAGCCCCGTTGCACCATCTGGCCAAAGGTCTCGGGCGTGCCGAAGATAGTCTTGATATTCGGGCTGGCAAAGGCAAAGGCGCCGGTCAGATCATCGGTTTGAAAGGCCTCGATCTGACCGCGAATGGTGTCCTGGATGGGCTGCTCTTGCGCCACGGCTGGAAACGCCAAGGCAAGAGCGATCAGAAATCCCCTGAGAAAACGCATGGGCAAAGGCCCTCCTATGCTGCGTGGCATAGGTTTGACCTAGCGCCGTCTGCGCAATCGTCAAATCACCGCCGCTTAGCCCGCCAGCTCACCCTGCAAGCCGCGCTCGATCAGCGCGATGCTTTCGGTGATGCCGTAAAGAGCGATAAAACCGCCGAACCGCGGGCCGTCGCTGGCGCCCAGCAGCACCTCATACAGCGCCTTGAACCAGTCGCGCAGCGGCTCAAACCCGTGATCCTTGCCGACGGCAAAGACCATCGACTGCAGCGCCTCGTCGTTCATCCCACCATCCCAGACCCGCAGTCGCGCCACCAGATCCTCCATCGCCGCCCGCTCGCGTGCATCCGGCAGGCGGAATACCCGCGTCGGCGCGATCTTGTCGGCGAAATAGCGCACCGCGTAGCCGGCAGCGGCGTCCAGATCGGGGTGCGTCTCGGGGCTGGCATCGGGGGCATACCGTTTGATGAAGCCCCACAGCCCCTTGGAATCCTTGGCCCCTGATACCGAGGCCAGATTCAGCAGCATCCCGAACGACACCACCATATGGCTGACGGGCACTTGCCCGCCATGGATGTGCCACACCGGATTATTGACCTGCTGCTCAATCGTTTGGTCCGGAAAGGCGCGCAGTTGCTGGTGATATTCATCTACCGCCCGCGGGATCACGTCAAAATGCATCCGCTTGGCCGTTTTCGGCTTTTGATACATGAAATAGGACAGCGATTCCGTCGCCGCATAGGTCAGCCATTCATCGATGGTCAGCCCGTTGCCTTTTGATTTACTGATCTTCTGCCCCTGATCGTCCAGAAACAGCTCATACGTCATGTGGTTCGGCTTGCGCCCGCCCAGGGCCTGACAGATGCCGTCATAGATCGGCGTGTTGGTGCTGTGATCCTTGCCATACATCTCAAAGTCGACATCCAGCGCCGCCCAGCGCGCGCCAAAATCCGGCTTCCATTGCAGTTTCACATGGCCGTCCGTTACCGGCAGCGTCCATTCGCGACCCGTCTCATCGTCAAAGGTGATGGTGCCATCCTTGGCATTCACCTCTTTCATCGGCACATACAGCACCCGCCCGGTCTCGGGGTGGATCGGCAAAAACGCCGAATAAGTCTGCTGACGTTCCTCACGCAAAGAGGCCAGCATGATGTCCATGATTGCGTCATAGCGTTCAGCCGCCAGCAACAGCGTATCGTTGAAGCGGCCCGATTTGTAGAATTCGGTCGCCGAGATGAATTCGTATTCAAACCCGAACGTATCCAGAAACCGCCGCAACATCGCGTTGTTGTGGTCGCCAAAACTGGCATACTCCCCATAGGGATCGGGCACCGATGTCAGCGGCTTTTGCATGTGCTGACGCAGCATATCCTGCTGCGGCACGTTCTCAGGCACCTTGCGCATCCCGTCCACGTCATCAGAAAAACAGATCAGCCGGGTCGGGATATCGCTGATCATCTCAAACGCGCGGCGGATCATGGTCGTGCGCGCCACTTCGCCAAAGGTGCCGATATGCGGCAGCCCGCTGGGACCATAGCCGGTCTCGAACAGAACATAGCCCTTTGCGGGGTCTTTGCCCGCATAGCGTTTCAGGACCGCGCGGGCCTCTTCAAAGGGCCAGGCTTTAGATACCATCGCCGCATCGCGCAGAGCCGTCATATGCGTAATCTCCTGAAATGTCTGAAACCCGCGCCCAGACCCCCGTCCTCTATTGCCGCAGCCCCGGCGCGTCAATAATCTGCGCGTCAAAGACCGCGCCTGATCGGGTGCGGCCACTCTCGGGAAGGATGCCTGATGTCGGACAATTCGACCATGTCACCGCAAGATGCGCTGGTTGCCGTGATGGTGGCCTGCTCGGCCGCCGATCAGAACATGCGCACGGCGGAACTGGTGGCCATCCAGCGGATGGTTAACCATATGCCGGTCTTTGCAACCTATGACGCTGACCGAATCCGCCGGGTCAGCCAGATCGTCATTGACCTTTTCGAAGAGGAAGACGGTCTGGACGCCTTGTTCGGTCTGATCCGCGACGCCCTGCCAGAGCGGTTGTTCGAGACCGCCTATGCGCTGGCCTGCGATGTGGTCACCTCTGACGGCAAGCATAACGAAGTGGAACTGCGCATGTTGGAAGAGCTGCGCGATGAGCTGGCTATTGACCGCCTGCATGCCGCCGCCATCGAATGGGGCACCCGCGTGCGCCATATGCTGCCCTGACCGCGTGATCCAATCGCGCGCCTTGCGGCGCAAGCCTTTTTGGTTGGGCGCCGATCAGACGTAGGTTTTGGCCCAGCCGCTGATCAGTTGGCCCTGCAGGCGGCGGGCGCGTCTGGTCCAGCCCTCGGCCCCCTCGGGGTTTTCACGCAGGGCAACGGGGACGGCATCGCGCCGGGCCGGATCACCGGAAAAGATTGCGAAAATCAGCTCACGCCCCGCCCATTTCCCGCCCGACGGCGGCACGATATGACCGGCCAGACCCGAGACAAAGTTCAGCGTGCCGGATTTGGCCAGCACCTTGACCGGGTGATCCTTGATCGCCTTGCCGGTGTCATCCTTCATGCCCACGTTGCGCAGAATCGGTTTCAGCCCCAGTCCCTGCCGGTGCGACGCCATCAGCGCCTTGACCAAATCCGCCGCCGTCACCCGTGAGCCGGAGCCAAGGCCCGAATGGTCGACAAACACCGACCCCATCCCCAGCCGCGTGCGGGCCCAGTCCGTCATCGCGCGGGCAGATGCGTCATGGTCGCGCTGACCGCTGGCGGTCAGCCCGCAGCACTCGGCCGTCAGGTTGGTTGAGAATTTCAGCATGTCGCGCAGCACGTCGGTCAGATTGTCGCTTTGAACCCGGCCGATCTCGGTGCCCGAAGGCTGGGCCGCAACCCGCTCGGCCTGCGGCAGGGTCAGACCGGCGGCGCGGGCCAGCGTGCGAAAGATTTCGCCCGCATAGAGCGCCGGCTGACGCACCGGCAGCCAGCGCGACCCACCCTTGCCCAAGGCGGCCGAGGCCACGGTCCATTCCTCTTTGCCCGCCGCCTGATCATAGGTGAACACCGGCGCATCACGCCGCGCCACGCGGCCCGTGATGCCCTGCACCGCAGGCAGGAATTTCTCGCCCCGCGCATCCATTGACACGCGCCAGTCGCTGCCCTGCTTTTTCCACTCAAAATAGACGCGATTGAAATTCAGGTTCAACCCCGACAGCGCCGGATCATAGCCGACCTGCGGTGGCTGATCGGGCGACAGCGACGTCATCCGCGGCAATGCGCCATCCCAGACCAGAAACCGCCCCGTCGCACCCCGAACCCCGGATTTCGCCAGCCGCGCCACCAGATCACCCAGTTGATCGGTCTGCAGCCCCGGATCGCCGCCGCCCAGCAGAACTACATCGCCCTGCACTATGCCAGCCGAAACCGGCCCGGTGGCCAGCACCCGGGTGGTGAACAGATGCGCCGGGCCCAACTTTTCCAGCGCATACAGCGAGGTGATCGTCTTGGCGACCGAGGCTGGGGGCAGCCGGGTGTCGGGGTTGCGCGCCTCCAGCACCTCTCCGGTGACCGCATCGACCAGCACAAAGGCGACCGTGCCGCCCAGCTTTGCGGCCTGAATCAGTGCTTCGGCGTCCGGGCCGGTGGCCTTGTCACGCGCAGCCTTTGGCTTCTCCACAGCTTTCGCGTCACGCGCCACCGGGCGGGGCGAGCGGTCGATCACCTCGGCCATGCCTGGCAGGGCAACCCCAGCCATCAAACCCGCCAGCAAAAATCGCCGAGTAATCACCGAATATATCCCCCGTCCTGTCGGTGCCCGTCATAGCGGATTTCCCGCCCGCCGCCAGTCACGCAAAGGTGAGCGTCTAGCTGCGCCATCCGCCGCGCGACCGGACCTCGGTCGAAGAGGCATCGTTCATCGGCAGTGTCACAAAAACCCAAGCGGGTGCCCGACGCCGGGCCAGGTTCTCACCCCGCCCCACCCGATTGCCGCGAAACACCTGGGCTGCCACCGACAGCCGCGCCTTCAGACCCGATCCGGGTCGCGCCAGCACCGCCACCGGCACCCGCGCCATGATCTCGCGCCAGCGGCCCCATTTGTGGAACTGCACCAGATTGTCCGCCCCCATCAGCCAGACAAAGGCCACACCGGGGTAAATTGCCTGCAACTTTGCAATGGTATCGGCAGTGTAAACCGTGCCCAACCGCGCCTCTAAATCGGTTACCACGACACGCGGATCCTGTATCAGCGTCCGCGCATGTGCCAGCCGCTGCGCCATCGGTGCGGGCTGACGGGCCTTCAGCGGGTTGCCCGGGCTAAGCAGCCACCACACCCGGTCAATGCCGATCCGCTTCAGCGCCTCGCGCGTGATATGCACATGCCCTTCATGCGCAGGGTCGAACGATCCGCCCAACAGGCCGATCACCATGCCCGCCTGCGCTATCGGATAGCCCTGCCGCACCTGCCCAACCCTTCGTTGCCCTTCCCGCGCATTCCGGCTATCTGATCCGCGTCCGCGGGAAAAGGGAACATGCGCATGGCCAGCTATCAATACGTCTACCACATGGAAGGTGTTTCCAAGACCTATCCCGGTGGCAAGAAGGTGTTTGAGAACATCCACCTGAACTTTCTTCCCGGTGTGAAGATCGGTGTGGTCGGCGTGAACGGTGCAGGCAAATCCACGCTGCTGCGCGTCATGGCCGGCTGGGACAAGGATTTTCAGGGTGAAGCCTGGGCCGCCAAAGGCGCCACGGTCGGCTATCTGCCGCAAGAGCCAAAGCTGGATGAGACGCTGAACGTTCGCGAAAACGTCAAGCTGGGCGTGGCGGGAAAACAGGCCAAGCTGGATCGATATAACGAACTGGCAATGAACTATTCCGACGAAAATGCCGATGAGATGGCGTCCTTGCAAGATCAGATCGACGCCGAAAACCTGTGGGAACTGGACAACCAGATCGATATCGCGATGGAGGCTCTGCGCTGCCCGCCCGATGACGCTCGGGTGTCCACCCTGTCAGGTGGCGAGCGCCGCCGCGTCGCGCTGTGCAAGCTGCTGCTTGAGGCGCCCGACATGCTCTTGTTGGACGAACCGACCAACCACTTGGATGCCGAAACCATCGCCTGGCTGCAAAAGCACCTGATCGAATACAAGGGCACCATCCTGACCGTCACCCACGACCGCTACTTCCTGGATGAGATCACCTCGTGGATCCTGGAACTGGAACGCGGTCGCGGCTTGCCCCACGAAGGCAATTATTCCTCGTGGCTGGAGGCCAAGGCCAAGCGCTTGGCGCAGGAAGCCCGCGAAGACAAATCCAAGCAGAAAGTGCTGGAAAAGGAACTGGAATGGATCCGCGCGGGCGCCAAAGCCCGTCAGGCCAAGTCCAAGGCCCGGATCAGCGCCTATGAAAAACTGGCCGATGAATCGGTCAAGGAGCTGGTCGGCCGCGCGCAGATCATCATCCCGCACGGCCCGCGCCTTGGCAGCAAGGTCATTGAATTCGATGGTGTTTCCAAAGCCTTGGGCGACAAGCAGCTGATCGAGAACCTGACTTTTTCGCTGCCCCCGGGTGGTATCGTCGGCGTGATCGGCCCCAATGGCGCCGGAAAATCCACCCTGATGAAGATGATCACCGGGGATGAGCAGCCCGATTCCGGCACCATCACGCTGGGCGACACGGTGCAGCTGTCCTATGTCGACCAGTCGCGCGATTCGCTGGACCCGAACAAGAACGTCTGGGAAGAAATCTCGGACGGGCTGGACATCGTTGTTCTGGGTGATGCGGAAGTAAACAGCCGCGCCTATTGCTCATCCTTCAACTTCAAGGGCTCGGACCAGCAGAAAAAGGTCGGTATCCTGTCGGGGGGTGAGCGGAACCGCGTTCACATGGCCAAGCTGTTGAAATCAGGTGGCAACGTTCTGCTGCTGGACGAACCGACCAACGATCTGGACGTGGAAACCCTGCAGGCACTGGAAGCTGCCATCGAGAACTTCTCGGGCTGTGCCGTGGTCATCAGCCACGACCGGTTCTTCCTGGACCGGCTCTGCACCCATATTCTGGCGTTTGAGGGCGACGCCCATGTCGAATGGTTCGAAGGCAACTTCCAGGACTATGAAAACGACAAGGTCCGCCGCCTTGGCCCCGATTCGATTGAACCAAAACGCGTGAAATATAAAAAGTTCACCCGTTAGAACCGGTCGCAGCGATTGACGCTCAGCGCTGCCCCCAGGGTGGCGCTGACCGGCAATCCCAACTTTGCTAAAATCGCTAAGAAATTTTTTCGCCTCAGTCTCTCGCCATTCAGGCCCGCCTTGCCAGCCGCAAGTTCAGCGTCGATGGAACCGCGGTCCACCCTCAGACGTTCTTCCTTCAACACCACATATGAAGGAGAAAACCCATGAAAGGCATTGGCGCCTGGCTGATCGGCATTCCGATCCCGATCATCATCATACTCTATCTGACCGACGTTTTCTGACAGTGGTCCGGGCCATAGCATCCTTGGCCCGGGCCTTCTTGCACTGCGCTGACCCGACAAGTCATTGAAATTGCGCCACCCTACCCGCTGACCTACCCGCTGAGCCTCAGCACCCTGCCCCTACCTTTCCCCCGCAACGCCGCAATCCTGCCCAAATCTCCCGCTTTGATGGCCCTATCAGATTGGAGGGTATCATGGCCGTTATCGTCGCAGTTGCAGCAGGGTTTCTGGGCCTCGTCACAGCAGTTTTGGCCATGGTGATCTTTCAGGCCAACGCAATGACGGCTCTGGCGCTTTGGTCATCCATCGGGCTGTCAGCCACCCTTCTTGCGTTGGCATGGTCCCGGATTCCGCGACACGACAATTCAGTTCTTCAGGCGTGATTTGCCAGGCCCTTGCTTTTTAGCACGAATTTGGGCACATTCATTCTGCGACGTTAACTCTTTCGACCTGTCTCCGACCATCGGCACAGCAATCGACCACAGCTGACTGCGCCGGGCCGCCGCACTCCGCGGGCGGCAAACCAGAGGAGACATCACGATGGCCAATGGCACCGTGAAGTGGTTCAATGAGACCAAAGGTTTCGGCTTTATTGCCCCGGAAGGCGGCAAAAAGGACGTTTTCGTCCATATTACCGCGCTTGAGCGCGCTGGTCTGCGTTCGTTGAAGGACGGCCAGCCGGTCACCTTCGACATCGAAGCAGGCCGCGATGGCCGCGAATCGGCGACCAATCTGGCCTTGGCCTGATCTACGTCACAGAATCAGAAGGGCGGGCCTGCACAGGCCCGCCCTTTTCAATTGCGGACCGAATCCATCAGATCTCAGGCCGCCAGCCACATCAACCTGTCGCGCAGCGCGTGTTCAAACCCGACACGCAGGCTGACTGCCGACAAAGGTGCCCTCAGCCGGACCGGGGCCGTCTTGTCCTGAGGAAAGACTTGCGAAGCCTGGTCCTGGCTGACCAGAATCACCGGCACACGGGAATTCACCGCAACCAATGTTGCAGCAGCACGCTCACCCGCCTCAATTCCGCCCAGACCGTCACAATCCATCACGAACAGGCCATAGCCCATCGGGTCGTCGATCATCGCTGACAGCGCTGCATAGACTTCGGTCTCCAGATCGACGGTGCCGCCCATCCCCGAGATCCGGGCCATTAGCGGGCTGTCATCCTGGGCCGTCAGAAACAACACACGGACGCCCCATCCCACAGGAAGGGCTGCGCCTTGGTCGAAATTATGGGTAATCTGCATGGTCTTGCCTCCATGGCCGTTCTGACCGGGATGCACACATGCTGCGTGCCAGATTGGGTTAAACTAAGGGGATTTCCGGGAATTTTCTGGCACATCTGCCACAATTCGGTCCCGGTTGTTTCCCGCAGCTACCTGACGCAGACTGGCCGCTACGACCCGCCTCAGGCCATGATGCCTCTGCCGGATTACCAAAGCCTTACCGGTCGGGCACAAACCGTTTTGCAAACGCTGGTTCCCGGCCCACACATACAGGAACGCCTTGATGAAACACGCAAATCTGACGTATTGGGCCGAACGGGTGGATATGGCCGCCGCCTTTCGCTGGACCGTCCGGCTGAACCTGCATGAGGCTGTTTCCAATCACTTTTCCCTGGCGGTCAGTCCGGATGGGGCGCGGTTCCTGATTAACCCGGCGGGGCGGCATTTTGCCCGAATCACCGCATCAAACCTGCTGGAACTGGACGCGAACGACCCCGCAACCATGACCCGCCCAGACGCGCCCGACCCTACCGCCTGGGGCCTGCATGGCAGCATCCACCGGGCCTGTCCGCATGCCCGCTGCATCCTGCATGTGCATTCGATTCACGCCACTGTTCTGGCCAGTCTGGCAAACTCTTCGCTACCCCCGATCGACCAGAATTCGGCAATGTTTTTCGACCGTTACGTGGTCGATGACAGTTATGGCGGGATGGCCTTCGGCGATGAGGGTGCGCGCTGCGCGCAGCTGTTGGCAGACCCGAAGATCACCACGATGATCATGGGAAACCATGGCGTTCTGGTGATTGGCCGGACCGTGGCAGAGACGTTCAACCGGCTGACCTTTTTCGAACGTGCCGCCGAGACCTATATCCGGGCGCTGCAGACCGGGCGACCGTTGCGGATACTGTCGGATGAAATTGCCGAAAAAACCGCGCGTGAATGGGAGGATTACCCCGGCTATGCTGACGATCATATGAGGGAAATCAAGGCCTTGCTGGATGCAGAGGGCGGCGATTACGCCAGCTGAATCAGGCCTGCATGAAGGGTTTGGCCTTCATTGAGGCCGGAACCGGGACGCCCATCCGCGTCAGGATCGACGGGGCCAGCGCCAGCTGGTCCAACACAACATCTGGTGCGGGCATCGGGCTGTCGCCAAAGTAGTAAAAGGCGAAATCCTGTTGGTCTTCACCCGTGCCGCCGTGGTGGCCGCGCGCATCCTGGCCGTGATCGGCGGTGACGATCACCTCGTAACCCGCTGTTCTCCAACGCTTTACAAAGGGTGCCAAGGTTCCGTCCATGCTGTAGCAGGCGTGATCCATCTCAGCGCAATCATGGAAAAAACGGTGGCCCATGCTGTCCAGCGTGCAGGTATGCAGGATACCGTAATCTATTGATTTCACTTCGCAAAGCCGGGTCAACGTGCCAAACAGATCATAATCGGCCGGGGTCATCTGATTGATCAGCCCATAGCCGTGCATGGTGTGGAAACGACCATGGGTGATCGGGCCGCCGGGTTCGTCATATTCAATGTCGCGCACCACATCAAAGGGCGAGCGGTTGAAGAATTCTGACCAATATGAATGGGTTACCGCCCCGGTGACCTTACCCGCCCGGCTGAGTTCGGAAAACACATCCGGCTGATCCAGCCGCCGGATTCCGGCATTGGCCCAGATGCCATGCACCTGCGGCGGCACTCCGGTATGGATAGAGGCATAACAACATGCAGAGGTTGAGGGCAGCACCGCGCGCATCTTCCAAACCCGCGCCTCACCCGATTGGACCCAGCCTTCCAGGTTGCCGAACAGCCGCCGCCAGTTGCGATAAGGCACGCCGTCAAGGATGATGAGAAGCAGTTTTGTCATGTCTTGCGAACGTCTTTCCTGCGTCTTCCATGGGTCTTGCCACAAAACCCGCCGCTTCAGTTTCCGGCGCTGGCCATTTTCCGATGTGCGATCACCTTTTCCAGCCAACCGATTTCCATCTCGGGGACGGACGACAACAAAAGGTCGGTGTAATCGTCAAAGGGCGGTGCCAGCACGTCGGATTTCTGGCCATAGCGCACAACCTGGCCCTTATACATCACGGCGATCTTGTCTGCGATGGCGCGCACGGTGGCCAGATCATGGGTGATGAACAGATAGGCCACCTGCGCCTCGGCCTGCAGGTTCAGCAAAAGCTTCAGGATGCCATCGGCAACCAGCGGGTCCAGCGCGGATGTCACCTCATCGCAGATGATCAGCTTTGGGTTGGCGGCCAAGGCCCGGGCGATGCAGACGCGCTGCTTTTGGCCGCCAGACAGCTCGGCCGGATAGCGGTCGGCAAAGCCTTTGCCCATCTCTATCTGGTCCAGCAGTTCTTGCACGCGACGGTTTCGTTCGGCCCCACGCAGGCCGAAATAGAACTCCAGCGGGCGGCCAACGATGGTGCCGACGGTCTGGCGCGGGTTCATCGCGGTATCGGCCATCTGGTAGATCATCTGGATCTCACGCAGATCATCGCGCGACCGGCCAGTCAGTGCAGGCGACAACGTCCGCCCGGCAAAGGTGATGCGGCCCGATGTAGGCGGCAACAGCCCGGTAATGGCGCGGGCCAGCGTCGATTTGCCAGAGCCTGATTCGCCGACCACCGCCAGCGTCTGACCGGCAGGCAGATCGACAGTGACATTTCGCAGCACGTCAAAGTTGGTGCCACGGTAACGCGCAGTGACGTTTTGTACCTGCAAGATCGGCAAGGCCGGGGGTTTTTCGGTATGCTCTACCCCGCGGACAGAGACCAGTGCCTTGGTATAGTCTTCTTGCGGGTCATGAATGATCTGGGCGGTCGGCCCCACCTCAACCATGCGGCCATGGCGCAGCACCATGATCTCATCTGCGACCTGCGCCACCACGGCCAGATCGTGGGTGATATAAAGCGCGGCCACCTGGGTGTCGCGGATCGCCTCTTTGATCGCGGCCAGCACGTCAATCTGGGTGGTGACGTCCAGCGCGGTGGTCGGCTCGTCAAAGATCACCAGATCGGGACGCGGGCACAGCGCCAATGCCGTCATCGCGCGCTGCAGCTGGCCGCCTGAAACCTGATGCGGATAGCGGCTGCCAAAGGTTTCGGGGTTCGGCAGGCCCAGCTTTGCAAACAGGCCAATGGCGCGGGCCTCGGCCTCGGTCCGGGTCATAAGACCATGCGCCAGACTGGCCTCTGTCACCTGATCCATCAGCCGCTTGGCCGGGTTGAAGGCGGCGGCGGCGGATTGGGCCACATAGGTAACCTCACGCCCACGCAAGGACCGCAACTCTTTGGGGTTGGACAGGCGGATGTCACGGCCGTTCAGCCGGATCGTGCCGCCCGACAGCCGCACGCCACCGCGACCATAGGCCATGGCCGACAACCCGATGGTGGATTTGCCCGCACCGGATTCGCCGATCAGCCCCATCACCTTACCCCGCGCCAAGGTCAGATCGACGCCATGCACCAGAGTGATTTCCTTCGGTGGCTCTCCGGGCGGGTAGGATGTGGCCTCAATGATCAGGCCACGGATCTTCAACAGAGGTTCATCAGCCACCGCGGCCCCCTTTCAGGCTGGAGGTGCGGGTCAGCACCCAATCGGCCACCAGATTGACGCTGATTGCCAGTGCGGCGATGGCGCCTGCGGGCAGCAGGGCGGCGGATTTGCCGTAGATCAGCCCGTCCTTGTTTTCCTTGACCATGCCACCCCAGTCGGCCAGCGGCGGCTGGATGCCCAGACCCAGGAACGACAGGGTCGAGATGAACAGGATCGCAAAGATGAAGCGCAGGCCGAATTCGGCGACCAGCGGCGACAGGGCGTTGGGCAGGATTTCGCGGAAGATCACCCAGGCGCCACCCTCGCCGCGCAGTTTGGCGGCCTCGACATAGTCCATCACGGCGATGTCGGCGGCGACGGCGCGCGACAGCCGGAAGACGCGGGTTGAATCGAGAACGCCGATCACCAGAACCAGCACGGTCAGGTTCAGGGGCAGCACCGACAGCAGTACCAGCGCCACGATCAGCGACGGGATCGCCATCACCAGATCAACGCCGCGCGACAACAGCTGATCAACCCAGCCGCCTTTGACGGCAGCCAGAAAGCCCAGGAAAGAGCCCAGCGAGAACGACAGGATCGACGCGGCCAGCGCCACAAAGATTGTGACCTGCGCGCCGTAAATCAGGCGCGAAAGGATATCGCGGCCGATGGTGTCGGTGCCCAGCCAGTAGTTGGCTGAAGGCCCCTCCCACACGCCACCGGCGACGGCGTCGATCGGATAGGGCGCGATCAATTGCGCGAAAATCGCGACAAAGACAAAGGCCGAGGTCAGGGTCAGGCCGATCAGTGCAGAGAAAGGAATCCTCATTTCGGGTGCCTCAGGCGCGGATTGGCCAGAATGCCGATGATGTCGGCCAGCATGTTCAACCCAATATAGACGGCGGCAAAGATCAGGCCGACGGCCTGCACCACGGGCAGATCACGCTTGGTCACATGATCGACCAGATATTGGCCAAGGGCGTTATAGCTGAACACCACCTCAACCACGACGACCCCGACCACCAGATAGGCCAGGTTCAGCATCACCACCGCCACGACCGGCGCGATGGCATTGGGAAAGGCATGGCGCCAGATCACCGTCATCGGCGACAGGCCCTTCAGCTCGGCTGTCTCGATATAGGTGGATTCCATGACGTTCAGGATGGCGGCGCGCGTCATCCGCATCATATGGGCCAGCACCACCACGACCAGCACGATCACCGGCAGAATGACGGCCTGCAGCTTTTCCCAGAACCCCATGCCGGGAAACACCATGGCAACCGGCAAAAGACGCCCGCTGCCACCCGAGACATAGCCGATGGCCTGAGTCAGCCAGTTGTCCTGCGTCAACAGGAAGATCACGAAATAGGCGGCGACGAATTCGGGCAGGCTGATGGTGGTCAGCGTGACGCCCGAGATCAGCTTGTCCGGCCAGCGCCCGGCATAGCGGGCGGCGATCAGACCCAGGGTAATGGCCAGCGGCACCGCAATGGCGGCGGCACTGCCTGCCAGAAACAGCGTATTGCCCAGCCGTGTGCCGATAGAACTGGCAATGTCGGCCCCATTGCTGAGCGCCTTACCCATGTCGCCGGTCAGGATACCGCCCAGCCAACTGAAATAGCGTGTCAGCGCGGGTTCATTCAGGCCCATCTGCTCTCGCAGGTTGGCCAGCGCGACGGGAGTGGCATTCTGGCCAAGAATCGCCTGGGCCGTATCACCCGGCAGCGCCTCGACCCCCAGAAAGATCACCATCGACACGGCCAGCATCAACAAGAGGCCCAGCGCAAAGCGCTGGACCACCAGTTTCAGGACGGGATGCACTCTGTGCCCCTCAGGCCAGCCAGCAACGCGAAAGCGCGCGGCCGTTCATCTGCTCTGCGTTCGGATCGTCATACCAGCCTTGAACCTCGGTCCGCACACCATCAACGAAATCGTTGAACATCGGCAGGATCAGGCCGCCTTCGTCACGCACCATCATGCCCATCTCGCTGTACATGGTCTTGCGCTTGGTCTGATCCAGCTCGCCGCGGGCGGCGACAAGCAGCTCGTCGAACTTGGCGTTCTTGAACTTGGTGTCGTTCCATTCAGCGGTAGACAGATAGGCCGTGGTGTACATCTGGTCCTGCACCGGACGGCCGCCCCAATAGCTGGCGCAGAACGGCTGGACGTTCCAGACGTCGTTCCAATAGCCGTCATCAGGCTCAAGCTGCACTTGCAGCGGGATGCCGGCCGCATTGGCCGATGCCGCGAACAGGTTGGCCGCATCGACAGCCCCCGGGAAGGCCCCCGGCGCGGTGCGCAGAATGATCGGGCTGCCGTCATGGCCGGTTTTCTTGTAATAGTCTGCGGCCGCAGCGGCATCATATTCGCGCTGCGGAATGCTGTCGTCAAACAAGGGATAGGCCGCGTTGATCGGAAAGTCATTGCCGCGAGAGCCCAGGCCGCCCAGGATCTTGTCGACCATCTCCTGACGATTGATCGCCATTTTCAACGCCATACGCATGTCGTTGTTGTCAAACGGCGCCTTGTCCACATGCATGATGAAGCAAAATTGGCCACGCCCGGCAACCTGCTCGATCCTGACGTCCGGCGATCCTTTCAGCAACTCGACGATCTTCGGATCAACCCGGTTCATCATGTGGATCTGACCCGACTGCAGCGCCGCGGTACGGGCCGTGTTGTCGTTGATCACTATGATCTCAACCTGATCGGCATGGCCGACAGATTTGTCAAAGTAGTTCTCATGCCGCGAATAGACGGTGCGGACGCCCGGCTCAAAGCTTTCGATCTTATAGGGGCCTGCGCCGATGCCCGCGTTCGGGTTGTCAATGCCCCCGCCGGGCTGGATGATCAAGTGATAGTCGCCCAGCATATAGGGCAGGTCGACGTTTGCGGAATTCAGCGTGACAACCAGCTTGTCGCCATCGGCCTTCATGTCGGTAATGCCCTGCACGATGCCCAGAGCGCCGGATTGCGCCTTTTCGTCGGTGTGACGCTTGAAGGTGGCGATCACGTCTTCGGCGGTCACTGTCTGACCGTTGTGGAACTCTACACCCGGGCGGATCTTGAAGGTCCATTCCTTGGCATCAGCCGAGGCAGTGGCCTCTTCGGCGATGCGGTAATCCAGGGTGCCATCGGCGTTGACGTTGAACAGAAACTCACCCCAGGTCGAGCAGGAAATGTTCGGCGCGGGCGAGGATGCCAGTGCCGGATCCAACGAATCAGAGCTTTCGCCGCCCGAGATGCCAGCGCGCAGGACGCCGCCTTTTTTCGGTTCTTCCGCCAAGGCGACCTTGCCGAACAGAGCCCCGGCCAGACCTGCCGACAGGCCCAGCGCGGTGGACCGGCCGATGAATTCGCGGCGGTTCATGCGGCCCTTGCGGACGCCGTCGATCATGTTGTCCAGCTGCTGTTTGGAATCTGTCATTCTAAGTCTCCCTGACATATGGACCCGGTCTGCGCCGGGATTGTTTGTTGAGTTGTAACTCAATAAACCGCGAACCCTCGGTGGGGGCAACGCTTTTCGTCGATCAAGTCTGACAATTCGTAGTGAACCGGGGGCGGGCTTGCCTTTCCCTGCGCCCGTCTTTCAAACTGCATCAGCCGAAATCTGCAGGAGCCCACCGCCATGCCCGACACATCCGACCGGATAGAGGTGCGAAATATCACATCGCCGCAGCACGTTACCCGCGTGGACCGCGCCAAATACATGGCAATGCGGGCGGCTTTTCTGGCGGTTCTGCCCAGTTCCGCGCCCGGGTTGACGGTGGCTGCGGCCAAAGAGGCGCTGCTGCCCGGCCTGGACGCAGCGCTGTTTCCCGGTGGCGCAAAGGCGGGCTGGTGGCTGAAATGCGTGCAACTGGATCTGGAGGCGCGGGGGATCATCGCGCGCGCACCCGCAGCGCCGGTGCGGCTATATCGCACGGGGGCCGCCTAGGCGGGCGTAATGATCCCTTTCGCCGCCACCCGGCCCCCCCTATGCTGCGCGCCAGTCCCCAGCCGGAGCCTGCAATGACCCGCCCCAATATCCTGATCGTGATGGTTGACCAGCTGACCGGGACGCTGTTCCCCGACGGCCCGGCCGACTTTCTGCACGTGCCGAACCTGCGCGCACTGGCCGCGCGGTCAGTGCGCTTTGCCAACAGCTATACCGCCAGCCCGCTGTGCGCGCCCGCGCGGGCATCGTTCATGTCTGGCCAGTTGCCGCGCCGCACCCGGGTCTATGACAACGCGGCCGAATTCACGTCCGACATCCCCACCTTCGCGCATCATTTGCGCCGCGCGGGCTATCAGACCGCCCTGTCGGGCAAGATGCATTTCGTCGGTCCCGACCAGTTGCACGGGTTTGAACAACGCCTGACCACCGATATCTACCCCGCCGATTTCGGCTGGACGCCCGATTACCGCAAACCCGGCGAACGGATCGACTGGTGGTATCACAACATGGGCTCGGTCACCGGCGCAGGCGTGGCCGAGATCACCAACCAGCTGGAATATGATGACGATGTCGCCTTTCAAGCGGTTCAGAAGATCTACGATCTGTCGCGCGGCGCCGATGCGCGGCCCTGGGCGCTGTGCGCCAGCTTTACCCACCCGCATGACCCCTTTGTTGCGCGCCGCAAATACTGGGATCTGTATGAGGGCATCCCGGAACTGGAACCGCCCGAGGCGCTGGAGTATGCCGACCAAGACCCGCATTCCCAGCGCCTCCTGGATGCCTGCGACTGGCAGGGTCTGGACATCACGCCCGAAGATATCCGCCGCTCCCGCCAGGCCTATTTCGCCAATATCAGCTATGTCGATGACAAGATCGGAGAGATCCTGACGGCGCTGGAAGCCAGCCGCCAAGAGGCGATCATCGTTTTCGTATCCGACCATGGTGAGATGCTGGGCCGACGCGGGCTGTGGTTCAAGATGAGCTTCTTCGAAGGCTCGGCCCGCGTGCCGATGATGATCTGCGCCCCGGGGCTGCCGCCCGGGCGGGTGGATGACCCGGTCTCAACCATCGACCTGACTCCAACACTTTGCGATCTGGCGGGCGTGTCGATGGACGATGTCATGCCCTGGACCGATGGCGAAAGCCTGGTGCCCTTGGCCAAGGGCGCGGCCCGGCAAAGCCCGGTGGCAATGGAATACGCCGCCGAAGGCAGCATCACGCCGCTGGTCGCGCTGCGCCAGGGGGCATGGAAATACACCCGTTGCAACGCCGATCCCGAACAGCTGTTCGACGTGGCCAATGACCCCGACGAACGGGTGAATCTGGCCGCCGACCCCCGCGCCGTCAAAGTGATGGAGCATTTCCGCAAACTGGCCGATGCGCGCTGGGATCTGCCCGCCTATGACGCCGAAGTGCGCCAGAGCCAGGCTCGCCGCTGGGTGGTGTATGAGGCCTTGCGCAACGGCAATTACTATCCTTGGGACTACCAACCCCTGCGCGCAGCCTCGGAACGTTACATGCGCAACCACATGGATCTGAACACCCTTGAAGGTTCAAAGCGGTTTCCGCGCGGCGAATGACCGGCTGACGCGACTGAACTGGACGAAACAGGGGGCACTGCCCCGCCTTCGGTGCCCGGAATATCGGCGCGATCAGTAGGTTTGACAAACTCGGGCCGATTTGGCGGGGTTTGCGCAGGGTGCAAACTCGGGTGCCAAAAATTAAGGCAATGCTCGGATAGACTGCCAGAGAGAGACCCTACATCTATTCAGGTGACGATTTCCGATGCGGTCAAGCTGGCAGCCCGGTCGCGAACACGCTCTGGAATACGCACAAGGCACAGATACCGCCAAGTAAGCCGGTCTTCTTTGGGTGGGCCGGCAGCGACCACCTTCCGCGTTTATTCGCCGGCACGAAACCCGTGGTCGGCGCGCCATTCCTCGGACAGCATCATCCCGGAATACTGGGCGTTCAATGTCTCGATCGGTCAAAACGGTGCGGGCCTGATAGGGAACGGCTTTGCGCATGGGCTGAAGGAACGCCCAGGCGGTTTTTCTGCCCGCCGTTGCAACGAGTTGGGCGACGGAGAATTTGGCAGCTCGGTCGTTTCCCACAAAGAGATAGAACCAACCGTCGGGAACACAGTCCTCCGCTTTTTTGTCTAGGCCTGCTCATCGTTCGACGGTTTGCACTTTCGCAATATCCATGTGGAAGACCCCTATAGGATAGCGCCTGAACGTCTGGCACGTTCGGCGCGGCATCTGTGCCTGCAGCGGCATGGCATCTCACGCCTGCCCGATGCCGGGGCAAGCAACCGCAACCTGCCGACCGGCTGTCATCACGTCTCCCCGGATATGCCCGGCTGTCGTCAAACCTTTTGAACTGTATCCCACAGAGCTGGTAAACACTCAGGATATTGGAATCAAGATGAACGGCAAAAGGGCACCATCTTGGTCCCAATATCCCCGCGCGGCGCGCATCCGCCCTATCGGCTACACGCCGCGCTTGGCTTTTGTTCCGCGACAGCGCCGCTGAGTGGGGGCTCGATGCCCCCCGAGGTGGCTACCCTTTACGCGCATCCTCCAGGATCAGCGCAGCGCCCTTCCAGCCCATCAGAATCGAGGGCGCATTGGTGTTGCCCGCGATCAGGTTGGGAAAGCTGGCGGCATCAACCACCCGCAGCCCCGCTACGCCATGCACCCGCAGCCGCGCGTCAATGACCGAGCTTGCAGGGTCAGGCCCCATGCGACAGGTGCAGCTGGGATGGTAGACCGTGCCCGAGCGTTGGCGGAAATCGTCGATCAGATCCTCATCGGTCTGAACCTGCGGGCCGGGGCGCAGCTCTTCTTCCACCCAGCGGGAAAAACTGGGTTGCGCCGCGATCTTGCGCAGGAATTTAACCGCCGCCAGCATTTCGGTCACGTCTTCGTCGGTGGAAAAGGCATTCGCCGTGATGGCCGGATGCGCCAATGGATCGGGCGTGGTGATGCGGATGTGCCCACGTGACGTGGGGCGGCAGTTCGACAGCCCGATCGACAGGCCAGGGAACGGGTCGGGCGTCAAAAGCGGGCGCTCTCCTGCGCGTGGCAAAAGGGTGGAAAAGGCCTGCATGTACAGCTGCATGTTTGGCCGATCAAGGTCTGCCCGGGTACGAAAAAAACCGCCGCCATGGTTGATGGATTTCGCCAGCGGGCCGCCACCAAGGGCCAGATACCACAGCCCCATCAAGCCCTTGCCCCACCAGGGCCGCAGGATGTTGTTATAGGTCGAGACCTTCATCCGCCATGTGTAGTTGACGCCATGATGGTCGTTCATATGCGCGCCGACATTGGGGTTGCCCAGCAGCACCGGCAGACCGTGGCGCTGCAACAAGGCCCCCGGTCCGATGCCCGACAGCTGCAACAGCTGCGGGCTGTTGATCGCGCCGCCCGACAAGATGACTTCGGCCCGGGCGCGCAACGTATGGGGGCGGCCGTTCTGGGTATACTCTACCCCCACGGCCCGCCCCTGTTCGATCAGGATCCGGGTGACGTGCGCGCCGGTTTCAACGCGCAGGGTCTTGCGTCGCATCGCGGGGTGCAGAAAGGCGCGGGCGGCCGAGTTGCGGCGGCGGCCCTTGATGGTCATCTGATAGGTGCCGCAGCCCTCTTGGCTGGCACCGTTGAAATCGGGGTTATGGGGCAGACCGGCCTCGGTGCAGCCTTTGATATAGTCACCCACCAGCCAATGCAGACCCTTGCGATTTTCACTGATGAACAACGGCCCGCCCGTGCCGCGGAAATCATCCTCCCCGGCTTCGTTGTCTTCGATGGCCTTATAGGCGGCCAGGCAATCGTGCCACCCCCAGCCGGGGTTTCCGGCGGCCTGCCAGTCGTCGTAATCCTGGGCGTGGCCCCGGATCCAGACCATGGCGTTGATCGAAGAGGATCCGCCAAGAATGCGTCCGCGTGGAATATGGTCGCGTTGGCCGTTCAGGCCGGGGTCAGGTTCGGCTTTGTAAAGCCAGTTGACGGCAGGGTTGTAGAAAAGCTTGCCGTAACCCAGCGGCATCTGAACAAAAAACCGATTGTCGGTGCCGCCTGCTTCTAGCACCGTCACCCGGTGTTTGCCGGATTCGGTCAAGCGGTTGGCCAGAACGCAACCGGCAGAGCCTGCTCCGATGATGATGTAATCGGTCTCTTGCATTGGCGGTTTTCCCTGCTGAGACAGTCGGGGGCTTTACACCCCCCAGCCGATCGGTCTCTTGAACCGATGGCGAAACCAATCGGCGACCCCGTGGAGTATTTGTGCCAAGATGAAGACACAGGATGACGTCCGGGTGCAGATTGGATTTACCCGAGTGACGTTCTGTAGCCGCGCCGGAATGCGACATCCCAAGGTCGCATCTGACAAAGCCGGGGCGGTGTCAGCGCCCCTTCCAGACCGGGTCACGCTTCTCGGCAAAGGCGCGGGCGCCTTCGAGCTGATCCTCGCTGGAATACAGCCGCTCGACCGTCGGCAACTGGCTTTTGGACACGCGGTTCAGCGCATCCTGAAAGCGCATGTTTTCCGCCTCGCGCACCACTTCCTTGATGGCGGCATAGACCAGCGGCGGGCCCGATTCCAACAGGCGGGCCAGATCCCAAGCCTTGGTCAACAGATCCTCTTGCGCGCAGATTTCCTTGATCAGGCCCCAGCGGAACGCCTCTTCGGCGTCAAACCAGCGGCCGGTCAGCAACAGGTCCATGGCGACATGATAGGGGATGCGTTTGGGCAGTTTGATCGAGGCCGCATCGGCCACGGTGCCCGAGCGGATTTCGGGCAGCGCAAAGGTGGCGGTGGTGGAACACAGGATCAGATCGGCCGACAGGGCCAGCTCAAGCCCGCCGCCGCAGCAGATGCCCTGCACCGCCGCGATGACCGGTTTATTGAGGTTCGGCAGTTCCTGCAGCCCGCCAAAACCGCCCACGCCATAATCACCATCCACCGCATCGCCATCGGCGGCGGCCTTCAGATCCCAGCCGGGGCAGAAGAATTTCTCGCCTTCCGAGCGCAGGATGCAGACCCGCAGGCTGTCATCATCGCGAAAGGCACGGAAGGTCAGGCCCATGATCCGGCTGGTTTTCAGGTCAATCGCATTGGCCTTTGGTCGGTCCAGCGTGACCTCAAGGATTGATCCTTCGCGGCGGGTTTTCACCGGGCCGTCAGTCTGCATCTGCATCTGGGTCATCTTAGGCTCTCCTGATCAAAGCATCCACGGCGACAGCCCCTTGGGCACGCACAAGGACGGGGTTTATTTCGATTTCTTCCAGGCTGTCATCAGCCAGCATCAGCGCCGCCAACCGGGCCGCAAGAACCGCAAGCGCCGCGACATCGGCCTTTGGCCGGCCACGGTAGCCATCCAAGAGCGGCCACAGCCGCAAACGGCGCAGCGCGTCCGCGATCTGCGCCTCGGACGCGGGCAGGATCAGCGTGATCGTATCGGCCAAAAGCTCAGCCGTAACGCCGCCCATACCCAGCGTCAGTGTCGCGCCGTAAACCGGATCACGGCCCAGACCCAGCAGGATCTCGGCCACCGCGCCAGTGACCATTTCCTCGGCCAGATAGCCGGTGGCACCAGGCATCTCGGCCTGACCGTCCAGTGTCAAAAGGCCCAGGCGCACCGCGCCCGCTTCGGTCTTATGGGCAAACCCCAGACCTTTCAGCGCCAAAGGTGCGGTCAAGTCATGGGCTTGCGCCTGCACCTCGGCCAGCGTGGTGCCGGAAACGGCGCGGGGAATGGCGATGCCGGCGCGGGCCAGCAGCGCCTTGCCCTCGGCCTCGCTCAGCAGCCGGGTGTCGCGCGGCGGCAAGGCGGGCGCGGGGCGCCAACCGGGGTCTCCGGGCGGTGTCTGGGCGGCCTTTATCGCGGCCAAAGCGGTTTCCAGCCCCAAGAGGGTGCAGACGCCCTGCTGCATCATCGCGCCCACCCGCGCCTCGCCAAAGTTCTCGGGCAGAGAGGCGACGGGAAAGGCAATCTTGCCGGTAGCCTGTTGCGCGGCAACGATGGCGTCAAAGGCTGGCTGATAGCTGCTGGGGTCGCAGCGATCATCCCGTGGGGCGTCAATGATGTAGATACCGGCGTCATAGGGCTGCAGCATGGCGCTGAAAACTTCAACCGTTTTCGGCCCATCACCCCAGATGAAGGTGTGATAATCCAAGGGGTTGGAGATGAACACGATCGGCCCCAGGGTATCAAAAAGCCGCGCACGGGTCGCCTCTGGCACCGGCGGAAAGTCGATGCCAAAGGGGGCCGCCAGATCGGCCACCAACCCCGCTTCGCCGCCCGAACAGCTGAGCGAGCAGATTCGGGTGCCGATCTGCGGGCCGTGAACGTGAAAGATCTTCAACGTCTCGATCAGCTCTGCGGGCGAGTTCACCTCGGCCACACCGATCCGCGCAAGAAAGGCCGAAGAGGCAGCACCCCCTCCGGCAAGCGAAGCGGTATGCGAGGCCGCCGCGGTGCGCGACAGCTCGGTCTTGCCCGATTTGATAGCAACCACACCCTTGCCCATGGCCCGCGCCTTTTCGGCCAGAGCGGCAAAGGCGGGGGCATCATCAATGCCTTCGATATAGAGGCCAACGGCGGTGACGCGCGGATCATCCAACAGCGCGCCAGTCAGTTCGGCCAAACCCACAACGGCGGCATTGCCCAGACAGGCGACATAGGCGATCGGCAATCCGCGCGCTTGCATGCCCAGGTTGATGACGATGTTCGAGGATTGACTGACCAGCGCCACGCCACCTTTGACCGGCACGCCGCCATGCTGGTCGGGCCACAACAGCGCGCCGTCCAGGTAATTTATGACACCATAACAATTGGGGCCAAGGATCGGCATCTCGCCCGCGGCCTGGATCAGGCGCGCCTGCAATTCGGGCTCACCCGCCTCTTGCCAACCGCTGGCAAAGCAGATCGCCCCCCCACCACCGATCCGGCGCAGCTCTTCCACCACCTCAATGGTGGCATGACGATTGACACCGATAAAGGTAGCATCGGGCGACTCCGGCAGATCGGCCAGACTGGCATAGGCCTTCAGCCCACCGATTTCCGTCTTGGTCGGATGCACCGGCCAGACCGGACCATGAAAGCCCATCTTGGCGCATTGCTCGATGACATTCAGCGCCCAGCCTGCGCCCAGAACGGCGATGTGGCGCGGACGCAAAAGGCGATCAAGGCGGCTCATCCCTGATCGCCGCGCTTTTTGCAGCCACCGGGGCGCTGCCTCGGACCCCGGGATATTTCCAGACAGAAAATCGGAACACCCCGTCCCAAAAACCGGAACGAGGTGCCATTTCCCGTCACGGTCATCGGCGTCCCCGCCTGTACCGTAGGAGAACAATCGGCTCTTTCGGTAAATGCCGAATTAACAAAAGCAGGAATTTTGCACATTTTCTGTCTCCAAATATCCCGGGGGTCCGGGGGCTGGCCCCCGGTCCGACCGAACAGCCTGGTGCCTCAGGCCCCAAGCGGCCGCAACAACTCGCGGCTGATGATGTGGCGCTGGATCTCGGATGTGCCTTCCCAGATCCGCTCGACCCGCGCGTCGCGCCAGATCCGCTCCAGCGGCAATTCGTCCATCAAGCCCATGCCGCCATGGATCTGGATCGCCTCATCGGCGATCATCGCCAGAACTTCGGTGGCTTTCAGCTTGGCCATCGACATATCGGCCTCTGTCACGGTGCCTTGATCATATTTCCAGGCGGCTTCGCGGGTCAGCAGCTCTGCCGCTTTCAGCTCGGTTGCCATATCAGCCAGCTTGAAGGAAATCCCCTGAAATTTGCCGATCAACTGGCCGAACTGTTTGCGCTCAGCGGCATAGCTGAGGGCATGGCCCAGCGCGCGCTCAGCGCGGCCGAGGCAGGTCGAAGCAACCTGCAGCCGCGTCGCACCCAACCATTTTCCGGCAACCTCAAACCCCTTGTGGACCTCGCCCAGGATTTGCGATTTCGGCAGCCGGCAGTCGTCAAACTCCAGCACGCAGTTGTTGTAGCCGCGGTGACTGACGTTGCGATAGCCGTCACGGACGGTAAATCCGGGCGTGCCCTTGTCGACCAGAAACGCCGTGATCAGCTTTTTCTTTCCGCGCGGCGTGTCTTCTTCGCCCGTCGCCACCCAGACAATTGCGAAATCGGCGACATCAGCATGAGAGATGAAATGCTTGGTCCCATTCAGCACGAAATCGGTCCCATCCGCCCGCGCAAACGCCTTCATCCCGCGCAGGTCCGACCCGGCACCGGGTTCGGTCATCGCCTGACAATCGTGCTTTTCGCCGCGAATACAGGGGAACAGATATTTCTCGCGCTGCTCGCCCTCACAGGCCAGCAGGATGTTCGACGGGCGCGACACGCAGGTCCAGTGCAAGGCGTAATTGGCGCGGCCCAGCTCTTTTTCGTATAGCAGCCAGGTCGGCGTATCCAGACCTGCGCCACCCACCTCAACCGGCATATTCGCCGCGTATAGCCCTGCTGCGATGGCCTTGGCGGCAATCTCTTTACGCAGATCCTCACGCAGAACACCGGTGCGCTCGACCTCGGCCTCATGCGGATACAACTCGGCCTCGACAAAGGCGCGGGTTGTGTCAACGATCATCTGCTGCTCTTCGGACAGTCCGAAATTCATGTCATCCCCTTACGGATCAACGTTATAGGTCATGCCATCGACCGCCATCGCTTGGCCGGTGACCATGCGCGCGGCGTCAGAGGCCAGGTAGATCGCCATATCCGCCACGTCTTGCGGATCGGTCAGCCGTTTCAGCGCGGTGCCAGAGGCATAGCCTTGCCGCACCGCATCGGGCGTCATGCCCTTGGCTTCAGCCTCGGCCTCGATCACGCGGTCAATCCGCGGGCCATTGACCGAGCCGGGGCAGATCGCGTTGGCGCGGATGCCATGCGGCCCCAACTCCATCGCCACGGTCTTCATCAGCCCGATCACACCCCATTTTGCCGCCACATAGGGCGCGCGGAACGGGTTGGCATAGAGGCCCGCAGTCGAGGACATGAACACCATCGCCCCCTTGCCCGCAGGCTTCATCAGCCGTGCAGCCCCGCGCGCGGCCAGCATCGCGCCATCCAGATTGACGCCAAGGCATTGGTGCCATGCGTCCAGCGGCATATCCTCGATGGCGGAGGTCGGGCCTTTGATCCCGGCATTGGCGACCAGCACATCCAGACCGCCCCATTCCGCAGTGATCTCAGCAAACAGCAGCTCCATCGCTGTTTCCGATGACGCATCGCAATATGAGCCACGGATGCCGGGCGGCAGCGCCGTCAGCATGTCGACATCGACATCGGTCACCCAGACCCTGTCGCCCAGCGCCGCAAAGGCGCGGGCCATGACCAGACCGATGCCATTGGCCCCTGCCGTGATCAGAACGCGGCGCGTCACTTGCGTTGACCCACGGCGCGGCCCACACCTTCGGGCACCGGCAAGCCCGCATGCAGCGCCGCGATGGGCCGCAGGCGCGCCAACACTTCGGGCGCAGCCACGCAGGTCTTGCCCGCCTTCATGTCGACATGCAGCATGATCTGTTCAGCCGTCGCCACGGGTTGTCCATCAACCGAAAGGTGGATGAAATAATGGATTTTCTTGTCATCCGCCGACAGGATCTGGATCGTGCCGGCAACCCGGTCGCCCAGTTTCGCCTCGCCCAGATGGCGGATATGCGTCTCGGCGGTGTAATAGCTGTGCCCCGCCGCGACATAGTCCATACCGGCGCCGATCAACCGCAAGAAGGCATCGCAAACCTCTGACGCACAAAACAGATAGCGGCTTTCGGTCATATGGCCGTTATAGTCGATCCAGCCCGGCAGCACCTGCGCGTCGATCAGTTTCAGCGGTGCGGCGACAGTGGCATCAACGGTTTCATGGAACGCGGTGCGGCGCGCCTCGTCATGCTCGCGCAACACCTTGCCCGCGCCCCAGTTGCGTTCCTTCAATGCCCGCAAAAAGCCAACCAGGTTCTGGTCGCGGATCCGCTCCAGCTCACGGATGGTATACATGCCCGATTGCGCGTCGGACTGGTTGGCAACCAGATCAACCAGCTCTTCGTTGAACTCGGGCACGTCCATCAGCTTGGTCCACGGCCATTTCAGCGCCGGGCCGAACTGCGCCATGAAATGCCGCATGCCAGCTTCGCCGCCCGCAATGCGGTAGGTCTCAAACAGGCCCATCTGGCCCCAGCGCAGGCCAAAGCCCATGCGGATCGCGTCATCAATTTCTTCCGTGGTGGCGATGCCGTCTTTCAGCATCCAAAGCGCCTCGCGCCAGACCGCCTCAAGAAAGCGGTTGCCGATGAAGGCGTCAATCTCATTGCGGATCACCAGCGGGAACATCCCGATGTCCTTCATGATCTGCACCGTGCGCTCAACCACCTCGGCTGAGTTCGCCGGGCTGCCCGAGATTTCTGACAGCGGCAAAAGGTAAACCGGGTTGAACGGGTGCGAGACGATGATATTGCCCGGATTTGGCGCGCCCTCTTGCAGATCGGTCGCCTTGAAACCGCTGGTCGAAGAGCCGATCAGAACGCCGGGATTGGCCTGCTGCAACTGGGCATAAACGCGCTTTTTCAGCTCAATGCGCTCGGAAACCGACTCTTGCACATATTCCGCGCCCTCGACAGCCTCGCCGATCGTGTCGTGAAAGGTCAGCTTGCCCTCGGGCGGCATCGGCACATCCGACAGCGCAGGCAAGGCCAGACGGGCGTTCGACATGACCGCCTCGATCTTGCGCGCGGCCTCTGGATCGGGATCAAAAACTCCCACATCCCAGCCGTTCAAAAGAAACCGCGCAGCCCAACCGCCGCCGATAACCCCACCACCGATGATTGCCGCTTTGCGAGTCATTCTTTTCCCCTTCAATCCACGCAGATGTCGGCCTTCTGGCCGGTTTCATCCAGAAATTCATAACAGCCGAAGATGGGCGAGACCTTTGAGCAGGTCTTCGTCTCGGCCAGACATAGCCCGGTGCAATCGCCCGCCTTGGTGCAGGCCTTGCCGGCATCCTTTTGCGGGGTGAAACAGACCTCATCGGGGAAGAAGCCGCCATAACCGGTCGTACCACCCCGCATCAGGCAATCGGCCCGCTCGGTGTCGGTCAGCAGTTTCCCTTGCGGCCCGCCCGGCGGCGTCTCCATACAAGAAGCCAACGCCAAAGCCGCCACAATCAGCGCCAAAGCCATCGCCACGCGCCACCCCTTGCCCAGGGTATTTGCCCCTGCAAAAGTCATCTCCACGCCTTGGTAAAAAGGAACAACAGAACATAAGCCGCGATCAACACCGCCGCCCCGACCAGTCGCAATGCCACCGCCCGCCGACCGCCATTGGCAAGAACCACCGCTTGCGTGCCCAGCCCGATCAGCCCGGCCACGCCACCCAGAACCGCCGCGCCAAAGAAAAACGCACCCGTCCCAAAGACATTCAGCCCCCGCGTCGCCAGTTCCAGCCCCATAAAGCCAAAGACCCACAAGGCCACCAGCGCCAGCCCGAACCCCAGCCCCCGCCGGGTTTTCGGCAACAGACCAAAGCCATAGGCCCCGATCATCACCGACCCGGCTATGACATATAAAAACGCGCGATCATCCATGCCCGATCAAACCGGCGCGCGCTTGCTCAGACCCAGCCGCGCCCGCACTTCGGCAGGGGTGATCACCCGCGCGCCCATGTTCTCGATGATCGTGCAGGCCCGCTCTACCAGTTGCGCGTTGGTCGCCAACACGCCCTTGTCCAGCCACAGGTTGTCTTCCAAACCAACCCGTACGTTGCCACCCGCAAGGACCGAAGCCGCCACATAAGGCATCTCATTGCGGCCCAGCGCAAAGGCCGACCAGTGCCAATGCTTTGGCACATTGTTGACCATCGCCATAAAGGTGTTCAGGTCATCCGGCGCGCCCCATGGCACGCCCATGCACAGCTGCACCAACACCGGATCGGGGATGATCCCCTCATCCGCCAATTGCTTTGCAAACCATAGATGGCCGGTGTCGAAGGCCTCAATCTCGATCCGCACGCCGGAATCAACCATCCGCTTGGCCATGTC